>NZ_JBHUER010000010.1:745129-764628 GCF_042681025.1 Methylopila henanensis
GAGCTTCTGGGCGGCAAGTTCGGCGAGATGTCGACGCTGAACAACTACATGTTCCAGAGCTTCAATTTCCGCAACAAGTCCAAGACCAAGCCGTTCTACAGCCTCGTCGCCAGCATCACGGCGGAAGAACTGGGCCACGTCGAGCTGGTGTCGAACGGCGTCGCGATGCTGGCCAATGGCCCGACGCCGGAGGACGACCACGACCGCGACGTCTCCAAGGCGCCGTTCGAGGAGATGAAGGACATCCGTTCGGCGGCCTCGTTCCTCCACGCCGGAGGCGGCGCCATGCCCGCGGATTCGAACGGCCTGCCGTGGAACGGAACCTTCGTGTTCACGACCGGCAACCTGATCCTCGACCTGCTGCACAACTTCTTCCTCGAGTGCGGCGCGCGGCTGCACAAGCTCCGGGTCTACGAGACGCTGTCCGACCCGACCGGCCGCGAGGTCTGCGGCTATCTGCTCGTCCGCGGCTCCGTGCATGCGCACTCCTATGCGCTTGCGCTCAAGAACCTGACCGGCGTGGAGATGGAGAAGATGCTTCCGACGCCGAACATCGATCTCTCCAAGATTCCGGAATCGCAGAAGTATCTCGACGAGGGCAGTCACCGTCGCCTTTACACCTGGGGCGAGGAGACCTACCGCGACATGGCCTCGATCTGGGGCCGGGGCGAGCAGGCGCTTCCCAATGATCCGCCCGGCGAGCTCGAGGTCGTGCACGGCGCGCCCGACGGCGCGCGGATCGACGAGCTGCAGGGCGCCTCGGCCGCCTTCACCAGCGATTACGACCCGGCCGAGATCTTCGAGATGGCCGCCAAGCTCCAGAAGAAGATGTGATGCGCGGCGGCGGAGCCGGCGCGCAGGACCGCCAGTCCTGCCTGAGCCGGTCAAGGATGCAAAGGGGGCGACGGCTCCCTCGCAGACCGACCCCCGACACGACGGCGCATACGGCGCCGAGCCAACTGACGACCTACGACCGAACACCAGAACGCAGGAGAGAAATGATGGCCACCACCATCGGGCATGAGAGCGACATCACGAAGCTCGTCCAGAATCTGCTCTATCTCGAGCACGACGCGATCGCGGCCTACAACTCGACCATCGACAAGCTCGAAAGCGAGGCCCTCAAGGCGCAGGTCGCCGCCTTCCGCAACGACCATCTCGCGCATGTCTCGACGCTGAAGACCATAGCGTCGGAGCTCGGGATCGAGGCTCCGCGCGAAGGC
Source organism: Methylopila henanensis (assembly GCF_042681025.1). NCBI lineage: Bacteria > Pseudomonadati > Pseudomonadota > Alphaproteobacteria > Hyphomicrobiales > Methylopilaceae > Methylopila > Methylopila henanensis. The sequence continues at coordinate 746,353 of NZ_JBHUER010000010.1, forward strand.
GACATGAAGCAGATGCTGACGACCGGGAAAGTGGCGATCGCCGGGCTGATGGGCGACAGCGCGATCCTGAAGGCGATGAAGACCAACGAGGACGACACGGTGACGGCCTATGACCGCGCCCGCCAGCACCAGGATGCGCGCCCCGAGTCCGTCGCCTTCTTCGAGCAGGCGCTTGGCGACGAGCAGAGGCACCGAACCTGGTTCGAAGACACCGCCGCCGCGGCTTGAGCCCCGTTCCATCGAAGCCAAGGCCTTGATCTTCTAAGTCAACGGCGGCTCGCCGCGACGGCCAGCGTCCCGCAGGCGATCGTAAATCCTCCACCGATGGGTGTGAGGCGGGGCCGGCGGCTTTCGGCTTCTGCTTAGCGCGCAGAAGATCGGCTTCACCCGTCGGCGCGGGCGGAGACCGTCGGCGCGGCGCCGGAGGCGATCACGACAAGAACTTCCGCCTGCTCGTCGCCGAGGCTCCGGATTTCGTGCCGCTCCTCGCCGGAAAAGTAGAGACAGTCGCCCCGGCCCATCAGGATCTCTTCGCCGCCGAGCTTCACGGCGATCCTGCCCGAGACCACGAACAACATCTCCTCGCCGCCATGGGCCCACCGGGGACCGCCGATCGTCCCGGGCGACCGGGCGGGGCGCATGAGGAACGGCTCCATCATCTTGGCCGCCCGGCCCGTCGCGAGCGGCAGCAGGCCGTAGCCCTTCTCCGGGGAGCTGTGGTCTCCCGCGCGCTGCAGCGTGTAGCGCACGTTGGGGGCCGCGTTGAGGTCGAACAGCTGGGCGATGTTGACCTGCAGCGCGTTGGCGACGCGGAGCAGCGCGGTGATCGACGGCGTCTTCAGCCCGCGCTCGACCAGCGAGAGATAGCCGCGGGTCAGCTCGCTCATGCCCGCCAGCCGATCCAGGGTGAGGCCCCTTTCCTGGCGAAGGGCGCGGAGATTGGGCCCGAGCCGATCGCTGTTCGAGATATCCAGCACCGAATCCTCCGATCGCCGCTCCGTCGCACATTACGGCGGCCGGCGCATCATCCGTCTTGGCGCCGGGACGCGCTGGTCCGGCCACGAGTTTTATGGAGGAAATCATGCCCGAACCGCGCCGGCGATGCAATTATTTCAGGCGCCGATCGGGCGGAAATGAGCTGAAAAACAACGTTTCTGAACGCTCTCTGCGCAAGCCGAAGACGCGGCGCCCAGCGGATGAGCGCTGGATAGGCATGCCCTTAAAATCAGCTTTTGATTTCCAACAGTAAACATGTTTCGATCCTCGGGCGGTCCGCGATGGCGGGCTGCGACATCAGAGGACAGGCAGCATGGCCACATCACCCACTCTCCGCCGCGGGCCGGAGGCCGAGAACGTCGGGGGCGACACCCGGTTCATTTCGGACAACACGCGGTTCATTTCAGGCAAATATTGCGCCAAGACGGGTGAATCCGGCCGCGGCCGCGTTGTCCCCGCCGCGGGGCCGGCGGCGTGATCCGGCGCATCGGGAGCGGCCCCCGTCTGTCCGCCGCGACCGTCCATGGCGGCCTCGTCTACGTCTCCGGCCAGGTGCCGGACGATCTGAGCGTCGACGTCGTCGATCAGACCCGACAGGTGCTCACCAAGATCGACGCGATCCTCGCGGAGGCCGGGACCGACAAGAGCCGCATCCTGAGCGCCATGGTCTGGCTTCCGGCGATCGGCGATTTCGGGGCCTTCAACAGCGTGTGGGACGGCTGGATAGCGCCCGGCGCCGCGCCGTCGCGGGCCTGCGTCGAGAGCCGGCTGGCCGATCCGGCCATCAAGGTCGAGGTCGGCTGCATCGCGGCGCTGCCGACCGACTGATCTTTCGAAGCGTCACCCGCGCTCCGCGCGGCTTTGGCCTCCCGGCCTGATCGGCCGGGCGGCGCCGATCCCCTGCGCCTGGCGCGCGCCCGCGAGCGGGAGCGAGGAGCGCGGGGACCGGCCGATCCGACAGCCTGCAAACGAACGACGTCTCCACATCCCAGCGGGGGGTAATGATGACAGTTGCAGCCGATATCTCTCAGGCGCCGGCGCTCGCCGCCGGCGAAAAGTTGCCGGACGCCGAACGCCGCAAGATCGTCTGGTCGAGCGTCATCGGCACGACCGTCGAGTGGTACGACTTCCTGATCTACGGGACGGCGGCGGCGCTCGTCTTCAACAAGCTGTTCTTCCCGAGCTTCGACCCGGTGGTCGGCACCATCGCGGCGTTCGGCTCCTACGCCGTCGGCTTCGCGGCCCGCCCGCTCGGCGGCGTGATCTTCGGCCATTTCGGCGACAAGCTCGGCCGCAAGGCGATGCTCTCGCTGACCCTTCTGATCATGGGCGTCGGCACCTTCCTGATCGGGTTGCTGCCGACCTACGATCAGATCGGCGTCTGGGCGCCCATCCTGCTGGTGCTGCTGCGCCTGGTGCAGGGGCTCGGCATCGGCGGCGAATGGGGCGGCGCGGTGCTGATGGTCGTGGAGAGCGTCCCCGACCGGAAGCGCGGCTTCTACGGCGCGCTGGTGCAGCTCGGCTATCCGCTCGGCGTGATCACGTCGATCGGCGCGTTCCGGATGGCGGGTCTGATGTCGGACGAGGACTTCCTGTCCTGGGGCTGGCGCATCCCGTTCCTCGCCAGCGCCCTGCTGGTGGTCGTCGGCCTGTTCATCCGCCTTCGCCTGCACGAGTCTCCCGCCTTCCAGCGCGTGAAGGAGCAGAACGTCGTCGCGAAGATGCCCGTGGTCGAAATCCTGACCCAGCACACCAGGACCTTCACCACGGCGGTGGGCCTCAAGGTCTCGGAGATCGCCTATGTCAGCATCGTCACGGTGTTCTCGATCTCCTACGTCACGTCCAAGCTCGGCCTGCCGCGCAGCGTCATCCTGAACGGCATCCTGATCGCGGCGATCATCGAGCTGTTCACCCTGCCGCTGTTCGGCATGCTGGCCGACCGCTACGGCCGGCGGACGATGTTCATCCTGGCCTGCGTCTTCTCGATCGGCTTCGCCTTCCCGATGTTCAGCCTCCTGAACACCGGCGACCCGACCATCATCACGATCACGGTCGCGATCGCGCTGAGCCTGGGCCAGGGCGTCATGTTCGCGATCGGCGCCGCGTGGATGTCGGAACTGTTCGACGCGCGGCTGCGCTACACCGGGGCCTCGCTCGGCTTCCAGGTCGGCGCGGCGCTCAGCGGCGGCTTCACGCCGATGATCGCCGCCGCGCTCCTCGCCTGGAGCGGAGCGACCTGGCCGATCTCGATCTATCTGATCGTGCTCGCGCTGATCACGCTCTCGGCCACGCTGATGGCGCCCGAAACGGCCGGCAAGAAGATCGATTGACGCCGGCCGGCGCATGAACGACGACGCGCGGCTCCCGGACATCTCCGGGAGCCGTCCCCGTCCGGACCTTGAAGCGGCGTGACGTTCGCCGCGAGGAGACGACCATGAGAGACGACGACCAGCGTCAGGACGCCCTGCCCGACGCCGGGGCCGCCCGACCGGCCCCTACGATGATCGAGGCGTTCGAGCACGCCGCCGGATCGATCGCCCGCCATGTGACGGGCGGCGCCACAGGCTTCAAGGGCGTGCTGCTGCACATCCATGTGGCTCCCGCCGCGAGCTACGAGATGGAGGAGCTTGAGGAGGCGCATTGCGTCGCGGGCCGCGGGATCGTGGGCGACCGCTATTACGAGGGAACCGGCACCTATTCGCCGAAGCCCGACACGCGCGAGGTGACCCTGATCGAGCAGGAGGCGCTCGACGCGCTGTCGCGCAACGACCCGCCGCTTCAGGGCGGCGCCATCGCGCTCGCCGCCGGCGACCACCGGCGGAACCTCACCGTCCGCGGCGTGCCGCTCAACCACCTCGTCGGCCGCCGTTTCCGGGTCGGCGAGGTGATCCTGCGCGGGGGGCGGCTCAACTTCCCCTGCAAGTATCTTGAGGAACTTCTCGGACTGCCGGTCTACCTGCCGCTCTACAACCGGTCGGGCCTGAACGCGGGCATCGAGCGCGGCGGCGTGATCCGCCCCGGCGACGCGATCGAGCTGCTGGACGACGCCTGATCCCATGACCGCACGCATCGTGATGAAGCTGAAGGTCAAGGCCGCGCGGCTTGCGACCCCAAGCGTCCTGCATCTGACGCTCGTCCATCCGACCCGGCCGGCGCTGCCGGCGTGGGAGCCGGGCGCGCATGTCGACCTCAGGCTGCCGGACGGCAAGATCCGGCAGTACTCGCTCTGCGGCGATCCGCAGGACCTCGGCTCCTACGAGATCGCCATCAAGCGCGAGGACGCCGGCCGCGGTGCCTCGCTGTGGGCCCATCAGGCGCTGGTCGAAGGCGCGACCGCCCATGTCTCGGCGCCGCGCAACAATTTCCCGATCCGCGAGGCGACGCGCCATGTCTTCGTGCTGGGCGGCATCGGGGTGACGCCCGGCCTCGCCATGGTCCGGACACTGCGCGCCGAGGGCGCGGACGTCGCCGTCCACTTCTGCGCGCGCAGCGCGGCCGAAGCGCCACTACTCGCGGAACTGTCCGCGGCCTGCGGCGACCAGCTCTCGACGTGGTTCTCAAACGAGGGGCGGCGCTTCGATCCCGGCGCCCTCGGGCCCTACGCCGCCGGCGCGGTCCTCTATGTCTGCGGTCCCGGCCGCCTGCTGCAGGCCGTGCGGGACGCCGCCAGCGCGCTCGGCTGGCCGGAAGAGTCCGTCCACGCCGAAGCCTTTCAGGCGACGCTCGACGAGAACTTCAAGCCGGAGCCTTTCGAGGCGAAGCTCGCGTCGACGGGCGCGACGCTCCATGTGCCCGCGGACCGCTCGCTGCTCGACGTGCTGCGCGAGCATGGCGTCACCATGCCGTCGTCCTGCGAGCTCGGCGTGTGCGGCTCATGTGTGTGTGGCTACACGGAAGGCGTGGTCATCCACCGCGACGCCGCCATCTCGACCGCCGACCGGCAGGACCGGATCGCGCCCTGCGTCTCCCGCGCGCGGGTGTCCGTCACGCTCGACCTCTGACGCCGCTCCCCCTCACCCGGCCCTTCGGGCCGACCTCTTCCCACCGGGGAGAGGTGAAGAAGCGGCGCCGTTCTCGCTTTCCATCCAAGCCGAAAATTTCCGGCTTCGGGGCGCCGTCGCGCGGCGCCCCGAAGTCATTCTTGCTGGATCAGGCCGCGACGTCGAAGCGGTCGAGGTTCATCACCTTGGTCCAGACGCCGACGAAGTCCTTCACGAACTTCTCCTTGGCGTCGGACGCGGCGTAGACCTCGGCCAGGGCGCGCAGCACCGAGTTCGAGCCGAAGACGAGATCAGCGCGGCTCGCCGTTCCGGTGGTCTCGCCGGTCCTGCGGTTGGTCCCGACGAACGTGGTCTTGTCTTCGTCGGTCGCGGTCCACTTCGTGTTCATCGAGAGCAGGTTCACGAACACGTCGTTGGTGAGCTGGCCCGGCTTGTCGGTCAGAACGCCCCGGGTGTCGCCGCCGACGTTGATGTTGATCGCGCGCAGGCCGCCGAACAGCACCGTCAGCTCCGGCGCGGTCAGGGTCAGCAGCTGCGCCTTGTCGATCAGGGCCACCTCGGCGCGCTTGGTGTTGGACTTCTCGTAGTTCCGGAAGCCGTCGAGCTCGGGCTCCAGCCACTGGAAGCTGTCGACGTCGGTTTCTTCCTGCTTGGCGTCGGCCCGGCCGGGCGTGAACGGCACGGTCACCGAATGGCCCGCCGCCTTCGCGGCCTTCTCCACGCCCGCGTTGCCCGCGAGCACGATCAGGTCCGCGATCGAGACCTTCTTGCCGCCGCCGGCGTGGGCGTCGAAATCGGCCTTGATCCCTTCGAGCACGGACAGGACCTTCGCCAGCTGCTCGGGCTGGTTGACCTCCCAGTCCTTCTGGGGGCTGAGGCGGATGCGGGCGCCGTTCGCGCCGCCGCGCTTGTCGCCGCCACGGAACGTCGAGGCCGAGGCCCAGGCGGTTCCGACCAGCTCGGAGACGGTCAGCCCGGACTCGAGGATCTTGGCCTTGAGGTTGGCTCCGTCCGCCTCGTCGATCAGCGGGTGGTCGACGGCCGGGATCGGGTCCTGCCAGATCAGCACTTCCTTCGGGACTTCGGGCCCGAGGTAGCGCGAGCGCGGGCCGAGGTCGCGGTGGGTCAGCTTGAACCAGGCGCGCGCGAAGGCGTCGGCGAAGGCCTGCGGATCCTCGAGGAAGCGGCGGGAGATCTTCTCGTAGATCGGGTCGAAGCGCAGCGACAGGTCGGTCGTCAGCATCGTCGGCTTGATCTTCCGCGACGGGTCATGCGCCATCGGGATGATCTCGGGGGCGTCCTTCGCCTCCCACTGGATGGCGCCGGCCGGGCTGCGGGTCTGGACCCACTCGAACTTGAACAGGTTCTCGAAGAAGAAGTTCGACCACTGGACCGGCGTCTGGGTCCAGGTGACCTCGAGGCCGGAGCCGATCTGGTCGCCGCCGTGGCCCGCGCCGAAGCTCGAGCTCCAGCCGAGGCCCTGATCCTCGATGTCGGCCGCCTCGGGGTCCGGGCCCTTGTAGCTTTCGGCCGCCGCGCCGTGGGTCTTGCCGAAGGTGTGGCCGCCGGCGATCAGCGCGACGGTCTCCTCGTCGTTCATCGCCATGCGCCCGAAGGTCTCGCGGATGAACGCCGCGGCCGAGATCGGGTCGCCGTTGCCGTCAGGCCCCTGCGGGTTGACGTAGATCAGGCCCATCTCGGTGGCGCCGAGGCCCTTCTCGAACTTGTCGAGGGTGCGGTGGGTGAGCCACTCGGTCTCGTTGCCCCAGTTGACGTCGCGATCCGGCTCCCAGGTGTCGGCGCGGCCGCCGGCGAAGCCGAAGGTGCGGAAGCCCATGCTTTCGAGCGCCACGTTGCCGGTCAGGATCAGCAGGTCGGCCCAGGAGATCGACTGGCCGTACTTCTGCTTGATCGGCCACAGCAGACGGCGCGACTTGTCGATGTTGACGTTGTCCGGCCAGGCGTTGAGCGGGGCGAAGCGCTGCTGGCCGCGGCCGCCGCCGCCGCGGCCGTCCGCGAGGCGGTAGGTGCCGGCCGCGTGCCACGACATGCGCACGAACTGCGGGCCGTAATGGCCGAAGTCGGCCGGCCACCAGTCCTGGCTGTCGGTCATCAGCTTGCGCAGGTCGTTCTTCAGCGCGTGATAGTCGAGCTTCTTGAACGCCTCGCGGTAATCGAACGCGGGATCAAGCGGATCGGACTTGGAGGAATGCTGGTTCAGGAGGTCGACGGGCAGCGTGTTGGGCCACCAGTCGGTGTTCTGCCTCGGGCCGCCGTGCGCGACGGGGCACTTGCCCGCGCTGTCCTCGGTCTTCGCGTTCATGGTCTTCTCCGATTCTGGCTGGGCGCGCCGCATTGCGTCGATCGGCGGGCGACCCGCGCCGCCTGTCGGCGAGGGCTGGTCGCTCCTCCTTGTCCCGCGAGCCTTTTAGCAGGGCCGTTTCATTATATTAATTCCGATTTCCTGATTGTGACGATAAGCTGAACTTATGAAGAACGTGACGTTCAAACAGTTCCGCTATTTCGAGGCGCTGGCGCGGCACGGCCATTTCGGACGCGCGGCCGAAGCCTGCGCGATCTCGCAGCCGGCTTTGTCGATGCAGATCAAGGCGCTGGAGGAGGAGCTCGGCGCGGCGCTGTTCGAGCGGGACCGCCGCCAGATTCGCCTGACGAGCTTCGGCGAGGAGATCGCCCGCCGCGCGCGCGAGATCCTGCGCTCGCTCGACGAGCTGGAGGGCTACGCCCGCGCCTCCCGCGGCGGACTGGTCGGCCGGCTGCGGATCGGCGTCATACCGACCATCGCCCCCTACCTGCTGCCGGGCCTGATCGCGGAGCTGACCCGGCTCTATGAAGGCCTCGACCTGCATGTGCGCGAGACGCTGACGCCGCGGCTGGTCCAGGAGCTGAACGAGGGGCGCCTCGACATGGCGATCGTCGCCCTGCCGGTGTCGGAGCCTTCGCTGGCCGAGGCCTCGCTCTTCACCGAGGATTTCGTCCTGGTCCGTCCCCGCAGGGACGAGGGCAAGCCGGTTCCGAACCGCGAGGCGCTCAAGGAGATGAGGCTTCTGCTGCTCGAGGAAGGCCACTGCTTCCGCGACCAGGCCCTGTCGTTCTGCAACAGGAGCCCCCATGCGGCGCAGCCGCGCGACCTGCTGGACGCGAGCTCGCTGTCGACGCTCGTGCAGATGGTGGAGGCGGGGCTCGGCGTGACGCTGGTTCCGGAGATGGCGGTCGCGGTGGAGACGCGCTCGGCGTCGGTGTCGGTGGCGCGCTTCCGGACGCCCCAGCCCTCCCGCACCATCGGCATGGTCTGGCGCCGGACGAGCCCCCTCGCCCAGCAGCTGCTCCAGATCGCCGACGTGGTGCGCGCCTCCGCCGCGGCGCTGCGCCAGTCCGGCGCGGCGACCTGACCTTGCGCGCAAAGCGGCCGGGAATCGTCCCTCCGGCCGCTTGCGCCTAGAAGAACCCCTGCGCCGGCAGCGGTTCGCCGGCGAGCTCGTAGGCGCCGAGCGCGCGGGCCTTCAGCGCGGCGGGGTTGTGGGAGGCGAGCGTGCGGGCGTTGCGCCAGTGGCGGTCGAGGTTCTTCGTGCGCTTCGTGGCCGAGGCGCCGCCCACGTCGAACAGCCGGCTCGCGCTCTTGATGGTCAGCTCGTCCACCACGAGCTTGGCCTTGGCGGAGGCCTCGGCGCCCTTGTGCGCGATCTCGGCGTCCGGCAGGCCGCGATCCCGCGCCCGGGCGACCTCCTCCACCACGTCCGCCGCCGCCAGCACGACGGCGTCCGCCGCGTAGGACGCGGCGGAGATCTCGCCGACGATCTCCTGAAGCAGCGGGTCCTCCGCGGGGCTCGACGCCGCGGCGTAGTAGAAGTGCCGATCCTTGCGGGAGCGCAGCAGCGTCACGGCGTCCGAGAGCACGTTGCGCAAGATGCCCGCGACCACGCCCGTGACGAGAAGCTGGGCGAGCGTGTTGTGGTAGGCGTAGCCGTAGCCGACGCCCGGCGCGTCGAAGATCGCCTCGTCCGGCTCGACCCGCACGTTGCGCAGATAGGTCGTGCCGGAGCCGGTGAGCCGCTGGCCGGCGCCGTCCCAGTCGTCGACGATATCGACGCCGTCCCGGTTCGTCGGGACCACCGCCGAAACCGTGCGCCCGTCCGGCGCCGAAGCGCGCACCAGCACATGGTCCGAGAAGATCGTGCCGGTGGAGTAATACTTCACGCCGTCGAGGCGCCAGCCGTCGCCGTCCGGCGTCAGCGCCGTCTGATAGGTGACGGCGCCGATCGTGGGGCTCGACAGCTCGGTGTTCGCGAGCCCGACGATGGCGCCCGACGCGACGATCTTCGCCCACTTCTCGCGGTTCGGCGCGGTTCTGGAGCGGGCGAAGCGCTCCACGAAGGTGAAATGGTTGCGCAGCGCGTGCGAGACGTTGGGGTCGGCGGCGGACAGCCGGATCACCACCTCGAGCAGCTCCCGCAGGCTGACGCCCTGCCCGCCCTCCGCCTTGGGCAGCCGCAGCGCGCCGAGGCGCGCCGCCCGTATGCGGTCCAGCGCCTCGAACGGCAGGATGCGGTCACGGTCGCGCTCCGCGGCGCCCTCGGCGACGAAGGCGAACAGGGCGTCGAGATCAGAGACGCCCTCGGGAGCGAGATGGCGGACGTTGGAGGCGGAGGTCATGGGCGGGTCGCCTTATCGCGAGGGTTCAAGCGCTTCACTCGGCCGCCACGGCGGCGGCCGCGCGCGTGGCGGCGAAGCGGTTTTCGGGACGCGCGAGGCCGAGGTTCTCCCGCAGGGTCCGGCCTTCGTATTCGGCGCGGAACAGCCCGCGCCGGCGCAGCTCGGGCAGCACGTGGTCGATCACGTCCCTGAGGCCGCCGGGAAGGACCGGCGCCATGACGTTGAAGCCGTCGGCGCCGTAGTTGACGAAGCGCTCCTCCAGCTCGTCCGCGATCTGCGCGCCCGTTCCCACGAGCTGCCAGTGGCCGCGGGCGCCGGCGATGCGAAGGTAGAGATCGCGGATCGAGAGGTTCTCCCGCCGGGCGAGCGCGGCCACCAGCTCCTGCCGGCCCTTGCCGCCGGCGGTTTCGGGAAGCTCGGGGATGGGGCCGTCGAGATCGTGCCCGCGCAGGTCGATCCCGAGCTGAACCCGCAGAAGCTCCAGCCCGACGTCCGGGTGGACGAGGCTCTGCAGCTCTTCGAACTTCTCCCTCGCCTCGGACTCGGTCGCGCCGGTGACGATGAAGGCGCCCGGCAGGATCTTCAGCTCGTCCGGCGACCGGCCGTATTTCGCCAGCCGTCCCTTGACGTCGGCGTAGAAGGCCTGGGCCTCCTGAAGCGTCTGCTGGGCGGTGAAGATCACTTCGGCCGTGCGGGCCGCGAGCTCCTTGCCCGGCTCGGACGAGCCCGCCTGCACCACCACGGGCCGGCCCTGCGGGCTGCGCGGCGCGTTGAGCGGCCCCTTCACCCGGAAATGCGCGCCCTGATGGTTGAGCGTATGGGCCTTGTCGAGGTCGATGAAGATCCCGCTGGCGCGGTCGCGGAGGAAGGCGCCGTCCTCGAACGAGTCCCAGAGCCCGAGCACCACGTCCACGAACTCCTCCGCCCGGGCGTAGCGCTCGGCGTGGGGCACGGGCTTGGCGTGGCCGAAGTTCAGCGCCGCTTCCGGGTCGTTGGAGGTGACGAGGTTCCAGCCGCCGCGGCCGCCGCTGAGATGGTCGAGGGAGAGGAACTGGCGGGCCAGATTGTAGGGATCGCTGAAAGTGGTGGAGGCGGTGCCGATAAGCCCGATGTGGCGGGTGTGCGCCGACAGCGCGGACAGCAGCGTCAGAGGCTCGAAAAGGGTGGCGCCGGAATGGGCCTTGCGGGCCGCGCCCTCCGGGTGCAGCAGCCTGACGTCCACGCTGTCGGCGAGGAACACCGCGTCGAACCGGCCCTCCTCCGCGAGCTTGGCGAAGGCGACATAATCCTCGATCCGGTCGTCGGCGGAGGCCTCCGGTCGCCGCCAGGCGGCGGCGTGGTGGCCGGAAACGTAGTGAAACGCGTTGAGCCGGAGCTGTCCCGAACGCTTGGCCATGGCGGTCGCGCCTTTCCTGCTGGTGTCCGTCGCGGGACCGGCCCGCCTCTGTCTTGCTTCAGGTTAAAGCCTGAAAAACATATTTTCTATCTAAAATATAGATTGTAGGCGCCGCTGAGGCCGCGCGGCGACGCCGGCCGCGTCAGGAAGCGGGCGGAACCGGCCGGCCGGCGGCCTTCAGCGCGGTCTCGAGCTTGCCGATCTCCGGGCATCCGTCCGGATGGCACAGCAGCCGCAGCAGCTTCAGATTGGTCTCGGCGCGGGCGAAATCGCCGGTCTCGACAAACAGTTCGCCCTGATATTCGAGCGCGGGCCGATGGCCCGGATCGTACCAGAGCGCCTCCTTGTACCAGCGCGCGGCCTCGTCGTAGCGCTTGAGGTTGCGCAGCGAATAGCCGAGCAGGTTGTAGAGGTCCGCATGGCGGACAGTCGCCGTCAGCGCCAGCAGGCGGTCGGCCGCCGCCTGATAGTCGCCGGAATAAATCTGCGCCCGCACGGCCGAGAGGTCCGGCAGGTCGGTGGCGGGCGCGGTGTCCGCCGCCCGCGACGCGCCCAGGCCGATCAGCAGCGCGGCGCAGGCGGCGGCGAGCGGCCAGGCGTCACGCCGCGGCGCGGACATAGTCGCCCATGGCGTCGAGAATCCGCTTCTTGTGGGCGGCGAAGGCGGCCGAACCCCGGTCGCGCTCGCCTTCCAGCTCGACGACGACACGCTCCGCCACCCGGCCGGGCTTCGCGTTCATCACGATCACCTCGTCGCTCAGGTAGATCGCCTCGTCCACGTCATGGGTGACGAGGATCATGGTGATGCCTTCGACCCGCCAGATCCGCTGCAGCTCGCCCTGGAGCCGAAGCCGCGTCAGCGCGTCGAGGGCGCCGAGCGGCTCGTCGAGCAGCAGGATGTCCGGCCGGTTGGCGAGGCCGCGGGCGATCGCGCCGCGCTGGGCCATGCCGCCCGAAAGCTGGTGCGGGAAGGCCTGCTCGAAACCCTGCAGGCCGACGAGGGCGATGTGCTCGGCGACGGCGGCCTTCTTCTCGGCCTCCGACCATCCCGAGTTCTCGAGGCTGAGCGCCACGTTCTTCTCAAGCGTCAGCCAGGGCAGCAGGCGGTGGTCCTGGAACACGACGCCACGCGAGAGCGCCGGCTTCGAGATGCGCTCGCCGTTGAGCAGGATGTCGCCGTGATAGTCGCCGTCGACGCCGAGGATGAGGCGCAGCAGCGTGGACTTGCCGCAGCCGGACGGCCCCACGATCGAGACGAAGGCGCCGGGGGCGACGTCGAAGCTCACATGGGACAGCACGTCCAGCCGGCGGCCGTCGACGTCGAAGCTCTTGGACACGTTGCGGATGTCGAGGCGACCGGGAACGCCCATGATGTCTCTCCTTTCCCGTTCAGCCTTCGAAGCCCTGCTTCCAGCGCAGCAGCCGCCGCTGGACCAGGAACATGCCGCGGTCGATGGCGAAGCCGACGAGGCCGATCACCACCATGCAGACCAGAAGCTGGTCGGTGAGCAGGAGGCCCTGCGCGCGGAAGATCAGGAAGCCGAGGCCTTCGAGCCCCGACAGGCCTTCGGCGACCACGACCAGCGCCCAGGCGAGGCCGGCGGCGTAGCGCAGCGAGACCAGGATGTTCGGCAGAGCGGCGGGAATGATGACCTTGCGCACGAGCTGCCAGCGGGTCAGCGTCAGCGCGTCGGCGAGCTCCACATAGGCGCGGTCCACGTTGCGCACGCCCTGCAGCGTGTTGAGGAACACGGGGAAGAACACCGACTTCGCGATCACCAGCACCTTGGCCGGCGCGCCGATGCCGAGCCACAGCACGATCAGCGGCAGCCAGGCGATGCCGGGGATGTGGCGGATGGTGTCGAAGGTCGGCCCGAAGAACCGCTCCACCCGCCGCGACAGGCCCGCGGCCACGCCGAGCACGAGCGCCAGCACGGAGCCGTAGATGAACGCCTGCCCCACGATCTCGATGCTGGCGAGGAAGTCCCAGGCCAGCCGCTGCTTGGTCAGCATGGTCCAGAAGGCGGCGGCGACCGTCGCCGGCGCCGGCAGGAACACCGCGTCGATCCAGCCGAAGCTGGCCGAGGCCTGCCACAGGCCAAGGATGACGGCGGGCAGCACGAAGCCGATGAAAGCGTCGCCGCTTAACCGCCGCCGCGACGACGACGGCCGGGCGGGACGCGTCGGAACGACGCCGCCGATGACATCCGCGCTGCTGCTCATGCCGCTGCGCCCTTCCCTGAAAAATGCGTGGAACGCCGGGACGAAAAGAACGCCGGAGCCCGCGAGCGCGGGCTCCGGCGGGGTCCGTCAGTTGTAGATCGAGTAGTCGCCGCCCACGAAGAACCGGCCGTCCACGAAGGCGTCCACCTGCTCGCTGGTCAGGCGGCGCTCGTTCAGGATGTCGTCGCCGTTGTCGACGTACCAGGCCTGGAAGGTCTTGATCGCCTCACGGGCGCGCTGGGCGTTCGGCTCGCCGGCCATGAACTCCCACTCGCCGGCGTGGGTGATCTGGAACTTCGCGGCCTCCACCGGCACGCGGGTCTCGCGCGCGATGATCTCGGCCGCCTCGTCCGTATGATCGCCGACCCACTCGCGGGTGCGCTCGCGGGCCGCGAGGAAGGCCTTCACCACCTGCGGATACTTGTTCACGAAGTCGCGGCGGGCGAAGTAGGTCACGCGGCCGGCGTTGTTGACATAGATCCCGTCGTCCGGCGAGCGGCCGACGACCTTGAGCTTGCCCGACAGCCACGGGCCGACGAAGGCGCCGGCGGCGAGATGGGCGGTGGTGGCGTCGCTCGCGCCCGACAGCACGGCCGAGATCGCGACCGCGGAGTTGTCGATCGAGGTGTAGCGGACGCGGCCCTCCTTCTCGCGGCTGTCGAAGGGCAGGCCCTCCTTCTGCAGGATCTCGAACGGCGACGACCAGTAGCAGCTGATGCGGCTCGATCCGAACTTCTTGCCGTCGAGGTCCTTGACCGTCTGGATGGCGTCGTTGTCGGCGCGGGCGAGGATCGGCGCGCGGTAGCGGTTCGACGGCTCGGACGCCCAGATGATCACGCCGTCGAGCCCGTTCGCGCGGTGGACCGTCGCCGGGTAGATCATGCGCTGGGCGATCGCGATCGCGCCGCCGCCGACCGCCGCGGCCTCGGCGCCGAGCAGCTCGGCCGCGCCGGACGCGATCAGGTTCACGTCGGTGACGCCGATCTTGTCGAACTCCTGTTTGAAGAAGCCCTTTTCGCGCGCCACCACCGTCCAGGGGGTGAGCTGCAGGTTGATCGACTTGGGCGCGGCCGCCGGCGCCGCCGCGGCTCCCGCCACCGCCGGCGCGCCGGCCGTCGGGTTGGCGGACGAGACGTCCACGACGCCGAGCGAGCCTAGCCCCGCGGCCGCGACCAGGGCGACCGCAACACGATGACGAACGTTCATGGAAGGGAACCCCCAGCCAGCAAACCGCGGGCCTTCCCGCGCCATTTGCTATTAAATCTACATTTTTGATATACATGACTCGCTGGCATTGCAAGCCCTTGGCGCGCCACGGCGCGCGCTCCCGCTTCGACGCCGAAAAACGTCCTGAAATCAAAGAGCTGCGCGATGGCGATCCCGTTCCGACACCGATATGCGGCGCTTGCGGCCGGCCTTCTCGTCGTCGCCGCGGCGGCGCCGGCGGCGGTCACCGCCACGCGCTCTCCCGCCGTCGCGTCCGGCGGCCCGCTGCGGATCGGCGTGACCACGACGGCGGAGGCCGCCGGGGAGCGCGTCTATCTCCCGGAGGGATTCGAGGCCGAGATCGCCGAGGCCCTGGCCGCCCGGCTGAAGGTCCCGTTCGAACTCGTGCGCGTCGAGCCGGAGCGGAAGGCGGAGGCGCTCGACGCAGGACGCGTCGACGTGCTGCTCGACCGCCTGCCGGCCGACGTCAGGGAGACCGGCGACGCGCCGATCGTCCGGACCGGCTACGCCTCCGGCCAGCGCGTCGCCATGCGTACGGACACGACGGTCCGCGCCTGGGCCGATCTCAAGGGCCGCACCGTCTGCGTCTCCCGGGACAACCTCGACGGCCAGCGCCTCGCCCGCGAGATCGGGGCAAACACGCGCCTTTCCAGCGCTCCCGCCCCGGCCCTGATCGACGTGCGGACGGGCGCGTGCGACGCCTCGATCCACGACGCCGCCCTGCTCGCGCCCCTGCTGGAGAAGCGCATCTGGCGGAAGTTTTCCGCGACCCTGCCCGAGACGGCGCGGACCGAGCTCGCCATCGTCGTCTCGCCGCGCGCGGCCCAGTTCGTGGAATGGATCGCCGAGGCCGCCGCCGGCGTGGCCGACGCGCCGGGCTGGCGCGACAGGGCCGGAAAATGGGCCTCGACCGTCGACTTCGAGGTCTATCGCGACCAGGTCGCCGCGGATTGCCACTGAGCGCGTGGCAACGGCGCGCCGCGCTGCTCGCGGCCTGCCTCGCGCTGGCGCTCGCGCCTTCGCAGGCGTCCGACCATGCGGAGGTCCGCCGCGAGAACCTGCGGGAGATCTATGAAGGCCCGCCGGCCGGCTGGCCCGCGGCCTGGATCGACGACGGCGTCCGCTATGCGGAGCTCAGGCCCCGCGATCGTCCGCCTCCCGCCTCGCCGGCTCTGGCGGCGCTCGGCGAGCGGCTGTTCCACGACAAGCGCCTGTCGGCGGGCGGCGACGTCGCCTGCTCGTCCTGCCACGATCCGGCGGCCGGCTTCACCGTGCGTTCGGCCGTCGCGCGCGGCCATCGCGGCGCTCCGGGCCGGCGCAACCCGCCGTCGCTCGCGACCGCGGCCGGACGCCTGAGCTTCGGCTGGGACGGCGGCCATCCCACTCTCGAGGCGCGCGCCCTCGCCCCGCTGACCGACCCGACCGAAATGGCCAATCCGGACCTCGACGCCGTTCTGGAGCGGCTGCGCGCGGAGCCGGACCGCCGCGAGGCCTTCGGCGCCGCCGGTCCGACGGAGGCCGCCGTCGGCGCGGCGCTCGCGGCCTTCCTATCGGGGCTCGACGGCGAGACCCGCTTCGACCGCTTCCTGCGCGGCGACGGCGCGGCGCTCGGCGACCGGGAGATCGAGGGCCTGCACCTGTTCCGCACCAAAGCGCGCTGCGCGAACTGCCATTTCGGGCCGCTGCTCACCGACGAGGACTTCCACAACCTGAAGATCTCGTCCTTCGGCGAACCGGCGCAGGATCTCGGCCGCCACATTGTCTCGGGCCGCGCGGAGGATGCGGGCCGCTTCCGCACTCCGAGCCTGCGGCATGTGGCCGAGACCGCACCCTACATGCACAACGGCCTGTTCCCCACGCTCGAAGGCGTGCTCCATCTCTATGACCGCGGCGGCGGCGAGGTCTGGGCGCGCAACGCGGCGGAAGCCGCGCATCCGCTCTATCCGGCCGCGGCGCGGCTCTCGCCGCACATCCGCCCGCTCGGGCTCACCGACGACGAGAAAGCGTCGCTCGCCGCCTTCCTGCGCGCGCTGTGACCTTAGCTCAGCCGAGCGGGAGCAGCTCGCGCCCGACCTCGCCAAGCCCGCGCGCGGCCAGCGCCGCGACGAGCTCCGGCGCGAGCGGACGGTCGGAGGTGAACAGCGCCGTCGCGCCGCTCGGGGCCGCGTCCGGAAACGGCCCGACGAGCGCGGCCACCCGGCGCGCGATCGCGGGCGCCGGGTCGATCCACGACACCGGCCACGGCGCGACGCGCGCGAGCCGATGCGCGAGCAGCGGGAAATGCGTGCAGGCCAACGCCACCACGTCGGTGCGCCGCCCGCCCGCCTCCACGAAACACGGCGCGATCTCGGCCGCGAGCGTGGCGTCGTCCACCGGCTCGCCGCGAAGCTCCGCCTCGGCGAAGCCGGCGAGCCGCGGCGCCCCGACGAGCGTCACCGCCACATCGCCCGCGAAGGCCTCGATCATCGCCTTGGTGTGCTCGCGGCGGACGGTTCCGGGCGTGGCGAGGATCGTCACGAGGCCGGACCGGCTGGCGGCGACCGCGGGCTTCACCGCCGGCACCGTGCCGACGAAGGGCGTCCGGAACCGGGCGCGCAGGCTCGGCAGCGCGATGGTGGACGCCGTGTTGCAGGCGATGACGACGAGATCCGGCGTCTCGCGCGCGATCAGGCGCTCCATCACCGCGACAACGCGCTCGGCGAGCCGCACGTCGTCCAGCGCGCCATAGGGAAACGCGGCGTCGTCCGCGGCGTAGACATAGGCCGCGCCCGGCAGCGCGGCGCGCAGCGCGGCGAGCACCGTCAGGCCGCCGAGCCCGGAATCGAACGCCAGAATTTTCGGAGCCCGGCCGAGCGGCGCCAGCGTCGCGCTCGACAATCCCGCAAACAGATCCACGCCCATCCCGCGCCGCGACCGTTCAATGCCACTCGCCCGATTGAAGCGCCGGGATAGTTACCGAATCGTGGCGAACCCCGGTCGAAGCCGCGGTTTGTCACGGGCCGCGCCGCGGCGGAGACGGCGTGGGTTCAGCCGAACCGCCCGCGCCAGCCGGGCTGCGCGCCCGGAAACGGCAGCGGCGTCGCCTCGTAGACGCCGCGGGCGACCGCGCGGGCGAGCGTCATCGCGGCCACATGGCCGATGGCGGCGAGAGCCGCGACGCGGTCCCCTCCGAGAGCGACCCGCTCGGTCGAGGCCGCGAACACGACGTCGCCGTCGAGCGGCGTGTGCACCGGAACCAGCGCGCGGGCGAGCCCGTCCTGCGCCATCACAGCGAGGGTCCGCGCCTCGGTCTTCGTCAGAACGGCGTCCGTCGCCACGAAGGCCAGCGTGGTGTGCGCGCCGGCCTGCGGCTTCGCCGGGGGAAACCACGCCTCCGGCGGCGAGATCCGCGGCGATCCGAGGCCGCCGAACTCCGCTCCGATCTCGAACGGCGCCGCCCAGAATTCGGGCCCGTCGCCGACGGTCGCCGAACCCAGCGCGTTGACCGCCACCAGCGCGCCCACGGTCACGCCGAGGTCGCCGATCACGCTCGACGCGGTTCCGACGCCGCCCTTCAGCGTCGCTGTCCGCGCGCCGAGGCCGGCGCCGACGGAGCCGAGCGCGAAGCGGGTCTCGGCCGCCTCCGTCGCGGCGAAGCCGAGCTCGCGATAGGGAGGGTAGCGGCCCCAGGCCTTGTCGCCGCCGTTCAGCAGGTCGAACAGGATCGCGGCCGGCACGATCGGCGCGCGCGCCGCGCCTACTGCGAAGCCGCGGCCGGCCTCG
>NZ_JBHUER010000010.1:764638-799895 GCF_042681025.1 Methylopila henanensis
CGCCGTCACGCCGGACGCCGCGTCGAGGCCGAACACCGAACCGCCCGAGAGGCACAGCGCGTCGATGCGCTGGACCGTGCGCTCGGGCGCCAGCAGCTCGGTCTCGCGCACGCCCGGGCCGCCGCCGCGGACGTCGACGGAGGCGATCGCAGGCTGGTCGAACAGCACCACCGTGACGCCGGAGGCGAGCGCCGCGTCGTCGGCGTGTCCGACGCGCAGGCCGGCCACGTCGGTGACCGCGTTGAGGGGGCCGGGGATCAGCGGAGACGTCATGCCGCGAAGCCTAGCACGCCGTCAGGCGGCGTCTTCCGGCGGCGTGTGCCAGCGCACGCGGTAGAAGATGTGGAGGCCGATCGCGTCGAGCTTGACCATGTCGCGGATCCAGCGCGGGCGGACATAGGTCGCGTGGTAATGCGTGGCGTCGCCGACCTCGGGCAGCCAGGCGCCGCCCTGCGTCACGTCGCGGGCGATGCGCTCCGCGATCTCCCATGCCCGGGCGTTGTTCACGCGGTCCGGGATGCGGTCGCAGGCGAAGGAGAACTGGCAGGCGTTGCGGCGGTGCTTGTTCTGGTAGACGACGCCGCAGATCGTGTCGGGATAGTAGCCCGAGCGGACCCGGTTCATGACGACCTGCGCGACCGCGTACTGGCCGGTGACCGGCTCGCCGCGCGCCTCGAAATAGATCGCCTCGGCGAGGCACTGCTCGGAGCGGGCGAGCTGGTCCTCGGGGATGAACAGCCGGCGCGACAGGCGGGTCTCGATGCGACCGGCGCCTTCGATGTCGCCGCGCAGCGCCGTCGTCTCGCCGCCCGGCGCGGCGTCGGTCGCGGGCGTGAAGGCGACCTGCGTGACGGCTCCGCTCGCGGGCGTGGCTCCGGCCTGAGGCGGCGCGACCGGAAGCGCGGCGACCGCGAGCGGCGTCTCCGCGGACGGCGTGGTCGTGACCGGCATGCGGCCGCCGGCGAGGTAAAGCGCGGACGGGGTCGAGCCGTCGTGATTGGCGCCGGCCTCGCGCGGCGTCATGGCGAGGCGGGTGACGGCGGCTTCGCCGGACGCCGCGGCGTCGGCATAGGCGCTGTCGGCGAGCGCCCCTTCCTGCGGCGCGGCTTCGACGACCTTCGAAGGCGCCCTGGCCGGCTCCGGCGACGGCAGATCGAAGGCGAGCGCGCCGTCGGACGGAACGGTGCGCGCCACATCGCCCATCTGCGGCAGCGTCGCGAGCGCGCCGCGCCGGTCGGGGCGCATGAGGTCGCCGAGCGCCGGCAGCGTGGCGAGCGCGTCCGGCGCGGCGCGGCGCGGCGCGGCGTCGAGCTGGAACGGCTTCACGGCATGGATCGGCTGCAGGTCGCCCTTGGTGGTGCGGTCGACGAACGGGTCGAGCGCCGCCGTGTCCGGCGTCGGGTCCGCCCGCTCCATCAGCACGAGATTGTCGCCGGCGCCCCGCGCGCTCAGCGCGAAGCCCGGACCGTGGCCGGCGCCGAACAGG
Source organism: Methylopila henanensis (assembly GCF_042681025.1). Classification (NCBI taxonomy): domain Bacteria; kingdom Pseudomonadati; phylum Pseudomonadota; class Alphaproteobacteria; order Hyphomicrobiales; family Methylopilaceae; genus Methylopila; species Methylopila henanensis. The sequence continues at coordinate 766,125 of NZ_JBHUER010000010.1, forward strand.
TCCGCCGCCTCGAGCGACACCACGTCGAGGCCGCCGCGCGGCTCGACCACGAGGAAGGCGCCCTCGGCCCGGCCGCGATCGTCGCGGCCGTCGATCAGGCTGAGCGCGTCCTGGCGCGCGATCGAAGTGGTTGCGAACACGAGCGCGGTCCCGGCGAGCGCGATGCGCAGCAGCGAGGGGCGCAGGCGACGGCGGCGGGACGGGCGGCGCACGGAACCGGAGCGCATCGTCTGTCCCGCTCGCACCATCGACGCCACCCTGAACGCGCCAGCCGAAGCGGCGCGCGAACGGCCGGCCCGGCGTGGTCAGATCCACACACAGGTATGGTTGTCGCGTCTTAACCTTGAGGAGCGGTTAACGCGGGCCCGCGAGCCGGGCGGTGAGCTCGGCGGCCGCCTTCGCCTCGCGCGTGAACGGGCCTCCGGAGAGCCCGGCGAGGATCGGGCCCGCGGCCGCGAGACCGGCGGTTCCGAAACGGCCCTTCAGCGCCGCCTTCAGCCGCGCCTCGCTCTGCGCCGCGCGGCGCTCCGCCCGCCGGTCGCCCTCGCGCAGGAAGGCCGCATGCTCCTCGATCAGGGCGACCAGCGTGTCGAGCCCCTCGCCGGTCTCGGACGAGACCAGCGTCACCGGCGCGCGCCAGGCGTCCCGGCCGGCGCTCGCGAGCGTCAGCGCGGATTCGAGGTCGTCGCGCGCCCGGAACGCCGGCGCGCCGAGATCGGCCTTGGTCACGGCGACCACGTCCGGCAGCTCCATGACGCCGGCCTTGATGAACTGCAGGGCGTCGCCGGACGCCGGTTGCACCGCGAGCAGGATCGTGTCGGCGACCAGCGCCACGTCGGCCTCGGACTGGCCGACGCCGACCGTCTCGACGATGACCCGGTCGAACAGGGCGCGCATCAGCAGCACGCCGCCGAAGGCGAGGTCCGACAGGCCGCCGAGTCGGTCGCGCGCCGCGAGCGAGCGCACGAACACGTCGCGGTCGTCCGGATCGGTCGGGATGCGGGCGCGGTCGCCCAGCAGCGCGCCGCCGGAGCGCATCGACGACGGATCGACCGCGATCACCCCGACGCTCATGCCGCGGCCGCGGAACGCCCGCACCAACGCGCCGGTCAGGGTCGACTTGCCGACGCCGGGCGGGCCGGTGAGCCCGAGCACGTCGCCCTTCGGTTCGGCCTCCGCCGCGTCGAGCAGCGCCGCCGCCTCCTCCGTGCCCGCGGAACGTTCGAGCCGCGCCAGAGCGCGGGCGAGGCCGGCCTTGCCGGAGGTCCTCAGCGAGGCGAGATCGGGAAAGGAAGGCGTGCTCACGAGGACCGGGACACCCGCGGGAAGAATTAAGCTCGGCATCCGTCTCGCACGATTTCCGCCGCGGCGCGACGCGCCTTAAGTCACGTCTCCCGCCGCCCGTAACGTGGCGGCGGCGCGCCGCGTAACCTACATCGAAACGCACCCGCAGAAGCCTGAAAGGCCCGGACATGCTCGACGAAACCTACGAGGTCACCCGCACGGACGAGGAGTGGCGCGCGCTGCTCAGCCCGGAGCAGTACCAGATCATGCGCCGGCACGGCACCGAGCGACCCGGCTCCTGCGCGCTCTTACGCGAGAAGCGCGCCGGCGTGTTCGAATGCGCCGGCTGCGGCCAGCCGCTGTTCCGCTCGGGCGACAAGTTCGAGAGCGGCACCGGCTGGCCGAGCTTCGACGCGCCGCTCGAGGGCGCGCTGGGCGAGACCGTCGACCGCTCCTACGGCATGACGCGCACCGAGGTGCACTGCGCGCGCTGCGGCAGCCACATGGGCCACGTGTTCCCGGACGGCCCGCCGCCGACGGGCCTGCGCTACTGCATCAACGGCGTGGCGCTGAACTTCCAGCCGGAATGAGCGCGGCCGGCTCAGGGGCCGGCGTAGGTCACCCGGTAGATCGCGCCGTTGTGGTCGTCGGAGACCAGCAGCGAGCCGTCCTTCATCACGTGTATGTCGACCGGGCGGCCGACATACTCGTTGTCCTGCACGAAGCCGGTCAGGAACGGCTCCACGCTGATCACCCGGCCGCGGCCGTCGCGCAGCACCACGGCGACGTCCGCGTCCTTCCGGGTGCGGTTCCACGGCCCGTGCCGGGCGACGAAGATCGCGTGCGAATAGGTCGGCGGGAACATGCGCCCCTGGTAGAACCGCATGCCGAGCGGCGCCATGTGCGGCCCGAGCAGCGCCGCCGGCCGGCGGAACTCGTCGCAGGAACGGCCCCAGCCGAGCTCCGGATCGGTCATGATCCCGGAGTGGCAGTACGGAAAGCCGAAGTGCTGGCCCGGCTTCGTGACATGGTTCAGCTCGTCGGAGGGCATGTCCTCGGAGAGCCAGTCGCGCTGGTTGTCCGTGAACCAGAGATCGCCCGTCACGGGGTCGAAGTCGAAGCCGACGCTGGTGCGCACGCCCTCCGCGACCGTCTCGACGCCGGCGCCGTCGAGGTTCATGCGGATGATCCGGCCCTGCTCCGGGCCAGGGGCGCAGGCGTTGCAGGGCGCGTTGACCGAAACGTAGAGCTTGCCGTCCGGCCCGACCCGCAGCGACTTCCAGCTGTGCTGGCCGCCGGGGGGAAAGCGGTCGTAAATCACCGTCGGCGGTCCGGGGTCGTCGAGGCGGTCCTCGATGCGGTCGAAGCGCAGGATCCGCTGCGGCGTCGCCACATAGAGCGCGCCGTCGTGGAACTCGATCCCGTTCGGCAGCGGCGTGTCGTCGAGCACCACCTTGAGCTCGCGTCCGCCGCCCGGCTTCGGCGCCAGCGCGTAGACCCGGTTCGCCACGAACAGGCTCGACACGAAGATCGTGCCGCGGTCGCCCTCGCGGATCATGCGCGCGTCGAGCACGTCGCTCGCGAAGGTCTCGACCTTGAAGCCGGGCGGGGCGCGCAGCCGCGGCGTCGGCAGCTCCTCGGCCGGGGTAGGCGCCGGAAAGGCCGAGACCGGCGCCATCCGCCGCGCGGCCTCGCCGCCCGGCCGCCCGATCGACCAGAAGTCCTCGGTCGCCGTCGCGGCAAGCGCCGTCCCGCCGATCAGGGCGGCGGCGATCGCGGCGAAGAGCGCTCTCGGAAACACACGTGCCATGGACCGTCCCCGGCGACTCGACCGCGCCGGCGCTCGAAACGTCCGCCGAAGCTAAGGCCGACCCTGCGCGACGCCAAGCCGCCGAAGGTCGAGCGACGCGCGGGACCCGGGAACGCCGGAGCGGCGTCGTTCGTTGACGTGGGACGTCGCCGCCGCGCCGCCGCCTGCCCGAAAGGACGCTGCATGAATCCGACACTCGCGCGCGCCGTCCCGACGCCCGTTCCGGCGCTCGAACTGTTCGCCTCCATCCGCGCGCACAGCGCCGGTCTCGCCGCCCCGCTCGGCGACGCCGACGCCACGGTGCAGTCGATGCCCGACGCGAGCCCCGCGAAATGGCATCTCGCGCACACGACCTGGTTCTTCGAGGCGATGGTGCTGGAGCGCTTCTCGCCCGGCTACGCGCCCTACTCGCCGACCTTCAGCTACCTCTTCAACTCCTATTACGAGACCCTCGGCGCGCGACATCCGCGGCCGCGGCGGGGCATGATCACCCGTCCGTCGCTCGACGAGGTCATGGCCTATCGCGCCCATGTGGACGCGGCGGTCGAGAGCCTGCTCACCGCGGGCGCGTCCCCGGAGGCCGAGGAGCTGGTGGAGCTCGGCTGCCACCACGAGCAGCAGCATCAGGAGCTGCTGCTCACCGACATCCTGCATCTCTTCGCGCAGAACCCGCTTCATCCGGCCTATCGCGAGCCGGCGCCTGCCGCGGTCGGCCATGAGGCGCCGGAGGCCGGCTGGATCGGCTTCGAGGGCGGGATCGTCGAGATCGGCCATGACGGCGCCGGCTTCGGCTACGACTGCGAGGGCCCGCGCCACCGGACGCTGATCGAACCGTTCCGGCTCGCCGACCGGCTCGTCACCAACGCCGAGTGGCTCGCCTTCGTCGAGGCCGGCGGCTACCGCGACCCGCTGCTCTGGCTGTCCGAGGGCTGGGCGCAGGTCAAAGCCGAAGGCTGGGAGCATCCGCTCTACTGGCTGGAGCGCGACGGCCTCTGGTGGAGCATGACGCTGAACGGCCTGCAGCCGCTCGATCCGGCCGCGCCGGTCGCCCATGTCAGCTATTTCGAGGCCGACGCCTTCGCGGCATGGGCGGGCGCGCGCCTGCCGACCGAGGCGGAATGGGAGCACGCGGCGACGAGCCTCGGCGCGCTGCCGCCCCAGACGCCCGACGCGCGGCTGCGCCCAAAGCCGGCCGAGGACGCGCCCGGCCTCAAGCAGATGTTCGGCGAGGTCTGGCAATGGACCCGCAGCCCGTTCGTCCCCTACCCGCGCTTCGCCAAGGCCGACGGCGCCGTCGGCGAATACAACGGCAAGTTCATGTGCGGCCAGTTCGTGCTGCGCGGGTCCTCGCTCGCCACGCCGCCCGGCCACGCCCGGGCGAGCTATCGCAACTTCTTCCAGCCCGACAAGCGGTGGCAGTTCTCCGGACTGCGCCTCGCCGAGGACGCCTGATGCTCGACAGACCGAACCCCGCCGCCGCCCAGCGCGACGCCTTCCGCGCCGACGTGATCGAGGGCCTGTCCCGCCCGGCCAAGTCGCTGCCGAGCCGCTGGCTCTACGACGATCGCGGCTCCGAGCTGTTCGAGGCGATCACGCGGCTGCCGGAGTACTATCCGACCCGCACAGAGACCAGCATCCTGATGGAGCAGGCCGAGGCGATGGCCGCCTTCTGCGGGCCGCGCGTCACCCTGATCGAATACGGCGCCGGCGCGAGCCTGAAGACCGAAATCCTGATCGCGGCCCTCGCCGAGCCCGCGGTCTACGCGCCGGTCGACATCGCCGGCGACTTCCTGCTCGCCGCGGCCGCCCGGGTGGAGAACCGGTTCCCCTGGCTCGAGATCCGCCCGGTGGTCGCCGACTTCACCGCCGACTTCGAGCTGCCGCGCGGGCTGCCGTCGCTGAACCGGCGGGTCGGTTTCTTCCCCGGCTCCACCATCGGCAACCTCGCGCCGCATGAGGCGGTCGCCTTCCTCGACCGCATGCGCGGCCATGTGGACGGAACGGACGCCGGCGAGGCCGGCCGCGCGATCGTCGGCGTCGACCTCGTGAAGGACCTGGCGACGCTGCTCGCGGCCTATGACGACGCGGCCGGCGTGACGGCCGCCTTCAACCTCAACCTGCTCGCCCGCGTCGTCCGCGAGCTCGGCGCCGAGGCGGACCTCGACGGCTTCGCCCACGAGGCGCGCTGGAACCCGGCCGAGAGCGCGGTCGAGATGCATCTCGTCGCGAAATCGGCGCAGGAGATCCGGCTCGACGGCCATGTCTTCCGCTTCCGCGCCGGCGAGACGATCCACACCGAAAGCTCGCGCAAGCACACGGTCGAGGGCTTCGGGCGCCTCGCCGCCGCCGCCGGCTGGGACCTCGGCGAGGTCTGGACCGACGCCGACGAGGCCTTCGCCGTCGCCGGGCTCGTCTGAGCGCGCTCTCCGGCCGCCCCCATCCGACTTCGGGAGGGGGTGGCTGATCCGCCCGCGCCGTGGCAAACGTAAGCGGTTCATAAGAGGGAGCGGCCGCGCGACGCACGCGGCGCCCGACGAGGAGAGGGTTGTTTCATGTCCGCCACGCGTATCGTCCGCCCATTCGCAGCCCTGGCGCTGCTCGCCTGCGCCGCGAGCGCCGCGCTGGCGCAGGGCGCGCCCTCGGCGGAAGGGCCTCAGCGCGCCGCCAACCCGGAGCAGTCCGCCGAGGTCGACGCCAAATACGTCGCCGCCTGCAGCGCCAAGGTCCCGAAAGAGCTCTGCGGCTGCGTCGTCGGCGTCGCCAACGTCCACATCAACGACATCGCCGAGCGGCAGGTGTTCTACGACTACATGATGGGCGAGGTGGACAAGGCGAAGGCCCAGCGCGCGATGTTCTCGCCGGAGAAGTCCCGCACCTTCAACGTCGCGCTGCAGAAGGCCGACAGCCTGCTCGGCCAGGAATGCGACAAGTTCAAGCCCAAGGACGCCGCTCCGCCGAAGTAGTTTTTGGCTCCGTCCGCCCGGCGCCCTCCGCCATCAGTCTCGGGCTCGACCGGAGGATCCATCGGCGCGGATGCGCCGGTTGCGGATGGATGACCGGATCAAGCCCGACCACGACGGCCGCGCGCGCGACAACGACAGCGCGCGCCTTCGCCGTCGCGGGAGCATAAACCTCCGGCGTCGGCGGGCGCTTCGCATCGGACGGAAAGCGGCTCTCCGGCGTCGAAGGCGGCCTCGTCCCGCAGGGTTAAAGACGTCTCCGACCTTATGGCTCCTCTGCATAGGCGCGGCCCCGTCCTCGTGCAGGGCGGGTCGCTCACGCCCGGCGCGAACCTACCTCCGAGGGTTTTGAACCTCCCCAGACGGGCGTCGCGCGCCGCGCGTCCTTCCGACGTCCCAGGGATCCGGCTTCCGGTAGGGCTGAACCCGCAGGCGCGGCCCCTGTCCCCGCATGGCCGGCCGGTCCGGACACGCCTCCTGTGATTAGGAAGGGTCTTGGAACCGTGCGCGCGGGCGGCGGGAGTCTAACGGAATATATTCCGAGAGCAACCAATCGCCATCTTCCCCCAAATAGATTGCTCGCCTTCTATATAAGATGGATATCTCTCAATTTATAATGTTCTTTAGGGTATACGTTGAGCAAATCTTGATAGAACATCTGGATTATATGATGGATCTGTAGCCAACCAATCGTAAGGAATTACATCTGCTCCAGAAATTTCTACCAATTTATTAATTAGCCCCATTCCTAAAAGCCGAAGATTATCTCGGAACATAATAGGAGTATTAATCCAATCAGCTTCACTCCCTGCCTCAAACGGAAATATCGGAAATACCCCTACGCTTCGGCCATAAACATCTTGCTCAATTCGAGCGATGCCCGGTTGAATGGCTACCGTGTGAGTTATTAGCCTTCCGATTTTTATCGTTGTAACATGAACGTTCCGTGGATAATATTTACCGCTTACCGGCTCCTCCGTTAGGATACAAGATGGTTTGTGCAAGAATGTTACATCTTGCATGCCACTCGCACGGCCAACAAAAACTCCCCAATGTTTCGGGGGTTTCCGCCAATGATAGAAATACGTCCTATCAACTTCCGATATCCCGCTATCCTCCTCAAACGAAGACCCGAGCGTAACATTTGTCATTACAACCCAAGCAACAATCGTACGCAATTGATCTCGATCAAATTTACCCCATTCCCCCATTATGAAACGAGATACTATCGGAATCGCCTGCTCCTGAAGATCGCTCATCCAACCCGTATTACATGACAAACAGACACGACGTAGCTGGCGCGTAGCTACGTCGCCATTTCGCACCCTACGTTCCAGGCGCATTTTTAACCCGGTAGGGTCTAATCTATTATTGGTAAACGCCGTCACCACATGACGCAGATCCGCTCTCGGGATATATTTTCTTACCCAGTTCGGTATTACGTGCTCTTTGGACATTGGCCGCCGTTCACCACAGTATATGCACTTATACGGAGGCGTAGACTCGACCATTTCGCGCACTCTTCTGAAGTCACTAACGCATAAATAGAATATAAATTTACAGCATCAACATCCGGGCAAATACGAAGGTAATTCCGCCTCGATCGAAACGCTCGACGTACATCGCTCCCTGACGGCCTTTGGGCTGGAGCCGTCGCGAACGGAGCGAAGACCATAAGTACCTGACCACAGGCGACGTCATCCTTCGGCTTGGCTGCGGAATCCATCCCGCGTGCCGAGCGCTTGGCGACACGGACGGCCCGGCCAAGCCAGAGGATGGCGCTCTGACGAGCGCCGGCCGCCGCCTCCCATCGCCCGGACCTCTCCCTCGTGGGAGAGCGGCGACATCTTCGTAGCGTTCCGACAGGCGACGCGGCGAGGGCCGCGCCGCCGTGCGCTCAGCGGCGCTCTTCCACCACCGAGGTGTCGACCAGCGCGCCGTCGTTGTAGAGCCAGCGGGCCAGAACGCCCGCGACGATCGCGCCGGCGATCGGGGCGAGCCAGAACAGCCAGAGCTGGCCGACATAGTCGGCTCCGCCGAACAGCGCCGGGCCGGTGGAGCGCGCCGGGTTCACCGAGGTGTTGGTCACCGGGATGGTGATCAGGTGGATCAGCGTCAGCGCGAGCCCGATCGGGATGCCGGCGAAGCCGGTCGCCGCGCCCTTCGAGGTGGCGCCCAGAATGATGAACAGGAAGAAGAAGGTCGCAAGCAGCTCCGTCAGGAACGAAGCGCCGAGCGTGTAGCCGCCGGGGCTGAGCGCGCCGTAGCCGTTGGAGGCGAAGCCGCCGGGGACCCAGCCGGCCTTGCCGGAGGCGATGGCGTAGAGCACGGCCGCGCCGACCACCGCTCCGATCACCTGCGCGACGATGTAGGGGACGACGTGCTTGTTGGCGCAGCGGCCCGCCGCCCATAGGCCGAGCGTCACCGCCGGGTTGAAATGCCCCCCGGAGATGTGGCCGACGGCGTAGGCCATGGACAGCACGGTGAGGCCGAAGGCGAAGGCGACGCCCAGGAAGCCGATGCCGAGCTCCGGATAGGCGGCGGCGAGCACGGCCGCGCCGCAGCCGCCGAAGGTGAGCCAGAAGGTGCCGAAGAATTCGGCGGTCACCCGCCGGGCGATGTCCGTCATGAAAGCCCCCTTGCTGCGCGCCCTTCCCCGAGAAGGGCCGGAGCAGGATTACCCGTAAGTGTTCCGTTGAATAGCTCGCCAAAGGTCGAGCGGCGGGGGACCCGGCGGCCAGCCTGCGCGGCGCCTTGGGCGGCGCGGGCGTTCGCCACATGTTCTCCCCTCGCAATGGCGCGGAAGACGTTCCATATTCCCCTCATGCCAAAGACCACGCGCCGTCCCTCCCCCGGCTTTTCGGAGCAGCCTCAGGCCGGCTTCGACGCCGGGACCCCCGTCGACCTCGCCGACGTCTCCGGCGACGCCGCGCTGCTGAAGGCGCTCGGGCGCGGGGCGGAGGCGGCCGACGCGGCGCGGCGGGCGGTCGCCGACGACGCGACCAGGAAGGCCGCTAGCGAGGGGCCGCGCGCGCCGTCGTCCTCCGGCTTGACCGGAGGACCCGCCGGCGACGCAGAGCGCGGCGGCGGCATGGATGGTCCGGTCAAGGCGGACCATGACGCGGAGGCAGACGGCGCCCGCGTGGGGGAATCAAAATCCCCCGCCCGGAAGGCCGCTCCCGAAAAGGGCAAGCGCAAGCAGGCGCGGGCCTCCGTTCCCGCCGCCATCCCCGATCCGCAGAAGGCGCCGCGCGGCTTCGGCGCCGTGCCGGAGACCGACCTCGCCGCGCTGCCGGCGGATTTCGATCCGTCCAAGAGCGTGTCGGCGACGGTCAAGGCGCTGGAGGACCTGATCCAGAACGGCCGGCCCGAGCTGAATGGCAAGCCGTGGGTTCCGCACCGTCCGCCCCGGCCGGAGAAGCTGGAGAGCGGCCAGACCTTCAAGCTGACCTCGCCTTACGAGCCCAAGGGCGACCAGCCCACCGCGATCGCCGAGCTCGTGGACGGCGTCCGCCGGCAGGAGCGCGACCAAGTGCTGCTGGGCGTGACCGGCTCGGGCAAGACCTTCACCATGGCGCAGGTCATCCAGCAGACCCAGCGGCCGGCGCTGATCCTCGCGCCCAACAAGACGCTGGCGGCGCAGCTCTACGGCGAGTTCAAGTCGTTTTTCCCCGAGAACGCGGTGGAGTACTTCGTCTCCTATTACGACTACTACCAGCCCGAGGCCTATGTGCCGCGGTCTGACACCTATATCGAGAAGGAATCCTCGATCAACGAGCAGATCGACCGCATGCGGCACTCCGCGACGCGGTCTCTGCTGGAGCGCGACGACGTCATCATCGTGGCCTCGGTCTCCTGCATCTACGGCATCGGCTCCGTGGAGACCTACACCTCGATGACCTTCACGTTGCGGGTGGGCGAGAGCGTCCCCCAGCGCCAGCTGATGGCCGACCTGGTGGCGCTGCAGTACAAGCGCGCCGACGTGAACTTCACCCGCGGCACGTTCCGGGTGCGGGGCGACACGATCGAGGTGTTCCCGGCCCATTACGAGGACCGCGCCTGGCGCATCGGCCTGTTCGGCGACGAGATCGAGAGCATCCAGGAGTTCGACCCGCTGACGGGCGCGAAGATCCAGGAGATGGCGGCGGTCAAGGTCTACGCCAACTCGCACTACGTGACGCCGCGGCCGACGCTGAACCAGGCGATCAAGGGCATCAAGGAGGAGCTGAAGGGCCGTCTGGTCGAGCTCACCAAGATGGGCCGGCTGCTGGAGGCCCAGCGGCTGGAGCAGCGCTGCACCTTCGACATCGAGATGATGGAGGCGACGGGAAGCTGCGCCGGCATCGAGAACTACTCGCGCTGGCTGACCGGCCGCAAGCCCGGCGAGCCGCCGCCCACGCTGTTCGAATACCTGCCGGACAACGCGCTGGTCTTCACCGACGAGAGCCACGTCACCATCCCGCAGATCGGCGGCATGTACCGGGGCGACTTCCGCCGCAAGGCGACGCTCGCCGAATACGGCTTCCGCCTGCCCTCCTGCATGGACAATCGGCCCATGCGGTTCGAGGAATGGGACGCCATGCGGCCGCAGACGGTGCATGTCTCCGCCACTCCCGGCGGCTGGGAGCTGGAGCAGACCGGCGGCGTCTTTTCCGAGCAGGTGATCCGCCCCACCGGCCTTGTGGACCCCGAGATCGACGTGCGGCCCGCGCGCACCCAGGTCGACGACCTGCTCGGCGAGGTGAAGGAGGTCGCGGCCAAGGGCTATCGCTCGCTCATCACCGTGCTCACCAAGCGCATGGCCGAGGACCTGACCGAGTATCTGCACGAGCACGGCGTCCGCGTGCGCTACATGCACTCCGACATCGACACGCTGGAGCGCATCGAGATCATCCGCGACCTGCGCCTCGGCGCCTTCGACGCGCTGGTCGGCATCAACCTGCTGCGCGAAGGCCTCGACATTCCGGAATGCGCGCTGGTCGCGATCCTCGATGCGGACAAGGAAGGCTTTCTCCGCTCGGAAACCTCGCTGATCCAGACCATCGGCCGCGCGGCCCGCAACGTCGACGGCAAGGTCGTGCTCTACGCCGACCACGAGACCGGCTCGATGAAGCGAGCCATGGCGGAGACCGCGCGCCGGCGCGAGAAGCAGCTCGCCTACAACGAGGCGAACGGCATCACGCCGGAGAGCGTGAAGCGCGAGATCGGCGACATCCTGAACTCGGTCTACGAGCGCGACCGCGTCACCGTCGACAAGGGCTTCTCCGACGACGCGCCCAAGGCCGGGCACAACCTCAAGGCCACGATCGCGGACCTCGAGCAGCGCATGCGCAAGGCGGCGGGCGACCTCGAGTTCGAGACCGCCGCCCGTCTGCGCGACGAGATCAAGCGCCTGCAGGCGACCGAGCTCGCGATCGCCGACGACCCGCTGGCGCGCCAGTCCGACATCGACCGCCAGACCGGCGGCTACGCCGGCGAGCGCAAGTACGGCCGTTCGGGCAACGAGCCGCCCAAATCTTCGACGACAAAGTCCCGCGTGGCCAAGCCCTCGCTCGACGACATGGGCCCCGGCACCGACCGCGCCACGCCGCTGCTCCGCGGGGACGTTCCGCGGCTGGAGAAGCCCGACATGATGACGACGAACTTCAGGGCCGGCGGCCGCCGGAGCGGCCCGAAGCGGCGTTAGCCGACTTCAGGCGCAGGTGAACGCCTTTCTGCCTCTGCTCGGAGCGATCCACCTCGAACAGGCCCGCCGCCTCGACGAGGTCGCTGAGGCGGGAGAAGCCGTAGTTGCGGGGGTCGAAGTCGGGCGCCTGCTTGGCGATGCGGCTGCCGACGGCGCTGAGATTGGCCCAGCCGCTCTCGTCCGCGACCGCCGCGGCGGCCGCCCGCAGCAGCGCCTTGCCCGCGTCGTCGATCGCCCGCCGGGACGCAGGAGCGGGCCTGGCCTCGTCCGGCGCCTCGGCGGGCGCGCCCAGCACGTCGAAATAGACGAACTTGTCGCATGCCGTGATGAACGGCCTCGGCGTCTTCCGTTCGCCGAAGCCGTAGACCGGCACCGCCTGCTCCCGGATGCGCTGCGCCAGCCGCACGAAGTCGCTGTCGCTCGACACGAGGCAGAACCCGTCGAACCTGCCGGTGTAGAGCAGATCCATCGCGTCGATGATCATCGCGCCGTCGGTCGCGCCCTTGCCCGTCGTGTAGGCGAACTGCTGGATGGGCTGGAGCGAATGCTCCAGAAGACAGGCTTTCCAGCCCTTGAGGTTGGGGCTGGTCCAATCGCCGTAGACGCGCCGGACGCCGGACGCGCCATAGGTCGCGACCTCCGCCAGCAGCCCCTCGATCACCTTCGGGGACACGTTGTCCCCGTCGATCAGCACGGCGAGGGTGGGCGCGCGGTCGGCGGCGCCGTCGGCGGGACGTGTCACAGGCGGTCTCCTGAATGCGACGCCGGGTCGATCGTAGACGACGCCTCGGCTCTTTCCGAGGCCGCATTCGCGCCGTCCCTGGGTCAGGCCCGGAACGTCACCTCGGCTGGGCCCTCGCCCACGCGGCCGACGACGCTCGCGGCGGCGAAGCCGGCCGCGCGGCAGGTTTCGAGCACGCGCTCAACGGCGTCGGGGGCGACGGCGACCAGCAGGCCGCCGCTCGTCTGCGGGTCGCACATCAGCGCGCGGCGCCAGAGCGGGCGGTCCTCCGGCCAGCGCACGGCGTCGCCGTAGCTCGTCCAGTTGCGGCCCGAGGCGCCGGTGACGTAGCCCGCCTCCGCGAGCGCCAGAGCCCCTTCAAGCAGCGGCACGGCCGCCTCGTCGATCTCGGCCGAGACGCCGGAGCCGCGGCACATCTCGAGCAGGTGGCCGAGCAGCCCGAAGCCGGTCACGTCCGTCATGGCGTGGACGCCGTCGAGCGCGGCGAGCGCGGGACCGACCCTGTTGAGCGTTGTGGTCGAGGCGATCATGGCGCGGTAGGCGGCGTCGCCGAGCTCGCCCTTCTTCATCGCCGCCGAGAAGATCCCGACGCCGAGGCCCTTGGTCAGCACCAGCGCGTCGCCGGGCTTCGCGCTCGCGTTCGTCAGCACGCGGTCGGGACGCGTCAGACCGATCGCGACCAGGCCGTAGATCGGCTCGGGCGAGTCGATGGAATGTCCGCCGACGATCGGAATTCCGGCCCGGCCGCAAGTCTCGGCGCCGCCGGCGAGAATGTCCTGCGCGGTCTCGACCGGGATGGTCGAGATCGGCATGCCGACGATCGCCAGCGCGAACAGCGGCGTTCCGCCCATGGCGTAGACGTCCGACAGCGCGTTGGTGGCGGCGATGCGGCCGAACTGGAACGGGTCGTCGACGATCGGGGTGAAGAAGTCGGTGGTGGCGATGATCGCCTGATCGTCGTTCAGCCGGTAGACCGCGGCGTCGTCGGAGGTCTCGGTCCCGACCAGCAGATCGGCGCAGGCCGCCGGAACCGGCATCTTTTTGAGGATGTCCTGCAGCACCGCCGGCGCCAGTTTGCAGCCGCAGCCGCCGCCATGGGCCATGGAGGTGAGACGGATGGCGGGCTTGTCGTCCATGGGAGTCCTCGCGCGTTTTGCGCGGAGCCTAACGCGCGGAGCTGCCGCAGGCGAGCCGCAGGCGCGGCTCCGCGCCGCGTCGCAGGTTCAGGACAGCCTATCCGAGGTCCTCGGCGGCTCGACGCCGACGGCGTCGGGCGGTGATCCGGGCGCGCCGAAATAGTAGCCCTGCGCCTCCGCGCAACCTTCCTGCACCGCGATCCGGTGCTGGGCCTCGGTTTCGACGCCCTCGGCGACCACCGGCAGATCGAGGCTGCGCCCGAGGCCGACGATCGCCTTCACGATCGCCTTCGCGCCGCGATCGGCCTCCATCGCGCTGATGAAGCTGCGGTCGATCTTGATCTTGTCGAACGGAAAGCTCTGCAGGTTGCTCAGCGACGAGTAGCCGGTGCCGAAGTCGTCCATGATGATCTTGACCCCCATCGCCTTCAGGCGGCGCAGGATCTCGAGCGTGTCGTCCCTGTCACGCATCAGGGCGGTCTCGGTGATCTCCAGCCCGAGCCGCGCCGGCGCGAGGCCGGTCTCGCTCAGGATGAGGCCGACCTGCTCGGCGAGGTTCGCCACGCGGAACTGCACGGTCGACACGTTGACGGCGATCGAGAGGCCCTCGCTCCAGCCCGCCGCGGTCCGGCACGCTTCCCGCAGCACCCATTCGCCGATCGCGATGATGACGCCGGTGTCCTCGGCGATCGGGATGAACACGTCCGGCGGCACGTCGCCGTGATCCGGGCTGCGCCAGCGCAGCAGCGCCTCGTAGCTGATGGGGCGGCCGTCGGCGTCGACGACCGGCTGGTAGACGACGCGCAGCTCGTTGCGCGCGATGGCGCCGCGCAGGTCGGCCTCCAGCCGGCGCCTGGCGCGCACCGTCTGGTCCATCTGCAGGTCGTAGAACGCGACCACGCCGCGGCCGCCGGACTTGGCGCGGTAGAGCGCGATGTCGGCGGCGTTGAGCAGCCCTTCCGGCTCCGCGGAGTCGTCCGGCGCGAGCGCCACGCCGATGCTTACGCCGACGGCGGTCGGGTCCATCGCGGCGTTCATCTCCGTCCGGAAGGCCTCGAAGATGCGGCCGGCGAGCGCCTGCGCCCCCTCCGGCTGGGCCGCGCCCACCTGCAGGATCACGAACTCGTCGCCCCCGAGCCGCGCCACCGTGTCCACGCTGCGGACGGTGCGGGTCAGGATCGAGGCGACCGTCCTCAGCACGCGGTCGCCCTCGGCGTGCCCGAACAGGTCGTTCACGGCCTTGAAGCGGTCGAGGTCGAGCGCGAGCAGCGCGAAGCTCTCGCCGGACCGCCGCGCCTGCGCGAACGCCTTGTCGAGCCGGTCGCCGAGCAGCGAACGGTTCGGCAGACCGGTCAGGGCGTCGTAGCGCGCGAGGCGCTCGATCTCGGCCTGCGCCCGCTTCTTCTCGGTCAGGTCCATGACGGCGAGCACCTGCGAGGGCCGGCCGCGGAACTCGATGGTGCTGACCGCCAGCTCGAAGGAGCGCTCGGGATCGCCCGACAAGGGCGCGGCCTCGACCGCGGCCGGGCGCGGCGCCGAGGCCGGCAGGCCGTCGGCGGCGACGACGCAGGCGTCGGCGCGGCGACCGATCAGCTCGGCCTCCGGGGCGCCCATCAGCGCCGCGAAGCGGGCGTTCGCCTCGATGATCCGCCCGTCCCGTACGACCGCGAGCCCCTCGAGCGTCGCGTCGGCGAAGCCCTTCAGGTCCGTCAGGTAGCGGTCGACGAACACGGCGGCCGTCGTGACGCCGGCGACCAGGCTGGCGACGCCGAACACGGCCCAGACCAGCCAGGCGTGCCGCTCGCCGGCGGACGGATCGACCGGCAGACGAGGATCGGGCGTCACCAGGGTCGCGGACATCGCCGTGAAATGCAGCGCGCACACGCCGAGGATCATCCAGAGCGCGGGCTCCGCCACCCGGCGCGCGCCCGTCAGCCTGTCGAAGCGGTGGAAGGCCGCCGTCATGGCCGCCGCCGCGACCGCGAGCGACGCGATGACCGGCGGCCAGTCGTGGCTGATGGTCGCGGCGACCTCAACGGCCGCCATGCCGACGAAATGCATCGCGGCCACCGCGACGGCCGCGAGCGTTCCGGCCGCGGCGGACGACCACGGCCGGCCGCGGCGGATCAGGGCGACGGCGAGCCAGAAGCCGGCGCTGACGATCGCCGCCGAAAGCAGGGTGAGCGCCGGATCGAAGGTGAAGGGAATGACGCTGCGGTAGCCGAGCATGGCGACGAAATGGACCGCCCAGATCGACAGCCCGCCCGCGGCCGCCGCGACGCCGAGCCAGCGGCCGCGGCGGACGTCGGCGCATTCGTCGGCGCGCGAGAGCAGCAGGAAGAAGGCGAACAGCCCGCCGCACGCGATGAGCGCGGCGAGGAGCACAATCCCCGGCTCATGCTGCTCCGTGACGCAAGCGACGACCTTCCACATCCGCAGCTCCCCCTTTTTAGTCGAACGATCATGCGGGCGACGGAGTGAACGATCTCCTGACGCGCCGGAGTGTCACGCGCGCCTCGGCAAGGGCCGCCCGACGAAGTCCGCCAGCGCCCGGCCTCCCCGCGTCCTCCGCGCAGGAACAAAATCGCCTCCGGAATCGTTTCCGCTGCATCGCCAAGAAAATCCGTCCGCCGGACACAAGGAGCGGCTCGTGAACTCGATCATTTATCTCGTCGGCCTGATCGTGATCGTCCTCGCCATCCTGTCCTTCCTGGGACTTCGCTGACGGGCGGAGGCTGCGCTTCAAGCTCAGGCCCGGAAGACTGCGTCCTGGTCTCTCGATGACTTGGACCGGCGTTCGTCGCCCTAGACGGCGGACGGAAACCGCTGATTTGCGGCCGCCGCCGGTCGAGCTCGTGGACTTCCGATCCACGCGAGCTTCTACCCGCTCATCCGACGAGAGCGCGCGAAAGCCGCGCCGCCCGCCGGCGCGCTTTTGCGATCAGCTCCGCCCGGCGCCGATCAAGAGGAGACTAGCCGTGACGACCGCAAACGACGCCGACCGCGTGTACGATCTCGCCGAGGACATCGGCGTCTGCATGCTGACCTCGAAATCGGGCTCCGCGCTGCGCGCGCGGCCCATGCACGCCAAGATCGACCGCGACGCCGGCGTCATCACCTTCCTGACGGACGTCCGCCATCACAAGGACGACGAGATCGCGGCAGATCCCGAGGTCTGCCTCGCCTTCGCGAAGCCGGGCTCCCAGAGCTACGTCTCGATCTCGGGCGTCGCCGAGGTCCTGAACGACCGCGCCGCGATCAAGGCGCGGTTCAGCGAGATGGCGAAGCTGTGGTTCCCGGACGGCCCGGAAGACCCGAACGTGCGCCTGCTGGTCGTCAGGCCCAAAGCGGCGGAGTTCTGGGACGGCAAGACCAACCCGGTCGCGGTCGCCTTCCAGATCGCGAAGGCGCGGCTGTCCGACGAGCGCCCCGACCTCGGCGACAACCGCAAGGTCGCGATGGGCGGCCGCTGACGCCGCCGCCGGAAAACCCGGCGATCGGGGGAGCGTCTGAACGGTAAGGAATGGCGCTCCCTAGGGGACTCGAACCCCTGTTTTCGCCGTGAGAGGGCGACGTCCTAGACCGCTAGACGAAGGGAGCCTCGCGGGAGGCGCACCCTATAACCGGGACGCGGGCCGGCATCAAGCGGCGGCGTCGGATTATTTCGCGTCGCCGCCGCGCAGCGGGGCCGCGGCCGGGCCGCCGGGGACGACGTCGAGCCGGCCGACGGGCTTCAGGGAGCCGGCGTCGAAGGCGTGCACGCTGACGCGGCCGTCGGCCTCGACGGTGACGAGGATGCGGCCGCCGTCCGCCGCCGTCGACAGCACGCGCGCGCCGGCGGGAAGCGGAAGCGTCGCTTCCGTGATCCCGGCCGCGGCCTGGTTCGACTTGACGACGCGGTAGGCGATCGCCGACATCACGGCGAGGAAGCCGACGCCCATCGTCAGGCCGCCGATCAGGAACAGCCGCCTCAGCCGCTGGTAGACCTGCCGGATGCGGGGGTCGTCGTCGGCCGCGATCTCGTCGATGCCCGGCCCGTTCGAACCCTGTAGCGCCGTCATGCCAGAAGCCTCATCCTCGCCCGCGGGCGTCCAGGTCGCAGCGACCGAAACGGTCGAAACCGTCACGGCCGGGCCCGACGACGCCGGCGCGCGCGCCGACCGTTTCCTCGCCGCCCGGCTGCCGGCGTTTTCACGCGCGCGCATCCAGGCGCTGATGCGCCAGGGCGCGGTCTCAGCCGGCGGCCGGACGCTAGTCGACCCCTCCGCCAGGGTCAACGCGGGCGACGCCTTCGCGGTCTCGGTTCCGCCGCCCGCCGCGGCCGAGCCCGAAGGGCAGGACATCCCCCTTGCGGTCGTGTTCGAGGACGAGCACCTCATCGTCATCGACAAGCCCGCGGGCCTCGTGGTGCACCCGGCCGCGGGCCACGCCGACGGCACGCTCGTCAACGCGCTGATCAACCACTGCGGCGCGAGCCTGTCCGGCGTCGGCGGCGTGGCGCGGCCCGGCATCGTGCACCGGCTCGACAAGGACACGTCCGGCCTGCTGGTGGTGGCGAAGCACGACGCCGCCCACCGCGCCTTGAGCGCCCAGTTCGCCGATCACGGCCGCAGCGGACCGCTGGTCCGCTCCTATCTCGCGCTGGTCTGGGGCCTGCCTGCGCGCCCGAAGGGCGTGGTCGACCTGCCGCTCGGCCGCAGCGAGCGCAACCGCGAGAAGATCGCCGTGCGCAAGGACGGCCGCGAGGCCGTCACCCACTGGGAGACGCTCAGGCGCTTCGAGCGGGCCGGCGCCGCCCTGCTCGCCTGCCGGCTGGAGACCGGCCGCACCCACCAGATCCGCGTGCATATGGCGGAGCTCGGCCACCCGCTGCTTGGGGACGGCGTCTACGGCGCCTCGCACCGCACCAAGGCGTCGCGGCTCGACGACGCCGGCCGCGCGGCGCTCGCCGCTCTCGGCCGCCAGGCGCTGCACGCGGCGGAACTCGGCTTCGCCCACCCCGCGACAGGCGAGGAGCTTCACTTCGAGAGCCCGGCGCCGGACGACCTCCAGCGCATGATCGACGCCCTCGACGCCCCGTGAGGCATGCATAATCGCACAGCAGCGTGAAGCGGATTTGACACCATTCCGCCGCGCTCCCGCGTTATAACCTTCGACCAAAGGCGATCGGCGCGAAGGCGCGGTCGCGACCGGGCCCGCCGCAAGGGGGCCCTTTCCGAAGGAGACGCATATGGCATCCGCCGCACTCCCGATCCTCGTCAGCGACAACGGACTGTCGAAGTACCTCGACGAGATCCGCAAGTTCCCGATGCTGGAGCCGCAGGAAGAGTACATGCTCGCCAAGCGCTGGCGCGAGCATGGCGACCGCGACGCCGCGCACCGGCTCGTCACCAGCCACCTCCGCCTCGTGGCCAAGATCGCCATGGGCTATCGCGGCTACGGCCTGCCGATCGGCGAGGTCGTGTCGGAGGGCAATGTCGGCCTCATGCAGGCCGTGAAGCGCTTCGAGCCCGAGAAGGGCTTCCGGCTCGCCACCTACGCCATGTGGTGGATCCGGGCTTCGATCCAGGAGTACATCCTGCGCTCGTGGTCGCTCGTGAAGATGGGCACCACCGCGAACCAGAAGAAGCTGTTCTTCAACCTGCGCAAGGCCAAGAGCCAGATCTCGGCGCTGGACGAGGGCGACCTCCGGCCCGACCAGGTCAAGCAGATCGCGACCAAGCTCGGCGTGACCGAGACCGACGTGATCGACATGAACCGCCGGCTCGGCGGCGACGCCTCGCTCAACTCTCCGCTGCGGGAGGACGAGGGCTCGTCGGAGTGGCAGGACTGGCTGGTCGACGAGACCGACAGCCAGGAGAGCCGCCTCGCCGAGAACCAGGAGCTGGACAACCGCCGCCAGGCGCTTTCGGGCGCGCTGATGGTGCTGAACGACCGCGAGCGCCGCATCTTCGAGGCGCGGCGCCTCGCCGACGACCCGCTCACCCTCGAGGAGCTGTCGAGCGAGTTCGGCGTCTCCCGCGAGCGCGTGCGCCAGATCGAGGTGCGCGCCTTCGAGAAGGTGCAGGACGCGGTGCGCAAGAACGTGGCGCAGATGGAGGCGCGGGCCTGAGCCTGCGCCGCCGTTTCGTGAGCTGATCGAAGGCCGTCGCGGTTCGCCGCGGCGGCTTTTTTCGTTTCCGGCTTCCGCGGCGCGGCCGGTCGAGGCGCCCCGGACGCCGGAACTCAGGCCACGCGGAACCGCGCGGTCGAACCCCACGGGTCGGAGGCCTCGAGGCCGTCGCCCTCCCGCGTCGCGACGCCGGCGGCGCGGAGCCTTGCGGCGACCTCCTCCACAGCGCCTCCGTCCGGCAGCAGGATCTCGAACGACCGCAGCCCGGCCGAGCCCTCCGGCGCCGGCCCGCTCCCGCGGCTCGCCCAGACGTTCGCCGCAAGATGGTGGTGGTAGCCGCCCGCGCTCATGAACAGCGCGCCGGGATAGGTGGTGGTGAGCGCGAAGCCGACGGCGTCGATCCAGAACGCGCGCGCCGTCGCGAGATCGCCGACCTGCAGGTGCACATGGCCGAGCCGCGTTCCCGCCGGCTGGGGCGCGTCGAGATCGGCGCCGGCCCCGAGCAGCGCCAGAACGCCGTCCCGATCCATCGGCTCGGTCGCCATCTTCAGCGCGCCGTTCTCGCGCGGCCACTCCGCCTCCGGCCGGTCGCGGTAGATCTCGAGCCCGTTGCCGTCGGGATCGTCGAGATAGAGCGCCTCGCTGACGAGATGGTCGGACGCGCCAAGGCGGCGGACGCCCTCCCGCAGCAGCCGGGCGAGCGTCAGCCCAAGGTCGCGCCGCTCCGGCAGCAGGATCGCAACGTGGAACAGCCCGGCCGCCTCGCGCGGTTTCGCCGCTGCCCCGGGCGTCTCGACGAGCCGGATCACCCCCTCCCCGCCCGCCCCGCCGAGCGTCGCGACCCGGCCCTCGCGGTCGAGCGTTCTCAGCCCCACCACCCGCTCGTAGAACGCGGTCGAGCGCCCGAGATCGGACACCGCGAGCTCCGCGACCCCGAGCCGGAGCGCGTGCGGCAGCGCGGCGGACGCAGTTTTGGGCGAAGCGGCGGCGGAAGCAGCGGCGGTCATGGATCAGCTCCTCGTGGCTTTCGAGGATATCGGCTTGGGCCCCGGCGAACGCCACCGCGGTTTTCGTGCGCAGACGCATGCTGGAGCGTGACGGAACGCCGGATAAACCGACGGAATGCAAGGATGACGTCGGTATTCCCACCGCTTGCGAATCCGCCGCAACTCCTGCGTGATGCAGGGACAGTCGACGCAATCCGAGCCCACATGCCCCGCGTCACTCTCTCCTGCCTGACCCTTGGCCTCGCCGGCGCCTGGCTGACGCGCGATCCCGCAGCCGGGCTCGCCATGGCCGCCGGCGGCCAACTGGCGCTTGGCGCGGCGGGCGGCATGGCGGGCGACCTGTGCAAGGCGTTCGACCGTCACGTCACCGAGCGCTGGTTCGCGAAGCGCCGCGCCACGGACGAGAACCACGTCGTCGAACAGGCGCTCCGCAAGGCGCATCTGCATGCGCTGCGGAAAACGCTCGAACGTTTCGACGAGGCCCGCCGCGACGATCGCGACGAGACGCGAGGGGCGCAGGCCGACGGCTTCTCGCGGCGGCTCGCCGACTTCCTCGACGCCGAGGACACGGTGGCCCGCAGGCTCGCCTTCGCCAAGGCCCCGCCGAACGATCTCGACGCCGCCGTGCGCACAGCCGCCCTGGCGACGCTGCCGGAGGGCTACGCCAAAAGCCTCGCCGCGCGGCAGGCCGGCGACGGGCAGGACGACATCCGCGACGCGCAGCGGCAGGCGCGAAGATTGAGCGAAGCCGCCGCCCTCGCCGAACTCCGCCACCGGCTCCTGCGGGAGGGAGACGATTTCCCGCCCCTGTTCCGGAGCGCCTTCACCGGCGAGGGCTTCGCCCAGAGCTGGTTCGACATCTTCGTCCTCGACGCGGCCGCGACGCAGAAGGCCGGCGGCGCCTTCGCCGAGGTCTGGCAGGCGGAGCAGGTCGCGCTGATCCGCTCGATCCTCGAAGCGCTGAGTGAGACGACGGCCCGGATCGACGCGCGGACGGAACGGATCGATGAGCGCACGGCGGACATCGCGTCGGATGTTGACGCCCTCAAGAGCGCAGTCGCCGTCCTGCGGAAGCTCGCAGAGGACGAAGCCGGCAAACGCGACATAGCCGAAGGCTTCATTCACGAGATGGCGACGAGCATCGCGGCGGCGCCCAATCTCGATCTTCAGGCCAAGATGCAGGCGGTCCGCAAAGCTGTTCAGCTTTACAATGACGAGATCGTCGGGGGACGGGAGCGTACCAACCTCGGCGACCTCGTCGATCGAGCCCTCGCGCATGCGCGAGGGCTCGTCGACAAGGGTAAGTCCGGTCTCGCCCGCGCTTCGTTGCGTCAAACTGCGGAGCAACTCCAACGCGACGAAGAACGCCGCCGGCGTGAAGCGGCGGACGAACGCCTGAGATACGTGGAGTCAGTGACGGCGCTCTACGACCGCGAGCGCGACATCGCGCTTGCGGTGTTCGACGGCGAGGCCGCCGCTGCGGCAATCGTGGCGCGCACGGAAGCCATCTGCGAGCCAGCCGACGCCTTCGCGGCGATCAGGAAGGAAGGCGTTCAGCTCCTTGAGCATGGCCGGGACCGCGGCAGCGTGGTCCACCTCTTGGCGGCGATTGCCCTCTGGCGAAACGCGACTTCGATCGCAGGGGAAGCGGCCGAGGTCAGAGCAGCCCTAATTTATTTGGGCATCGCGCTCGCGACGCTGGGGGAGCGCGAGAGCGGGACAGCGCGGCTGGAGGCAGCGGTCGAGGCCCATCGTGCGGCGCTAGAGGAATGCACCCGCGAGCGCATGCCGCTCGGCTGGGCGATGACGCAGAACAATCTCGGCAACGCACTCCGCGCGCTCGGCGAGCGCGAAAGCGAGACCGGCCGGCTGGAGGAAGCGGTCGAGGCCTATCGCGCGGCGCTGGAGGAATACACGCGCGAGCGCGTTCCGCTCGACTGGGCGATGACCCTGAACAATCTCGGCAACGCACTCCACGCGCTCAGCACGCGCGAGAGCGGGACCGCCCGGCTGGAGGAGGCGGTCGCGGCCTACCGCGCGGCGCTGGAGGAACGCTCTCGCAAGCGCGTCCCGCTCGACTGGGCGACGACGCAGAACAATCTCGCCGTATCGCTCACGACGCTCGGCGAGCGCGAGAGCGGGACTGGCCGGCTGGAGGAGGCGGTCGCGGCCTACCGCCCGGCGCTGGAGGAGTTCACGGTCGCCGATGCGCCTCATTACCATACCATGGCGAGCGAAAACCTGCGGCGCGTAGAAGCGCTGCTCGCCGAGCGGCGGAAGGGCTGACGCCTTTTCCGCGCTCCACGTCATGCCGGGCGCATGCTGGGCATCCACGACTTGGGTCCCGGAGCGCGTCCGCATGAAGTTGTGGATGCCGCGAAAGCGGGCATGACTGCGCGGGCGTCCGGCCGTTTGGCAAGGGGCGGTCGCCATCGGCGCATCGAGAGCCCAGCCTGCACGGACACGCGGCGGACGCCCCGCTGGGGAACCGCATCCCTCCCCCGCCTTGCCTCCCGCGCCCTGATCCGATAGCAAGCCGCGGGAGAACCCCGGCTCTCCCGAGCCGGGGTCTTTTTTTGTCCTGACGCAGGGACCGGAAGGAATTCAGCATGGCGAACGTCGTCGTGGTCGGCGCCCAGTGGGGCGACGAGGGCAAGGGCAAGATCGTCGACTGGCTGTCGGAGAAGGCGGACGTGGTCGTCCGCTTCCAGGGCGGCCACAACGCCGGCCACACCCTCGTGATCGACGGCGTCACCTACAAGCTCTCGCTGCTGCCGTCCGGCGTCGTGCGCAAGGGCAAGCTCTCGGTGATCGGCAACGGCGTGGTGGTGGACCCGCACGCGCTCGCCGACGAGATCGGCCGGCTCACGAGCCAGGGCGTCGAGCTGACGCCCGAGAACCTGAAGGTCGCCGACAACGCCACGCTGATTCTTTCCGTCCATCGCGAGCTCGACGCGCTGCGCGAGGGCTCGAACGAGGGCACCCGCATCGGCACGACGAAGCGCGGCATCGGCCCGGCCTATGAGGACAAGGTCGGCCGCCGCGCCATCCGCCTGCGCGATCTCGCCAACCTGCCGACGCTGAAGCCGAAGATCGAGCGCCTGCTCAGCCACCACAACGCGCTGCGCCGCGGCTTTGAGCTCCCGGAGCTGACCGTCGAGGCGATCTACGACGAGCTCGCCTCCGCCGCGCCGAAGGTGCTTCCCTACATCGCCGCGACCTGGGAGCTGCTCGACGAGCGCGCCCGCGCCGGCGACCGCATCCTGTTCGAGGGCGCGCAAGGCGCGCTGCTCGACGTCGACCACGGCACCTATCCGTTCGTGACCTCGTCGAACACCACCGCCGGGCAGGCGGCCACCGGCTCCGGCCTCGGGCCGCGCTCGATCGGCTACGTGCTCGGCATCGCCAAGGCCTACACCACCCGCGTCGGCGAGGGCCCGTTCCCGACCGAGCTCACCGACGCGATCGGCCGCAGGCTGGGCGAGCGCGGCCACGAGTTCGGCACCGTCACCGGGCGTCCGCGCCGCTGCGGCTGGTTCGACGCGGTCGCGCTCCGGCAGACCGCGCGCATCTCCGGCATCGACGGAATCGCGCTGACCAAGCTCGACGTGCTGGACGGGCTCGACGAGATCAAGGTCTGCGTCGGCTACGAGCTCGACGGCCAGGAGATCCACCGCCTGCCCGCGAGCCAGGGCTCGCAGGCGCGGGTGAAGCCGGTCTACGAGACCATCGAAGGCTGGAGCGGCACCACCGCCGGCGCGCGCTCCTGGGCCGATCTTCCGGCGCAGGCGATCAAGTACGTCCGCCGCGTCGAGGAGCTGATCGGCTGCCCGATCACGCTGGTCTCGACCTCGCCCGAACGCGCCGACACGATTCTCGTGGCCGACCCGTTCGAGGACTGAAAAAGCTTTCGGCGTCGTGTCTTCGGCGCCCTCGACGGGCGCGGACGGCTGACGTATGTCGTGAGTCATGGCGGACTATTTCCCAGTGCTCTCGCGCGCGGTCGCGGGACTTCCGGCGAACACGGGCGAGAACCGGCGCGCAGTCTATGAACGGGCGCGCGCCGCGATCATCCGCCAGCTTCGAAGCATCGATCCGCCGCTGTCGGAAGACGACATCTCGCGCGAGCGCATGCGCCTCGAGGAGGCGATCGCCCGCGTCGAGGAAGAGCACGGCGGCGGGGCCGCCGCCCCTGCGCCCGCTGCGAAACCAGCCGAACCCGCTCCCAAGGCCCCGCCTCCCCCGCCTCAGCGCCGGCCCGAGCCCGCGGCCGACGCCGCCCCGCCGCCGCAGCGCGCGCCCGCCCCGCGCCGCGGCCCGGAGGTGCGCGCCGACGGCCGGCCGATCATCCGCGCCGCCGGCGAAGCCGGGACCGAACGCCCGCAGAAGAGCCGCGGCCCGCTGGTCGCCGTCGCCGCGCTCGCGGTGGTCGCGATCGTGGCCGGCGTCGCGATCGGCCGCGACCATATCGCGGCCCTGTTCGGCGGCGGCGAGACGCAGACCGCCGCGACCGACACGACCGGCGACGGGGCCAAGAACGCGTCGACGCCCGAACCCGCCACGCCGAGCAACGGCGGCAAGTCCGACGACCGGCTGCTGAGCGATCCCGCGCCGCAGGCCGAACCCGGCCAGCCGCCCGAGACCAACGTGGCGCGCGCGCCCGACGCCGGCCCGGGAACCGAGCCGCAGGCCCCGGCCGCGCAACCGCAGCCGCAGGCCCCGGCGGCCCAGCCGTCGCAGCAGCCCAACCAGCCGGCCGGCCCGCTCGTCGCCCAGCGCGCGATCCTCTATGAAGAGGGCTCCGACCAGAAGTCCGGCGAGCAGGTCGACGGTTCGGTGCTGTGGCGCACCGAATCCGTCAACGCCGCGCAGGGGCAGCCGCTCGAGACGGCGCTCCGCGGCGACGTTGAGGTGCCCGCGCGCGGCATCCGCGCCACGCTCACGATCCGCCGCAACACCGACGCCACGCTGCCCGCCAGCCACACCGTCGAGATCCAGTTCCGGCTGCCGGAGAACTTCCCCAACGCCGGCGTCGCCAACGTGCCGGGCATCCTGATGAAGACCGACGAGGCCGCCCGCGGCGCGCCGATCTCGGGGCTTTCGGTGCGGGTGACGAGCGGCTTCTTCCTGATCGGGCTCTCGAACATAGAGAACGAGCGCATCGTCAACGAGCAGCTTCTGCGCGACCGCGGCTGGATCGACATCCCGATCCTCTACGACAACGGACGTCGGGCCGTGCTGACGCTGGAGAAGGGCACCCCCGGCGGCCAGGCCTTCGCCGACGCCTTCGCCGCCTGGCAGAACGCAGCCGCGAGCGCGCCCGCCGGCCAGTCGCAACCCTGACGCGCGCCGCCATTGCCGCTTCTGCCCGCCCCGGCTAGCATCGGAGCTGAGCCGTGTATGGCGCGCGGCGTTCGAGGGAGGCCGGCATGCCGCGCGTGATCACCGGAACCGAGGGCGACGACGAACTCAGGGACCGGCCCTATGGCGACCCCGTCATCATCTACGGCCTCGGCGGGAACGACACGATCGTTTCGCAGGAGGGCTCGGGCGACGAGATCTATGGCGGCGACGGCGACGACCTGATCCGGGTCTACAGCCAGGGATTCTACGACGGCGGCGACGGCTACGACACGCTGTGGCTGCCGGGAACCGGCGGATTGGACATCCCCCGCGTCTCGCTCCGCGCCGACTCGACCTACACCTCGTTCGAGCATCTCTACATCGGCGGCATCCACGATCCCGGGACCTTCACCGCCAATTCCAGCAAGTTCGGCGACGGGTTGGTGTCGCTGAGCGCCAAGTTCACCGGGTCCGCCAGCGTCACCATTACGCTCGACACGAAGAATTTCGTCACAGCGTTCGACCTCTCCGAATTCGGAACATCGACCTACGGCCCCGGCGGCCCGAACAAGTTCACCATCCGCGGGAACGAACGCGACAACATCATCTCCGGCACCTCCGCCCACGACACGATCTCCGGCGAAGGCGGGAACGACACCATAGTGTGGGGCGGATTCGCCCAGAACACCGCGGGCGGCCAGATCGCGGACGGCGACGACGTCGACGGCGGCGCGGGCGCCGACCTGATCCGGGTGGTCGCATCCGGTCAGCCCCACGGCGGATCGGCTGCGGGCGGCACGGGTTTTGACACGCTGAGCGTGCGCGCGGGCGACGAGCGCGTCGCGGACTTTCTCGACAGCGCCATCACCGGCTTCGAGGCGCTCGAACTCAACGGGCGGGGCTCCGCCGGCGGCCTCGAGGCGCGCTTCCTCGCGAGCCATCTCGTTAGCGACATCGGCGAGTTCGCGGTCCGCGGCACGTCAGGAGGATCCGAGACGCTCGTGGTCTACGCCGTGAACGGCCGGGCCGACCTGAGCAGCCTCGTCTTCACAGACTGGGACCGCAGCGATCAGGTCATCATCCGCGGCGGAACGGGATCCGACACGCTGTATGGATCGAGCGCCAACGACGTGCTCGACGGCGGCGCGGGCGCCGACGTTATGAACGGCGGGCTGGGCGACGATCGGTACATCGTGAACTCGCCGCTGGACCGTGTCGGCGAGGGCTCCCGCGACGGCGGCCTCGACACCGTCGTCGCGAGCGTCAGTTACGATCTGTCGTCGGCGTCGGGAATCGAAAACCTGGAGTTAACCGCGGCCGCGAGAGCCGCGACCGGCGTCGGCAACGCCCTCGCCAACCGCATCACCGGCAACGGCTACGACAACGTCCTGTTCGGCGGAGCCGGCGACGACGTTCTCCTTGGAGGCGGCGGGGCGGATCGCCTATACGGCGGCCTTGGCAACGACATCCTGACCGGCGGTCGCGGCGCGGACGTGTTCGTGTTCGACACGGCGCTCGGGCCGACCAATGTGGACACCGTCAGCGGCTTCGCCCACGGCGTCGACAAGATCTGGCTCGACAGCGGGCACCCGTTCCAGGCCTTCGAGAAGGGGCCTCTTTCGGCCGAAGCCTTCGCCACCCACCTTGTCTACGATCAGGCGACCGGAAACCTGTCCTACGACGCCGACGGCGCAGGCTCAGGACCCGCGGTGCTGTTCGCGCGGCTCTCGCCGGGCCAGAACGTCACCTTCGACCACACCGACGTGCTGATCGTCTGACGCGCGGAGCCTCTACGCCCTCTCCCTCGTCATGGCCCGGCCTGACCGGCTCATCCGCTCCGCCCGACGACGCGCCGCGTCGAAGGATACGGATGGGCCCTACGGTCGAGCTGGAGGACAGAGAAGCTCATTCGGCGCGCCTTGGCGCCGATCGACGATCAAGGCCTTCGACAACCAGCTCTTCCTTGAACCGCAAAGAAAAACGCCCGGCGCAAAACCGGGCGTTTCATATTCTGCGTCTCGAGGTCCGCGCGTCCTTAGGACGCCGCGGCGGAGACGGCCTGCGGGTGCTGCTCGACCAGCGCGCGGCGGAGCTTTTCGAGCGCGCGGTTCTCGATCTGGCGCACGCGCTCCTTGGAGATGCCGAGCCGCTCGCCGAGCGCCTCCAGCGTTACGGCGTTCTCGGCCAGACGCCGGGCGCGGACGATGTTCAGCTCGCGCTCATTCAGCACGCCGAGCGCGGAGCGTAGCCAGCGCACGCGGCGCTCGCCGTCGATCGAGTCGCCCACCGTCTCGTCCGGCAGCGGGTTGTCGTCGACCAGAAAGTCCATGCGCTCGGACGAAGAGTTCGGATCGCTGTCGAGGATCGGCGCGTTCAACGACATGTCAGGGCCCGACAGCCGCGAGTCCATCAGCGCCACATCCTTGACCGACACGCCGACGGCCTCGGCGATCTTGTCGTGCAGCGCGCCGGGCATCATCGTCTCGCCGGTGCGGCTGAGCCGGGCGCGCAGGCGGCGCAGGTTGAAGAACAGCGCCTTCTGGGCCGAGGAGGTGCCGCCGCGCACGATCGACCAGTTGCGCAGGATGTGGTCCTGGATCGCGGCGCGGATCCACCAGGTGGCGTAAGTTGAGAACCGCACCTCGCGCTCCGGCTCGAAGCGGGCCGCGGCCTCGAGCAGGCCGACATGGCCCTCCTGGATCAGGTCGGGCATCGGCAGACCGTAATG
Organism: Methylopila henanensis; assembly: GCF_042681025.1. Classification (NCBI taxonomy): domain Bacteria; kingdom Pseudomonadati; phylum Pseudomonadota; class Alphaproteobacteria; order Hyphomicrobiales; family Methylopilaceae; genus Methylopila; species Methylopila henanensis. The sequence continues at coordinate 794,933 of NZ_JBHUER010000010.1, forward strand.
GCGGAAGCGCGCGGCGATGGCGATCACAAGCCGCATGTGGGCGGCGGCGAGGCGGTGCAGCGCGACCTCGTCCTTCTCGTCCTTCCACAGGACGGCCAGATCGTGCTCCTCCTCGCGCTCCAGGAACGGCGCCTCCATGGCGGCGCGAACGAAGCGGCGGCGAACACCGGCCATCTGGGACATCGTGGAACTCCCCGTTGAGCCGCCGAAGACGGCTTTCACGTGGGGGCAACGCGCAAGACCGCAAAAAGGACATGGCCGGACTGGTGTTTTTCAATCACGGTTTCGTGAACTCGGCGCCTTCCGCCCTTGCCGGCCCGCTCCGGCGCGCAACGCGCGAAGGGCGGAAACGACGAAGGGCCCGGCGCATATGCGCCGGGCCCTTCGCAAACGATCCTGCGAGGAAAGAAGCGCCTCAGGCGGCCTCTTCCTGCTCGGCGACCTCGGCCTCCGCCTCGATCTCCTCGGCCTTGCCGCCGCGGCGCGGGCCCTTGGCGAGTTGGCCTTCGATCTTCTTCTGGGCTTCGATGTCGGTCAGCCGCTCGGCGGCGCCGAGCTCGCGCATCATGCGGTCGAGCGCCGATTCATAGAGCTGGCGCTCGCTGTAGGACTGCTCCGGCTGGGTGTCGGCGCGGTAGAGGTCGCGCACCACCTCGGCGATCGCGACGAGGTCGCCCGAGTTGATCTTCGCCTCGTACTCCTGCGCGCGGCGGCTCCACATCGTCTTCTTGACGCGGGCGCGGCCGGTCAGGGTCTCGAGCGCCTTGGCGACCACCTGCGGCTCGGACAGCTTGCGCATGCCGGCGCTCGCGATCTTCGCCACCGGCACGCGGAGCGTCATCTTGTCCTTCTCGAAGGAAATGACGAACAGCTCAAGCGTGTGCCCGGCGATCTCCTGCTCCTCGATCGCCACGATCTGCCCGACGCCGTGCGACGGGTAGACCACGTGCTCCAGCGCCTTGAACCCGTGCTTGGCCTGCGAAGTCTTCTTGGTGGTCATACTGTTCCGAACTCCGTGTCGTCCCGCGGCGGGACGGACCGCGACAAGTGGAACCCGGCGGGCCGGGTCGGCGGCGACGGCCAACGACGAGCCCGGCGCATATGTCCGGGTCCCTCGAACACCGTTCCCCTCAGAGAAAAACGCCGCCTGTCCCGCCGCGCCGATACGACGCCCGGACAGTTTCAACCGCTTCAGCTTTCCTGGCGAAAACACCGTCGGCATGACGGCTTGGGCGGCGCGCGTCGTTTTTGACCGTTGCGTGATGGGTATCACGAACGGACCAAAAAATCAATGAAATAGACGCATGGGCGCCACACGCTTCCGCCGTGGCGCCGCCGCTCAGTCTCCCTGGCCGGGCTCCGGCGAGAAGAACTCCGCCAGCTTGTTAGGCTTGCCGTCGAACTCCTTGGCGTCCTCCGGCGGGTCGCGCCTGACCGTGATGTTCGGCCAGGACTTGGCGTAGTCGCCGTTCAGCTTGATCCAGCTTTCGAGGCCGGGCTCGGTGTCCGGCTTGATCGCCTCCGCCGGGCATTCCGGCTCGCACACCCCGCAGTCGATGCACTCGTCGGGGTGGATGACGAGCATGTTCTCGCCTTCATAGAAGCAGTCGACCGGGCACACCTCCACGCAATCCGTGTACTTGCAGCGGATGCAGTTGTCGGTGACCACATAGGTCATGCCAGTCTCCCGGTTCGGTCCGGGTGACGTAGCGGACGCGCCCGTGCTTCGCAAGGGCGGCATGGGCGCCGCCCTCGGGGTCGCGTCCGCCTGTCGCGGTCAGGCCGGAAGCGCGCTCGCCAGCCTCCGCTCGTGGCCGGGGGCCGAGCGGTCCACGGGCATCCGCGTTCCGCCCGTGCGGCGTTCGGCCCAATCCGCGATCATCTCCGACGTGGTGTGGTCGATGTAGGAGAGATGGCTGGTCCGCAGCGTGACGGTCGCGCCCTCCGGCACGGCGGCGAGCTCCTTCTCCAGCTGGGGAAGCTGGAGGAAGGTCGCGGCCCCCGCGAGCCGCATCTCCACGCCGCCGTCCGCCGTCTCGTGGCGGCGCACGACCAGGTAGCGCCGCTTCAGGTGCGGCAGGATCTCGATCCCTGCGAGGGCGAGCCCGACCAGCACGCCGGTGAGCAGGTCCACGGCGACGACGACGATCAGCGTCGCGGCCCACACCGCGGCGGGCAGGGCGCCGTGCCGCCGGAACAGGCCGCGGGCGTGCTGAACGCTGACAAGACGCCAGCCGGTGACGATCAGGATGCCGGCCAGGGCCGCGGCCGGCACGACCTCCAGCGCCCAGGGAACCGCTGCGACGAAGGCCAGGATCCACAGGCCGTGCAGCACCGCCGACCACCGCGACACGGCGCCCGCCTGCACATTGGCCGAGGAGCGCACGATCACGCCGGTCATCGGCAGCGCGCCCAACGCGCCGCAGATCGCGTTGCCGACGCCCTGAGCGGAGAGTTCGCGGTCGTAGGCCGTGCGCGGGCCGGCGTGCATCTTGTCGACCGCCGCGGCCGACAGCATCGTTTCGGCGCTGGCGATCACGGCGATGATCACGGCCGCGAGCAGCGGCCCGGGCGCCATCAGCCCCGCGAGGCCCGCGGCGTCGGTGAGGTTCAGGCCGCCGAGGATCGACTCCGGGATCTCGACCCGCTTGATCGGCAGCGCGAAAACCGCGGCCAGCGCGGTGCCCGCCGCCACTCCCACCAGCGCGCCGGGAATGAGCCTGAGGTTCGCCGGGCGGAGCCTTTCCCAGGCGATCATCGCCAGAATGGTGGTGAGGCCGACCGCCAGCGCCGCGGGACCCTTCACCGTGGTGAGCCGCACCACGTCGCCGAAGGCGGCGGGGATCGCGATCAGGCTTTCGAGCGCGTTCGGAAGCGGAGCGCCGTCGATCAGCACATGGAGCTGGACCACCACGATCAGCACGCCGATGCCCGCGAGCATGCCGTGGACCACGGCCGGCGAGATCACCTTGAACCACTTGCCGAGGCCGAGCAGGCCGGCGGCGATCTGCAGCGCGCCGGCGAGCAGCAGGATCGGCCCCAGCATCTCGAGGCCATGCTCGCGGACGATCTCGAACACCACGACCGCGAGGCCTGCGGCGGGACCGCTGACCTGGAGCGGCGAGCCGCCGATCAGGCCGACGACCACGCCGCCGACGACGCCGGTGACGAGGCCCAGTTCCGCCGGGACGCCGGAGGCGACGGCGATGCCCATGCACAGCGGCAGGGCGACCATGAAGACCACGATCGAGGCGGGAAAGTCCCGGCTGAGCGAGGCGGAGAGGGACGGTTTCGGAGCGAACGTGCTCATGGGCGCGCTCCTCATTCCGCCGCGACGGCCAGCGGGGCCGCAGGACGGGCGGGGCCGACCGCGACGGGCGCGGGTCGGTCGCCGCGGATCGGTTCGAACCGGCCCGCCTCGCCGTCGTAGGCGAAGATCGTCCCGGTCTCGATCTCGAAGTACCAGCCGTGCAGGCGAATCTCGCCGCGGGCGAGCTTGGCGGCGACCGAGGGGTGGGTGCGCAGATGGTTGATCTGCACCACCACGTTCTCCATCGACAGCGCGCGGCAGGCCGCGGCCTCGTCGAGGTCCGGCGGGTAGGCCTCGCAGACGATGCTCTGGGCGGCCGAGGCGTGCTTGAGCCTGGCCTTCACGTTGGGCATCGGATCGAGGCTCGCGGGATGGCGCAGGGCCTTCATCGCCCCGCACTCGGAATGCCCGCACACCACGATGTCCGCGACGCCCAGGGCCACCACGGCGTATTCGATCGCCGAGGACACGCCGCCGTTCATCTGCGCGAAGGGCGGGACGATGTTGCCGGCGTTGCGGCAGACGAAGATCTCGCCGGGTCCCGCCTGGGTGATGTGCTCGGGCGCGACGCGGCTGTCGGCGCAGGAGATCACCAGCGCCTTCGGGCTCTGCCCGTCCCGGGCGAGGCGTTGGTAGAGCGCCTTGTCCTTGGTGAAGACTTCGCCCTGGAAACGCAGGGCGGCGTCGAAGATGTCGGCCATGTCCAGCTCCTCGCAGAGGGTTCGACAAAAGCATGCTGCAACGCAAAATCGCGCGCTTACGTCGATAACAACGGCGATGTAGTCGACCGACAACCTTCCTCACGGAAACGTCAGAAAAGTTAGAAATCAGTGAGAGATGCCTGAAAAATGAGCTTTTTGAACAATGCGTGCGGAGGATGGCTTCGGAACGCAGGATCGTTGCGTTATTCCAGCCGACCATCTTGCGGCGCAGCATTTTCGCCCTGATGCGGCCCCAAGTCGTCGAACAGGGCGCGCGCTTCCGTCGCAGGCCCGCGCCGCTCGCCGAAGTCCACGACGCGCAGCACGCGCACGGCCGCCGACAGCGCGATCGTCAGCACGTCGCCGCGCTTCAGCGCATGGCCGGGCGCGCGCACGCGCTGGCCGTTGACGCGGACATGGCCGGACTGGACGAGGCCGACCGCCAGCGCGCGCGTCCTTGCGACGCGGGCGCGCCAGAGCCAGACGTCGATGCGGAGGCGTTCCGGCGGGGTCTCCTCCGGCCTCCGCATCGTCGCGTCAGGCGTCGCCGTTGGCGTCGGAGCCCTTTCGCGCGCCCTGCCCGCCCTTGGGGTCGCGGCCGGGCTTCGGGCCCTGCTCGAGCTGGGCCTTGAGCGCGGCGAGCTTCGCGAACGGCGAGTCCGGATCCGGCCCGCGCTCCGGGCGCTTCGGAGGCGCGGATGTCATGACCGGCGCGCCGCCGCCATGCCGCCGGCCGCGGTCCTCGCCGCCGCGCGGGCGGTCCCGATCGGGGCGGTCGCCGCCCCGGCGGTCACGGCCGCCCTTGCGCCCGTCGCCGGGACGCACGCCCTCGCCTTGGGGTCGCCCGCCCTCGCCATGCGGACGACCGCCGTCGCCGCGGGGACGATCGCGGTCGGGCCGCGGCCCCCTCTCGGGGCGGCCCCGCGGCTCGCGCGCCTCGCCCGGAGCGGCC
>NZ_JBHUER010000011.1:0-111777 GCF_042681025.1 Methylopila henanensis
CGTCGCTTGAAGCGGACCGTGATGTCGGTTTTCGGCTCGGCAGGCGATGTCCGCTTCTGGCGCCCAGACGACGTCACCGGGGGGAGGGTCCGCAGCTGCTTTGCGTGGCGATCGGTCGTTCCGTTACCACCCCCGCCTCTCACTTTGCCCGTAGGGGTGATGAGTTTATGGGTAACCGCTCACGTCTCGCGCGACAGGTGACCGACATTGCCATCGAGGCCGAGCGAAGAAACGCGACGGACGCCGTCGTCCTCACGCGAGACCAAGCTGTCGCGGCGCGAGCCCTTCGCGCATCAAATCGCAACCACGCTGCGCGATCGGATCATTCGCGGAGACTTGCCCGCGGGCGGGCGCATCGTCGAGCGTAGCTTGTGCGAAACGCTGGCGGTGTCCAGGACCCCTCTCCGCGAAGCCCTCAAGCTTCTAGAGCTCGAGGGACTGATTGAGCTGTCGCAGAACCGGGGCGCCCGGATCATGTCGTTCACCGCGGAAGAGGCCTCGGATCTATTCGAGGTCATCGCCGGGCTGGAGAGCCTCGCGGCCGAGATCGCGGCGCTGCGGATGAAAACGGCCGATCTTGAAGAGCTCGACGAAATGCACTCCCGCATGATGGAGCATTACCATAGCCGGGAAAAAGACCCGTATTTCGAGCTCAACAGCGCCATCCACGACAGGATCGTCCGCCTGTCCCGGAATCCGGTTCTGGTCGCCACCCACGCCAACCTAATGCTGCGCGCGCGACGCGGGCGCTACATGGCCATCGTCGATCCGCAGAGGTGGGAGGAGTCGGTGAGCGAGCACGAGGCGCTCATGGCCGCGCTGCATGCGCGTGACGCGGACGCCGCGCGCCGAGTCTGGAAGCGTCATTTGCTCCGCACCGGCGAAACCGTCTGCGCGGTCCTCGCCGCAGGTGTCCTCGACCCTGCGCAGCTCGACGCCGTCATGGAGCGTACGGCGGCCGTCTGACGCGCAGCCGCATCTAAGGCCTGTCGCCTTTCGCTTAAATAATAGGCAGCTGCTGCGGATCTCCGGCAGCGTCGGCGGCGTGCGTCATGGCTCCACAGGCCGCCAAGGCTCGCGCCGAGAGGAGGAACGGCGGCGCCTGCCGCCACGGCGCCCGCCGGCTGTCGGAGAACCCGCCGCAAAGGCGCGCGATTAGGCGAAATCCTGCTCATCTTATGAGCGAAGACAAGCTCGACCTATCCATCTAAGTTGCTGCATATGCTGATTTAAATCAGATGGAATGCAATCTGATTGTGAGTTGATCCCGCCGCAACGCGTTGAGATAGAAAGCGAAGTCATGTCACCCCGCCTTTCGTCCGTCGGCGCCGCGCGGCGCCGTTTCCTCGGCCTGTCCACCCTGCTCTTCGCGGCGACGGCCCTCCTCCCGCTGACCGGCGCGCCGGTTCGGGCCGAGCCGCTGACGCTGGACGCCATCAAAGCCGCCGGCGTGGTGAAAGTCGGCGTGGAGGCGGCCTACCGGCCCTTCACCTTCCGCGATAAGGGCGAAATCGTCGGTTATGACGTCGACCTCGCCAAGCAGCTCTTCGCCCCGCTGGGAGTGAAGGTGGAGTTCATCGACACGGCTTGGGCCGGCGTCATACCTGCGCTTTACGCCGGGAACTTCGATGTGATCATGACCTCGCTCACCTACTCCAAGGAGCGGGTGGCCAAGGTCGGCTATTCCATCCCCTACACCGAAGCGACGCAGGAAATGCTGATCCGGTCGTCCGACGTCGACACGATCAAGAGCATCGACGGCATGTCCGGTAAGGTGCTCGCCGTGAAGCTCGGCTCTGCGGGCGACACCATGAAAGCCGCGCTCGACGCGAAACTGAAGGCGAGCGCCGGCAAGGGCTTCTCCGAGGTGAAGGCCTACGACGACCATCCGGCCGCCTATCTCGCGCTCGCGCAAGGATCCGTCGACGGCGTCATCAACTCGCTCGCGACGCTCACGCAGGTGCTGAAGGACGCCCCGGGCCGGTACGCCATCGTTCGCGACATCGGTCCGCGCAACTGGGCCGGCATCGGCGCCCGGAAGGAAGACACGGCGCTGATCGGCTTCCTCAACGAGCGCATCGAGGCTCTGAAGGCCAACGGCGAGATCTACAAGCTGCAGGAAAAGTGGTTCGGCACGCAGATGAAGCTGGCCGACAAGGTGCCCGACTTCTCCTAATCGCCCGAAGGGGGCGGCGGTGGTGAGCCGCCTGTCCCGCCTCACCCGACGGGCGTTCCCCGCCAGCCGATCGCGGATGCGATTCAATGACCATAGATTGGGCCGTCGTCGAGATGGCCATCCCCCTTCTGGCCGAAGGCACGGTGACGACGCTGAGGATCGCGTCGCTCGCGGCGCTGCTCGGCCTCACCGGGGGCGTCGCGCTCGGCCTCGTCTCGCTCGGCGGATGGCGGTGGGCGCGCTGGCTGGTGCTCGCCTATGTGGATTTCATCCGCGGAACGCCTCTGCTCATCCAGATTTTCATTGTGTTCTTCGGGCTGCCGCTCATGGGCTGGCGTCCTGGCGAGTTCTGGTCGGGCGTGATCGCGCTCTCGCTCAATTGCGCCGCCTATGTCGCCGAAGTCGTGCGCGGCACGGTGGGCGCGGTTGAGAAGGGCCAGACCGAAGCCGCCAAGTCGATCGGCATGACGCAGGGCCGGATCCTGCTCTACGTCCTGCTGCCGCAGTCGATCCGGCCCATGATGCCGGCGTTGACGAACGACGTGATCACCCTCCTCAAGAACACGTCGCTGCTGTCGGTCATCTCGGTCTACGAGCTGACGCGCTCGGGGCAGGCGATCATCGCCACGCACTTTGCGCCGCTCGAGATCTTCGCTCTTCTCGCCATCTACTATTACGCCATCATCTCCGTGCTTTCGTGGGTCTCGCGGGTGATCGAGCGGCGGCTCCCAGCCTGGTGATCGCCATGCCCCTCGAAACGAGAACCGATCCCTCAAGGCCTGCCAGCGAAAAGCCGTTGCTCTCGGTGCGGGGACTGCGCAAACGGTACGGCGAGCGCGAGATCCTCAAGGGCATCTCGTTCGACGTCATGGCGGGGCAGACGATGGTGCTGATCGGGCCTTCCGGCTCCGGCAAGACCACGGTGCTGCGCTGCCTGAACCATCTGGAGACGCCAGACGCCGGCACGATCGAGCTCACGGGCGAACCGATCGGCGGCGCCTATGTGGGCGAAGCGGCTCGCTGGACGCCGCTGACCGAGTCTCAGCTCGCTCTTCAGCGGCGCAAGTTCGGCTTCGTGTTCCAGCGCTTCAATCTGTTCCCGCACCTCACCGCGGCGCAGAACGTGGCGATTGGTCCGAGAAAGGTGCTCGGCTTGTCGCGCGAGGCGGCCGAAGCGCGCGCGGCGGAGCAGCTCGCCCGCGTAAGCCTCGCCGAGCACATGCACAAGCGCCCCTCGCAGCTCTCGGGCGGCCAGCAGCAGCGAGTCGCCATCGCCCGCGCGCTGGCTATGGACCCACGCCTCATCCTGTTCGACGAGCCGACCTCCGCGCTCGATCCCGAGCTGGTCCACGAAGTCCTTAACGTCATGGGCGCTCTGGCGCGCGAAGGCATGACCATGATCGTGGTCACCCACGAGATGAGCTTCGCGCGGCGCGTCGCCGACACGCTGATCTTCATGGCCGACGGCCATATCGTCGAGCAGGGCTCGCCCGAGACCGTGTTCTCCGCTCCGCAAGAGGAGAAGACGCAGCGCTTCCTCTCCCACATTCTGAATCGATAGCGCCATGTCCGAGCCGCTCTACGATCTGGTCATCACCGGCGCCACGGTCCTCACGGGGGCGCCGGCGTCGCACGCCATCGACGACGCCGTGATCGCGATTTCGGACGGCCGCTTCGCGCGGATCGAAGCCGCGACCAGGGACGCCGCGCCGCTCCGCGCCCGCCGCAGCCTTCATCTTCCCGGCCGTGTCGTCACGCCGGGCCTGATCAACGTGCACACGCACGCCAACCTCAGCATGGTGCGCGGCGTCGCGGAGGATCTGGGCTTCGCGCCGGCCTACACGCCCGGCATTCCGCAGGGGCACATGGTCACGCCGGACGAGGCCTACGCCATCGCCCGGCTCGGCGCGTTGGAGGCGCTGCTGTTCGGCTCAACGCTGATCAACGACACCTTCGTGCACGCCGATGTCGTCACGCCCGCCATGGCGGACGTCGGCCTCCGGGTGTGGTCGTGCGGCCGCATTCACGACGTCGATTTCTCCGGCGTCTCGGTGGGGCGCTGGGATCATGTCGACGCTATCGGCGACACGACGCTTGGCGAGGCGATCGCGCTGGCGGAGCGCTACGAGGGTAAGAGCGGCGGCCGCATCGGGGTGCAACTCGCCGCGCATGCGCCGGACACGTGCTCGACGCCCTTCCTGCGGCGCATCGCGCGGGCCGCGGAGGACACCGGGCTGCGCGTGACGACCCATCTCTCGCAGAGCAAGGTCGAGCTTGCACGGATCCGCGAGCGCGACGGCATTAGCCCGCCCGAGCTGCTGGACGAGGTCGGCCTGCTGAACGCCCGGCTGACCGCAGCGCATTGCATCCACGTCAGCGACGGCGACATCGCCCGCATCGGGAGAGCCGGCGTCCATGTCGCCCACATCGCCAAGGGCAACGCGACCGGGGGCACGATCGCCCCGACGCACAGGCTGCGCGCCGCAGGGGCCAAGCTCACGCTCGGCACCGACAACATGCACGCCGACATGGTGGAGGTGATGCGCTGGGCGCTCGCGGTCGGTCGCATCCAGCTCGGCGCGGTCACGCCCGACTGGCAGCCCGAGACCGTGTTCGAGATGGCGACGCTCGCGGGCGCGCGCGCCATGGGGCTCGAGGACGAGATCGGCAGCATCGAGATCGGCAAGCAAGCGGACTTCGTCGCCTTCGATTTCCGTCGCCCGCATCTCACGCCGAGGACCAACGCCCTCGGCAACCTCGTCCACGTGGCGCAGGGTCGCGATGTCGAGGTCGTGGCCGTAGACGGCGAATTGATGGTCGAGGACGGAAAGCCGACCCGAGTGGACGCAGACGCCGTTCGTCGTGACGCCGCCCGCGCCATCGAGGCGCTGTGGACCCGGGCGCGCGGGGGCTGAGCGGATGCGCATTCTCCTGATCAATCCCAACACCTCGGTTGCGATGACGGAACGCATGGTGGCGAGCGCCTCGCGTTCCCTGGCGCCGGACGTCGAGCTGGTCGCCCTGACGGCGCCGCACGGCATGCCCTACATCGCCAGCCGCGCGGAATCGGTGATCGCCGGCGCGGCGACCCTGGAGATGATCGCCGCGCACCAGAGCGGCGTGGACGCCGTCGTGATCGCAGCGTTCGGCGACCCTGGGCTGATTGCGGCGCGAGAGCTGTTCGACCTCCCCGTGACCGCCATGGCGGAAGCCGCGATGCTCACGGCGTGCATGCTCGCGCAGCGGTTCTCGATCGTGACCTTCTCGCCCACGCTCACCGCGTGGTACGAAGACGCCGTCGCGCTCTGCGGCCTCCGTGGCCGCTGCGCCGGCATCCGCGTGCCGGACGTTTCGTTCTCCTCGATCAACGACGTCCAGAGTGAACTCGAGGCCCAGCTGGTCGAGCTGTGTCTGCGCTCGATCGAGACCGACAAGGCGGACGCCGTCATCCTCGCAGGCGCCCCGCTGACCGGCTTCGCCGCCAAAGTCGCGTCGCGCGTTCCCGTTCCGCTGATTGATCCTCTGGACGCCGCCATCGGCCAAGCGACGCTGCTCGCTCGCCTTCAGACGACCCCGGCGCGCGCGGGGCGTTTCGCACGGCCCCCAGCGAAACCCGGAACAGGATTGACGCGGGCGCTTGGGGCCTGGATCGAGCATCGCTCCGTGTGAGCTTGGCGCGTACGACCGACCGTCACGTCGAAGCTGGGGCAACACCTTGGGATCAGGTGTGCCGCAGTCGCTCGCTCAGCGCTTTTCGCGTCAAATCCTCAAGGAAGTTGAGAAAGTCTCGGGCCCGGCCCGAGGCTTTCTCAATCTCTCTATCGGCCGCCGCCGTCAGCGTGGCAGCGTGAAGGCGGGCCGCCTCCTCAAAGACATCCTGATCTTCGATGTAGGCGTACCAGAAGCGGCGCGAAAGCCCGTGCAGGGCGCCTATGGAGCCCGCGAGAATGGCGTTGTGCGCCGCCTGCGCCAGCAGTTCGTGGATCGCGCGGTTGGCGCGCAGGAACGCTCCGCGGTCCCGGTCGGCGGCAGCCGCGGTGATCTCGGCGGCTAGTTCAATCATCCGGTCGCGCTGGCTAACCACCGCGCGATCCGCGGCCAGCCGAACCATCAGGTCCTCCAACGGCCGTCTCACCTCAAGCAGTTCGAACTGGCGAAAGACGTCGATGGTCGAGACCTGCACGCCGCGGCTCGGATGGACTTCGATATAGCCCTCGATCCGCAGGCGCTGCAGCGCCTCGCGCACTGGCGTGCGGCCGCAGTGGATCTCGTCCGCCAGTGGCTTCTCGGAGATCATCGCGCCCGGCTTCAGTCATGTCGGCGAGCAGCGCCAACTCGCGAACCGAGAAGTCGCTGGGGAACTCTTCGCGTTCATCGACACGCTCTGCGCGGACTAACCTTTCAGAGCGGCTTCAGGCCGTGGAACGCCGCGTCCCCATAGACGAGCGGCGAGCCCTCGTCGGTCTCGGCGTGCAGCACTCGGGCAACGAAGATCGTGTGGGTGCCCTCGTCGTGGCGGCTCTCCAGCACGCAGTCGAGTTGCGCCGCGCAGCCTTCGATCAGCGGACAGCCGCTCGCCCCGATGCGATGCGGGACGGTGTCGAAGGATTTGCCGTCGCGGCCGGCGAAATAGGTCGCCAGATCGCTCTGTTCCTCACTGAGGAAATTGAGCGCGAACGCGCCGCCGCGCGAGACGACGCCATGCGAGGCGCTCGACCGGTTCATCACGACTAGCACCAGAGGCGGCTCGGCGCTGACGCTGCAGACTGCGGTCGCGGTCATACCGTTGACGGTCCCGCCATGGCGGCTCGTCACCACCGTGACGCCCGCCGCAAGGCGCCGCATCGCAGCCTTGAAGGCGGCCGGATCGGCGTCGGACTCCGGCGCGGGTGGCATCGTGGCGGCGGCGCTCACGTACGCGCCTCCAAGGTTCCGAGACGCTCGCGGAGCGACCGGGCGTCGTACGACGTGCGGGCGCGGCCGCGCGCCTGGAGGATCGGCACGACCTTGTGGACGAAGTCCTCGAAAGTGTCGGGCAGAAAGGCGGGCGAAATGACGAAGCCGTCTGCCGCCCCGGAATCCACGATCGCCATCAGCTCGTCCGCAACGTCCTGCGCGGTGCCGACGACGCGCGGGCACATGACGCCGCGGCCATAGATCTTGCCCGCGTCCGCGATCGTCATCGAGCCGTCGCCCGCGATCGAGCGCAGCGCCGCGAGATTGCCCTGGCTGCCGGTGTCCGCGATCTCGTCGATGGTGGCGTCGAGCGGCAGCGCGCCGAAATCCGCGTTGGCGTGGGCCGCGAGCGTCGAGAGGCCGACGCGCGGGTCGATCAGGCTGTCGTGCAGGTCGCGCTTGGCTTCCGCCTCCTCGCGCGTCTCGCCGATGAAGGGCATCATGGCCATCATCACCTTGGCGGCGTCGGGCGCGCGGCCGGCGCTTTCGAGCGCGGCGCGGACGTCCCTTGTGAAGGCCGTCATGCGCGCCATGCTCGGCTGCAGCGCGAAGATCACCTCCGACCAGCGCGCCGCGAACGCCTTTCCGCGGCCCGACGAGCCGGCTTGGATGATGAGCGGGCGGCCCTGCGGCGAGCGCGGAATGTTCAGTGGTCCACGCGCCTGGAACCAGCGACCCTTGTGGTTGGCGTAGCGGACCTTCGCCGGATCGGCGTAGACGCCGCCGGCGCGGTCGAGCACGAGAGCGTCCGGCTCCCAGCTGTCCCAGAGTTTGAACGCCACCTCCATGAATTCGTCGGCGCGGTCGTAGCGCTCGTCATGAGAAAGATGAGGCACGTCGCCGAAGTTGAGCGCCTCGCCGTCGTTCATCGAGGTCACGACGTTCCAGGCTGCGCGCCCGGACGAGATATGGTCGAGTGTCGCGAACTCCCGTGCGATGTTGAACGGCGCGTCATAGGTGGTGGAGCGCGTGGCCCCCAGGCCCAGATGCTCCGTCACCGCCGCCATCGCGCCTAGGATCGGCAACGGATCCATGCGGGTCGCGTCCTGGTCGCCAAGCCTTAAACCCATTTCGTGGCTGTCGCCGTAGCGGTCCGCGATGGCGAGCCGGTCGGCGAAGAACACGAAATCGAAGAAGCCGCGCTCCAGCGTCCTCGCGATGCCGGCGTAATGCGCGAGGCTCAGGAACGGCGTCTCATGGGCCGGATTGCGCCAAATCGCGTGGCTGTGGACCACCGGCCCGGCCACGAGAAATCCGCAGAAGTGGATCGGCTTTGACTGCGTCATTTACGCCTCTTGTAGGCCTTTTAGTTTCGTCGCCGCGCTTGTTCTCGATCGTGCGGATCGAACAATCTTCGAAATATTAGTAATCGCATCGCGCAAAGACAAATTTATATTGTTTTGCAGAAAGCGAAGTTTTGCTTATGAGGCGCGGCGTATAGGCATGCGCCGCGAGCTCCGCCACGTGACTTCGGAAACGCGGCCGACCGTCATGCCCGGCTTGACCCGGACATCCATCGTTCCGGCCGCGGCCGATGGCTCCTCGGGTCAAGCCCGAGGATGACGAAGGAGGAGCCTCAGCTCACCACGCCGAATGGCGTGTTCTTCCCGCCCTTGATGAGCTGGACGTAGAAGGAGCGGTTCAGCGAGTCACCCTTCTCGTCGAAGTCGCAGGTGCAGCCGGCGCCGTTGAAATTGATCTTCTTGCCTGCGCGCACCATCTTCAGCGCCTCGACGATGTCGTCGACGGGCTCGCCGGGCGGGTTGCAGACCTCGCGGACCGACTTGGTCCACACGGCCGCCTCCTGCGTCTTGGCGTGCTCCATGGCCAGCACCGTGATGCAGATCTGATCCCAGGCGTTGCCCGCGAACAGGAACACTGTGCCTTCCGGCGCGCCCATCTCCTTGACGAACTTGGCGTAGGACGGGCTGTCGATCGGGGGCGAGGGCTGGAGGTGGTAGATGCCCTCGGCGACTTCCGGCCCGACCGCCTGCAGGAACTTGCCTTCGGCGTCCGCGCCGGTGCCGAGCGAAACCACTTTCGACGTGAAGCCGCCGCGGAAGATCTCCTTGGCGATCGACACCATGTCGGTGAGCAGCGGCAGCACGAACACGGCGTCCGGCTCCGGCCCGAAGGCCTTCTCGACCTCGGCCCGATAGGAGGCCTGGTCGGGATTGTACATCACGACGTCGAGCACCTCTCCGCCGATCTTCTTCATCTCGGCCTTGAACGGCTCCACCATCGCGACGATGAACGGGTTCTGCTGCGCGAGCACGGTGACCTTCTTGGCCCCGATCTTCTGCATCACCTTGGCGCCGGCCGGGCCCCACTGGCTCGACTTCGCCTGAAGCCGGTAGATCAGCCCCTTGGTGTCGCCCTCGGTGACGGCGTTCGCCGCGCAGGACAGCATCTGGACCTTGTTGGCCGCGAGGATGATGGGTTTCGCGGCGAGCGCCTCGGGGCTGCCCCAGAAACCGCCCACGAGCTCGACCTTGTTGACCTCGAGCAGCTTCTTCGACGCCGCGACGCTCGCGGTCGCGCTGGTCTCGCTGTCCTCGATGAAAAGCTTGACCTTGCGGCCTCCGAGAACGCCGCCCGCCTCGTTGACCTTGGAGACGACGAGCTCGGCCGCCTGCTTCATGGCTGGGCCGTAGGCGCCGGTCGCGCCCGAGAAGGGCAGCACCATGCCGAGCGGCACGTCGCCGGCCGCGCCTTGCGCGATGGCGGGGCGCCCAAGCGCCGCCGCGAGGGGCAGGGAGCCGACGCCCGCGAGCACGGTCCGGCGGTTCACCACGAATCTGCTGTCAGTCATCGGAAGCGTCCTTGTTCAGGGTGACGGCGGGCTTGGGAGGTCCATGGCGGCGGCCGCGCGGCCGTCGTCGATCTGGAGGGCGTCGTTGAAGCGGTTGAAGAAGCCCGCGAGCGCGATGCGCAGCGTGAGCTCGACGATCTGGGCCTCGGAGAAGCGCGCCTTCAGCCGCTCGAACACGGCGTCCCGGATCCCCCAGGCGCGGTTCGTGACGAGGGTGGCGTATTCGACGACGAGGCGGTCAGTCTCGTCGAAGGCCGGATGGTCCGACGCCGGAAGCTGGGCGATCGCCTCAGGCGGCACGCCTTCGACCGCGAGCAGCGGCGCGTGATGCGACACGCAATAGGGGCAGGCGTTCATCACCGAAACGGTGACGACGGCGAGCTCGACGTAGCGCAGCGGGACGTTCCCCTGGCCGCGCAGTTTGAGCAGCATCCCGAACAGGCCTTCGAGCGCCGCCGGGACATGCGCCATCACGGCCGCCTGGTCGCTGAAGTCGGCGTAGCCCGACGCGAAGGTCTCGTAGAGTTTCGCGAGATCCGTAGGCAGGGCCGAGGACGGCAGCGGAGTGACGCGGGGCATCAGACGCTCCCCTTCTCGGAGGGCAGGAGGTCGGCCGCCCGACGCTTCGGCTCGGGCGCGAGCCCCTGCGGCCGCAGGATCAGCAGCGCCACGATGCCTGCGCCGATCAGCCCGAGGCGGAGCGCGGAGAGCTGCACGCCGTCGATGACGGTGACGAAATCCTTCAGGAACCGTGTGCCTTCGAGCAGCGCCATGATCGAGCAGGCGCCGATCAGCAGCCCGACGTTCGAGCCGCGCCCGCCCGCGATCACGGCCATGAACGCGTAGGCGGTCACAATCGGGGTGAACTGGCTCGGGTCGATGTAGGTCAGGTAGAAGGCGTGCAGCGCGCCGGCGATCCCCATAACCGCGCCCCCGACCGCGAACGCCCGGACGCGGAGCGCGAAGACGTTCTTGCCGAGCGCCGCCGTCACCGTGGCGTCGTCGCGGATCGCCCGGAGCACGCGGCCGAAGGGCGAGCGCGCCATGGCCTCTAGCAGAACGAACACGATCGCGACCAGCGCCAGCGCGAAGACGATGAACACGGTGTCGCCGCCGATCGTCCGTCCGAGCGCCGCGAACGGCCGCGGGATGTCCGGGATGCCGAGCGCGCCGTTGGTGAGCCAGCCCTCGTTGAGGATCACGAGGCGCACGACCTCGCCGAACCCGATCGTGACGATCGCGAGGTAGTTCTCCTCCAGCCGTATCGAGAGCAGCGCGAGGCCGGCGCTCAAGATCGCGGACGCCGCGCCCGCGACGAGCATCGCCGGGAGCCAGCCGATCTGCGGCGCGAGCAGCGCGGTCGCGTAGGCGCCGATCGCCACGAAGCCGACGACGCCGAAATTGACGAGCCCGGCCTGTCCCCACTGGAGGTTCAGCGCGAGGCCGACGAGCGCCGCGACGCAGACCAGGATCGCGATGGTGACGAGATAAGCGATCATTTGCGCGCCGCCTTCGCTCCGAGAAGCCCGTTCGCCCGGAACAGCAGCAGCGCGAGGATCACCGCGAAGCTGACGACCTGCCGGTAGTTCGTGGGGATGACGAGCGCCGACATCTCTTCCGCGACGCCGATCGTCAGCGCGCCGAGCACGGCCCCGATGGGCGAGCCGAGGCCGCCGAGGATCGCGGCCGCGAAGATCGCGATCTGGTAGTTCCAGCCGATCAGCGGATCGATCGAGCGGTCGAGCCCGGCGAGCACGCCGGCGAGCCCCAGCAGCGCGCCGACCAGCGCCCAGGTCAGCCGCGCGATGGCGCGGCGCTCGACCCCGCGCACGGCGGCGAGCGAGGCGTTGTCCGCGACCGCGCGCATCGCCCGGCCAAGCGGGGTGAAGCGCAGCAGCACGTCGACCGCGACCAGACAGACCGCGACCGTGATGGCGATGGTGATCTGCTCCTGATTGATGCGGATCCCCTCCCAGCGGATCGGGCGGGAAAGCGCGACGTCGAACCCGCGGCTGGCGTTGCCGAAGAAGAAACGGCAGACATTCTCGATCACGAGCGAGACGCCCATCGAGGCGACGAGCAGGGTGATGGAGCCGCGGAGCCTCAGTTTCTCGAAGGCGAGCTGGTCGGCGAGGAGCCCGGCGCCCGCCACCGTCACGGCCGCGATCGCGGCCGCGGCGGTCAGCGGCATGCCGAGCTGGACGTTGGCGACCCACGCCGCATAGGCGCCGAGCGTCAGCATCGCGCCGACCGCGAAATTCGCGAACTTCAGCACGCCGAAGACGAGGGTGAGCGCGAGCGCGGGAAGAGCGAGCAGAAGGCCGGTGACGAGGCCGTTGAAGAAGAGCTGCGCGGCCATCTCAGGCGACCTTCGCGAAGAACAGGTCGCCGAGATCGGCGGCGCGCACGGCCGACGCCGTGTCGCGCAGGCTGACCTGCCCCGCCACCAGCACGACCGCCTCGTCGGCGATCTCGAGCGCCGCCGCCACGTTCTGCTCGACCAGGAGCACGGTGACGCCGGCCGCGCGGACGCGGACGATCGCCTCCATGGTCTGGCCGACGATCTTCGGGCTCAGCCCGGCCGATGGCTCGTCGAGAAGCAGGACTTCGGGGTTCGCGAGCAGCGCGCTTGCGAAGGCGAGCATCTGGCGCTGGCCGCCCGAGAGATCGCCCGCGCGGGTCTTCAGCCGCGCGCCGAGCTCGGGGAACAGCGCCAGCACCTTCTCGCGCTGCTCGGGCCCGACGCCTGCGCGGCCGCGCAGGAACTCCGTCGCGAGCTTCAGGTTCTCGCCGATGGTGAGGCTCGGGAAGACGTTCGCTTCCTGCGGCACGTAGGCCATGCCCGCCGCGACGCGTCTGGCCGGCGTTTCGGCGGTCACGTCCGTCCCGGTGACCGAGACGCGGCCCTGACGTATGTCGAGCAGGCCCGCGAGCGTCTTCACGAAGCTCGACTTGCCGGAGCCGTTCGGGCCGATGACCGCGAGGATGGTCTCGGGCGCCTGGTCGAGGGTGATCCCCCGCACGATGTCGTCGCCGCGGCCGTAGCCGGCGCGGAGCCCGCTGACCGAGAGGGCCGGGATCGCGCTCACGCCGCCACCCCGAGATAGGCCTCGACGACGCGGCGGTCCCTGGAGACCTCCTCGAAGGTCCCGGAGACGAGGCGCTTGCCCTCCGCCATCACATGGACACGGTCGCAGAGCTCGCCGACGAGATGCATGTCGTGTTCGACGAGGCCGAACGAGACGCCTTCGGCCTTCAGCTCCCTGATCAGCCGGATCATCTCAAGCTTCAGCGGCGGCGCGACGCCCGCGCCCGGCTCGTCGAGCAGGATCAGCTTGGGCTCGAGCAGCAGCGCGCGGGCGAGATCCAGCAGCTTCTTCTGGCCGCCCGAGAGGCCGCCCGAGGGATGGTCGGCAAGCCGGAACAGGCCGACGCGGTCGAGCAGCGCCTTCGCCTTACGCGCGTTGGCGCTTTCCTGCGCCCACCACTTTCGCCGCCCGAAAATGGCGGCGAGCACGCCCTCGCCGGACTGAAGGCGGGGGGCGAGCAGCAGGTTCTCGAACACGGTCAGGCTGCCGAGCTCACGCACGATCTGGAAGGAGCGGGCGACGCCGAGAGCCGGGAAGCGATGCGCGGGGAGGGCGGTCACGTCGCGGCCCTCGAACAGAACCGAACCCTGGTCGGCGCGCACAAGCCCGGTCATGACGTTGAGCAGGGTGGATTTGCCAGCGCCATTGGGGCCGATGAGGCCGGTGACATGGCCTGCTTCGAGAGTGAGCGAGCAGCCGTCGAGGGCGGCCAGTCCGCCGAAGCGCTTGGCGACGTCGCGGACTTCGAGGAGCGGCGTCGGGGCCCCCGCCGTCACCGAGCGCATCCTTCGTCTGCGGACACGGTCGGGAGCGGGGATTTGCCCGTTTCGCGTTCAAATGCTGCTCGCATGCTATGCATCAGCTCAATAATTATCCTGTATTCTTCGAACCACCTCATCCTATTGACTGATAGTATGACCGGGCAAATTTATATTGCTTTGCACAAAGCAAAATAATATTTATGCCTTATGGCGCGGCCGCTTGAAATCTCTCTGCTCAGGACGTTCGTGTTGCTGGTCGAGGAGCGCAGCGTCACGCGCGTGGCGCGCATGCTGTTCCGCACTCAGCCCGCCGTCAGCCTGCAGATCAAACGGCTTGAGGAGGCCGCTGGCCGCCCCCTGTTCGAAAACGATCTCCGCCATCTGAGGCTGACGCCGCAGGGCGAGACGCTGCTGCCCTACGCGCGCGCGGTGCTGAAGATGCACGACGAAGCGCAGATGAAGCTGTCGTCGGAGGAGATCGACGGCCGCGTCACGCTCGGCTGTCCCGACCTCTACGCCGCCTATCTCCTGCCGGAGACGCTCGCGAGTTTCCGGCGGGCCTATCCGCGCGTTGAGGTCTCCGTGCGCTGCTCGCTGTCTCGCCAGATCGCGGCCGAGATGGACGCAGGGCTTGTCGACGTCGCGATTGCGACCCGTATGCCGGGCGTGTCGCCCAAGACCGGCGACGCCACGCGGCTGCGCTCGGAGCGGCTGGTCTGGCTCGGCGCGGTCAACGGCGACGCACATCGCCGTTCGCCCGTGCCGGTCGCCATGCTGCCCGAGGGCAATCTCTATCGCGACCTCGCGCTCGCCGCGCTGAACGAGGCCGGCGTCGGCTGGCGCATCGCCTGCGTGTCTGAAAGCATCGCGGGCCTTCAGGCGATGGCGCTCGCGGACGCCGCCGTGACCGTCTTGTCAGAGTCTGCGCACGCCGCCGGCCTCGAGCGCGTGGCGACGGATTCGGAGCTCCGCAATCGTCTAGAATCCGGGCTGCCGGCTCTGCCTGATGTCGACATCATGCTGTGGCAGCGCACCCATGGACTTTCACAGGCGGCCCAGCATTTCGCGCGGCACATCGAGCTCGGCGTGTCGGGTGCAAAGGGCGCCGATCATGAAACAGCTGAGACGCCCCGTGGCGAAGCGGCCGAATAGCTCAGGCGGTGTCTTTGTGCAATCCGCTCAAGTCGACGAGACTAGGTGATGTTCGTTTTGTAGTTCCGGCGAACGTCGGCTTGCCGGCGATCATGCCATGTCAGCTATGGGCGCGTCTCAGCCGCGAGCGCTGGTCCCGACCTGATCCAAGGCCGACGTCTTAAAGGTCCGCTTCTGGGAAGGTGCCGTAGGCGCACCGTATCTGCAAAAATTCTAAGCAAGCTAGCCGACCATGTGCACGCAGAGTGGTCGCCATTGATTTTGATGTAGAGCTCATTTAACTAAAAACATATAAAAACGCACCATACGATCAGGTCTTTTTTTCAACGATCGCAAGAACCATATCCGCGAATATCTCGGCGACCTCATCTGGAGAGTGCCGGCCATTCGATTTAAACCAAAGAAAACTATAGAAATACATTCCGAGAATGCCTTTTATCGCGACCGCCGGAAGGGTTTTGAAGAGACCCTGAGATTCGCCATCCTTGAAGGTGCGGAGCCAGACGTCCTGATACTGCTGGTGCAGATCGGAGACGACCTTATGTCTCTGCCCAGTCAGCGCATCCGCCTCCCGAAAGCAGACGGTCATTTCCGGTAGATTTTGGGCGATCACTCTCATCAGATATCGACTGAGGCGGCGAATTCTCTGCCTAGGGTCAGTCTCTCTGACTAGGGCGCCTTGCCCAAATATTACAAGATCTTCAATATAGCGAACAACAATATTGAACAGAAGCTCTTCTTTGCTGTTGATGTGGTAGTATAGCGCGCCGCGGCCTAGGCCTACTGCTTCGCAGAGTTCCGCGACACCAATCCCGCGATAACCGCGATCGGCGAAGAGCTTCGCCGCGATGTGCTGGATCCGCTCGCCCTGGTTCGTGGCGGGCGCTGCCGACAAGCCGGCAACTCCCGCGTCTTCGCCGGATGCCGTACCATCGATGTATGGACCAGTCGGTACATCAGAGCTATCGTTCCGGTCCTGGGACGACTCCGACGTTTTCGGCTTGGATGCGTCCGCTTTCGCCCGCGGCTGGGACTTCGGCGCTTTTCTCGTCGTGGTTCTGGTGGCCATCGTTACACGGAGCGCCGGTGATACTGATTCGTTTCGCCGAGAAAACCTCAATCGACCAAGCCGCGCATGCATCGCTCCCAAAATATGAGTGCTCGATCTGCGTGCGCAGCTCAGACGCTCTGCAGCCTCTACAATTTAGGGCGTCCAATGATCCGATGCAAACACCGTTATACCGATCGGTCCGAAAAGCGGCCCGCTGTCAACAGTTCCATGACGTCGCTCAAGCGGCCGGACCGCGCGCTGATTTTGGGCGCCGTCATGGGTCGGATCGTTTGGCGCGCGTCCCGGCGGGCCGACGCAGGGCAAGCCATGCCCGACGTGCGGGATCTCGAAATCGCGAAGGGTGATGCAAGGCGCGACGGCTGACATTGCCGATCGGCGCGCGCGACTAACGGAGCTCCAAGAATGCAGCTCTGCACATAAACAGACAGGAGGACATCATGGGCCGTGAATCCAAAGACGCTTGGAGCGCAACGATCAAAGGCAAGCCTACGGTCGGAGCGACGGCCAGAAGGACCCGCGTCACGTCGAGCCAGGACATCGAGCGATTTTCCGATATCACCGGCGACTGCAATCCGCTGCATTATGACGAAGCCGCAGCGAAGGCGTCCGTGTTCGGGCGGATCATTGTCCAGGGCGGCGTCACCTCCGGAATTCTCAACGCGGTGGTTGCGGAGGATCTGCCTGGGCCCGGCACTGTGTTCCTCCAGGTCTCGTGGCGCTTTGTGAAAGCGGTCGGCGTCGGCGATCAGATCACCGGCGAGATCGAGGTCGTCAGCGTGCGCGACGACAAGCCGATCTGCCAGTTGAAGACGCGGGTCACGAACGAAGCGGGCGAAGAATGCCTTGTAGGCGAGGCGACCGTTTACGTGGCGGCGCTGAAGGCGACCAACGACGCCGTCAGGAGCGCCGTGGCATGACCCAGCCTGTAGCTCCTTCGTCGGGCGCGTTAGGCGTTTCGACAGTCGATGGACGCGCATGGCGCACCCTCGCGATCCTGAGCCTCGCGATCGTCCTGTCGATGACGACCTGGTTTTCTGCGACGGCGATCATCTCGGAGCTTCGTGCAGTGTGGAGCCTCGACGGCGTCGCTGCGGCGTGGCTTACGAACGCCGTCCAGATCGGCTTCGTCGTCGGCGCTTTGAGCTCGAGCTTGCTCAATCTTCCTGACATGCTGTCAGCCCGTTGGCTGATGGCGTCGGCAGCTATCTTGGCGGCGCTGGCGAACGCCGCGTTGCTAATCGCGCCGACGGCTGAGTTCGCCATCGCGGCGCGTTTCCTGACAGGCGTGGCGCTCGCTGGCGTCTATCCGCCGGCTCTAAAGCTGATCTCGACTTGGTTCGTGCGTGGTCGCGGGCTCGCAATGGGCTGCGTCATCGGAGCCTTGACGGTTGGGTCAGCGTTTCCGCATCTGCTGCGCGCCCTGACATCGACGTTGGACTGGCGCCTTGTCGTTTCGAGCACGTCGGTCCTGACCATGATCGGCGCCGTGCTGATGGCCGTCTACGCGCTGGACGGACCGAACGCTTATCCCCGGGCCTCGTTCGATCCTCGACAGCTCGGCCGCGTCCTGCGTAACAAGCCGATCGCCTTGGCGAACCTGGGCTACTTCGGCCACATGTGGGAACTCTATGCGATGTGGGGCTGGTTTCTGGCCTTCGCGCAATCTTACCGGACCGGAGCCGGGGCGGACGCTGCGTCCTCGGCATCGCTGATAACCTTCGCGGTCGTCGCATCCGGCGTCGCTGGATGCATCTTGGGCGGCTTGCTGGCGGACCGCATAGGGCGTACCGCGACGACGGCGCTCATGATGTCCTTGTCGGCAACCTGCTGTGTGCTCATCGGGCTGACCTTCCATGGTCCGCTCTGGCTGTTCATGCTGGTCTCGGTCGTCTGGGGCATCACCGTCATCGCCGACTCCGCCCAGTTCTCCGCCGTCGTGACGGAAGTTGCGGACCAGAGCTTTGTGGGCACCGCGCTCGCCATGCAGCTCGGGCTAGGCTTCGCGTTGACCGCTCTCGCTTTGATTGCGGTGCCGGCGTTCGCGTCATGGGCCGGTGGATGGCAGTGGGCGTTCGTCGTTCTCGCCCCCGGCCCCATCATCGGGACGTTGGCGATGCTCGCGCTTCGGCGGCTTCCTGAGGCGACAAGGATCGCTCAAGGCCGGCGTTGAGGCGCCCCAATGTACCGATCGATACAAACGCTGACGGATTTCGTTCGTCAGCGTTTTTGTTTTGCTGCAGCGCTTCACAGATTTGATTCGATCAGGCCTCATGTCGCGACGGCGAAGAGTCGACAAATACCCTTATATCACAGTGAGTTATGCCGTTCCGAAGGTCTGATTGCCTTCTCGGCGCCGCAGCATCGAATAAGCTTGCTTCCAGATCGATGCTAATTCACTGTGGACCGATCGATACAGGAAATGGTCCAGATGGCGCTCATGGTGAGCATCAACGGCAGTCCTCGGCGGAACTCTCGCACTGGCGAGTTGCTCGACGCCGTCTGCTACGCCATTTCCGGCGCAGTCTCCCTGGAGCGAGCGTCAGTCAATCTCGCTACGGACGGTCGGCACATCATGAGCGGGCTGACCCGAGATGAACTTGAGCCGCGCGGAGAGGATCTGCTTCGTCTTGTGGAGCGCGCCGACCTCTTGATCGTCGGCTCGCCCGTCTATCGCGCAAGCTACACGGGGCTTCTCAAGCACCTCTTCGATCTGGTGGAGCGGACCGCCTTGACCGGTCGCAAGGCTGTTCTCGTCGCATCCGGCGGCACGGCCCTTCATGGTCTCATGCTGGAGCACCAGCTGCGACCCCTCCTGGGGTTTTTTGGGGTGCTGACGGTTCCGACTGCAATCTACGCGCTGGATAGCGACTTCGACGGCGGTCGCGTTATGGGCGCAGACCTCATCAACCGCATCACCCGCGCCGCCCAAGAAGCGGTCAACGTCATCTCGGCGTACACTGCATCGGAGGGCCGCCTCGCGACGGTCGCCTGAGGGCGAGCCTGGGCGTCGAACGACGCCTTCGAACGAGACCAAAGGCCGACAAACGGCTCAAAGATAAAGGGCGCGAAAAAGCGCCCGACGCTGGGAGGACGTGGAATGCGACCGCACAAGGTGAAGCCGCCGATGAAGTTTGCCCATTGGGTGCCGAACGTCAGCGGCGGCCTAGTCGTCAGCAAGGTTCCCCAGCGCACCGACTGGAGCCTTGACTACAACGTCGCGCTGGCAAAGATCGCCGAGGAGGCCGGGTTCGAATTCGCGCTGACCCAAACCCGGTTCATGGGCAGCTACGGCGCGGAATATCAGCACGACTCGATGATGTTCTCGGCTGCGTTGCTCGCCAACACTGAGCGGCTGAACGTCATCACCGCGATCCTTCCCGGCCTGTTCCATCCGGGCGTCGTAGCCAAGCAGGGAGCGACGGCCGACCAGATCTTTAATGGCCGCTGGTCGATCCACGTGGTGAGTGGCTGGTTCCGCGAGGAGTACGACGCTCTCGGCGTGGAATGGCCCGACCATGACGAACGCTATGCACGCTCGCGGGAATTCATCGAAATCCTGCGCGGGGCCTGGACCGAAGACGATTTCGCCTTCGACGGCAAATACTGGAAAATCTCGGGATACAGCATCAAGCCGAAGCCGCTCATACTACCCGACCGCCCGACGCCGATCATCTTCCAAGGCGGCAACTCGACGGCTGCGCAGAAGATGGCTGCCGCGGTATCCGACTATTACTTCATGAACGGCAATTCTCCGGCGGGTCACAAAGAGCAGATCGACAACATTCGGAAGATGAGTGCGGCTCACGGCCGCAAGGTTAGGTTCGGCGCCAACGCCTTCGTCATCGCTCGTGAGAGCGAAGACGAAGCTTGGGACGAGCTGAAGAAGATCGTAAACTCTGCGGATCATGAAGCCGTTCAGCAATTCCGCGGCGACATCAAAGAAGCAGGACAGTCCACGAACGATAAAGTCGGGATGTGGGTTGGATCGAGCGAGAAAGACCTCGTTCAATACAACGACGGGTTCAAGACCGGCTTGATCGGAACTCCACGGCAAATCGCGGAGAGAATACACAATCTCAAGAAAATTGGTGTCGATCTGGTGCTGTGTGGGTTCCTGCACTTCCATGAAGAGACACGATTTTTTGGCGAACGCGTCATTCCACTTGTCCGTGAACTCGAAGAGTCGGATCCGGTCCATGAGCTTCGCGCCGCTTGAATGCAGCTTCGCGGGCAGATGGCTGGATCCCTTTGGTCAAATGCTTGCGCTTTTACTCGCTGAAATGCCGAACTATTACCAGTCTTGGTCTCGTTACGGAGGATCAAGTTGATGAACTACATGCCTGTTATTCCAGAGAGGCTGCGGCTCAACAGCGCCCAGGAAATCATCGACGAAGCACGCGCCGGCCGCCCGTTCATTCTCGTGGACGACGAGGATCGCGAGAACGAGGGAGACATCGTCATCCCCGCGCAGTTCGCGACGGCGGAGGCGGTCAACTTCATGGCGCGCAACGCTCGCGGTCTGATCTGTCTCGCGCTCACGCAGCAGCGGGTCTCCCACCTCCATTTGTCGCCCATGGCGCAATCGAACGCCGCGTCGCGCTACCAGACCGCCTTTACGCTTTCGATCGAAGCCCGGTCAGGCGTGACGACCGGCATCTCCGCCGCAGATCGCGCTAGGACGATCGCGGTGGCGATCAACGCCGAGTCGACTGCAAACGACATTGTCACCCCCGGTCATATTTTCCCGCTGATCGCCCGCGAGGGCGGCACCCTCATTCGTGCCGGCCACACGGAGGCTGCCGTCGACGTCGCTCGGATCGCAGGCCTCAACCCTTCGGGCGTGATCTGCGAAATCATGAACGAAGACGGGTCGATGTCGAGGCTGCCCCAGCTTCTGAAGTTTGCTCACCAGCACAAGCTGAAGCTCGGAACCATCGCCGATCTGATCGCGTACCGACTGCGGACGGAGCGCCTAGTCGAGCTCGTTGTGTCCTCCGGGCTCCATCACCCCGCCTTCGGCGAGTGGCGGATGATGATCTACCGCGACACCGTCGAAGGGGGAGAACACATCGTGCTCGCTAAAGGCGACCTGGCGCGGCCTGATCCGGTTCCGGTCTGCATTCATATGGCGGACCCGATCGGGGACACGTTGCTCGGGCGCAGCAGCCGCGCTCTCGAGGGGGCCATGAACAAGATCACGCGCCAGAGCCGGGGCGTCATCGTAATCATCAACGATCCTCGCCGCGACGCCCTTTCCGAGCGCATCAAGAACGGCAGCCCCCATGCTCGGCCAGGCCGGTCCCTTCGGGAATACGGCGTCGGCGCGCAGATCCTCGTCGATCTGGGCGTCACCGACATGGTGATCATTTCGGATCGAGATCAGAACTTCGTAGGTTTAGACGGCTTCGGGCTCAATATCGTTGGTCAGATGCCGTCCTCACTTCTGGCGCGAAAATAAACATAAAGTATCGCAGTTTCTGGAAAGGAAGCGCAATGACAATGCACGATGGCAAATTTCACGAGGCAGTCGAGACGCCGCCGCCTCAGGAGGTGGTCGACGTTAATACATTTCGTGGCGTGATGCGAAAGCTCGCGGGCAGCGTCACCGTGATCACGACCGAGGGTCAAGGGTCTCTCTATGGGTTTACGGCGACGGCGGTTTGCAGCGTTTGCGCGGAGCCGCCGACGATTCTCATCGTCGTGAACCGTTCGGCACGGACGCACCCTCACATCGATAAAAAGGGCGCGTTCGCCGTCAATATTCTGGCAGACCATCAGGTCGAACTTGCAAACCTGTTCGCTAGCAAGTCGTCAGAGCAATTCGCGCAGGTCAATCACGCTGTCAGCCCGAACGGCGTGCCGGTCATTCAAGGGGCGGCCGCCTTCATAGAGTGCCAAATCGCGGAACAATATGATGTCGGCACCCACACGATATTCATCGGCCGGGTTGTCGATGGCGGGGCCGCCGAAAGCATGCCTCTAATCTACCAGGATGCAGGTTACGCTCGCGCAGCAACGCTGTAAGCGCAAACCTGTTTTTCGCCCTTCGTGCAAGAAGGGCGACTTCAAGCGAAAATCCTATTCGGAGACAATGCGATGTCCGTCGCAATCGCACCCTTTCGCCCTTTTAGGGCGGCGCGCGGCTTGTTTCTGGTCTACTCGCTGACGGTTCTGTCATGCTTCGCCGTGAACCTGCTGGTCACGAATTACCCGATCGGCCCGTGGCGTGGAGCGGAGATCGCGAAGTCTTTCTGGCTCGACAACGTCAGCTGGCAGATCTTCGCGGCGTGGTGGGCCTGCCTGTTCGCGGTCTGTGGGCTGTGGCCGTTCTCTGGGATCGCAAACCGCTTCACGCGAGGACTGGTGGTCACGCTTGTGTCCTGGGTCCTTGGCTGGCTGAGCGCGACGCTGATCATCCAGGTCGGGCCGGGGACAAGCGGCATCTTCCCGCTCGTGGGCACCACCTGGTTCTTCCTGGCGCTGTTCTGCTTTGCCGGAGCGAACTGGCTGGTCGTCGGAATGGCGCCTGCAAGGCAGTTCGCCTTGCTTCTGCTGCTGATCACCGGTTGCACGTTTCTGGTGACCCATTCCGCGATCGTCTGGGTGCCGGCCTGGTGGTTCCCGTTCCTCCTGGTCGGCCTTTCGACCGGAACGCTGACATACCTGACGCGCGGCATGAAGCAGCCGGGCCGAGCGTTCGCGATCCTTGCGATCCTGTTCGCTACCGTGGCCGGCTGCGTGGAGTTGTCGGTGTTGACCGGCTACTGGATCCCAGAATCCTCGCCGATCTCCTCATTCTGGTCGATGGGGCATTTCACGCCCGACAATACGTGGCTCGTTTGCTTCATGGTGGCGACCTCTATCAACTACGCGCTGCCAATCATGACGTATAATTGGCCGTTCACGCATATTCGGATGCCGTGGGGCGGCCTCGTGGCTTGCATATTCTATCTCACCCTCGATGTTATCGTCGCCTCAGCACTGGTAAAGCTCGTCGGAGTGGTGTTCAGCAGCACAGAAGAACTTCTTACCTACGCCTATATGGGCGTGAATTGGTCACTTGTTCTTCCTCTGGTCTTCGGCGTCGGGTTCGACGAGCCGTATCTCTGGAAAGGCCAGCAAACGGCGGGAGGCTGGGATGACGTCGCTTGAGAGGCTTTCTATCGGCCAGGCCGAGGACGCGGCTGCGCCGATCGCCTCCAACCGTCTTCGTCGCGGCAAGCGTGTGGACAAGTCCACGTCGTGCCGGGTCGTTGAACTTCCGGGATCTATGGACGGCGGCGGCGAACATCAGCTTTTCTCGGAGTCGGGATACAAAAGCGCGGCGGCTGCCTCGCCGGCGCTCCCACAGTGGCTGAGGCACTCATATCTGGTGATCGGTGCTTTTGCCGGTGTCCACCGCGAACATGCCCGCACGCTCGAATACGCCTTCCGCCTAGCCCGCGCGGCGCGATCCCGCGTGGTGGTTCTCATCATTCGGAGCGTCCATGACGAAGAGCAGGTTGCAGGACGGCTGCTCATTGACGACGAAGAGAAGGCTCGGCTTTTGATCGACGCGGGAGCAAGCGGTGTGGTCACGCTGGCCGTCGACGACGAGCTCTCGGAGATGGACTGCCAAGCGTTCGTCGAGGAAATCGTCATTGGCCGCTTCGGCGCGAGCGGCGTCATCGTGGATGCTCGGCTCGATCTCATGTTGGCCGAAGCCGTGACGCCGGCAACCCTTGCTCGCGTAACGCCGGTTCAAGGGGTCAGCTTGCACGTTGTTCCGGCTAGACCTGACCATGCAAGAGTCCAGGCTGGAAAAGTTCTGGACCTCCTCGACGCCGGCGATGTCTCGGGGGCGAGCAAGCTACTTGGCCGGCATTGGCTTGTGGAAGGCGTCGTGTGCCACGGCGACAAGCGCGGGCGGGAGCTTGGCGTGCCGACGGCGAACATCCGACTGCCTTCAGAGACACGACTAGGGCATGGGGTCTATGCGGTACGCACACTCGTCGGCCGGCGCGTTCTGGCCGGCGTGGCGAGCTTCGGAACCCGCCCGCAATTCGATGACGGCGCGCCGCTGCTCGAAGTTCATCTCTTCAGGTTCGACGGCGATCTCTATGGACAGACGCTTAGGGTCGAGTTCATCGAGAAGCTCCGACCCGAGCAGGTGTTTCCGTCGATTGAAGCCCTGTGCGAGCAGATGGCGACGGACATCCGTGACGCGGCGGCATGTATCGAACTCTATGATCGATCTGTGAAAAGCGCCCTGACCAACATCTTACCGCTCAGCACCACTCCGTTGAAGCTGTAGCCAGCCGCAAACGACGCTCTGCCCGCGTTCTCAACGGGATTCCGCGGACCTGTCCAGTCAAGCAAGTAGCAGCTTTTACCTCCAGCAATGTACCGAACGTTACGTATAGACAATGAGACTTGCGCTCAGCGCTGAGCGTCCAATTCGTCTGCTGATCCAAGACGAAACTCGCATACGTCGCAGCATTCACGCCGACGAACATGACTACATCGGGGAAACGCGAGATGAAAAACGCAATAAAGGCTTCATCTATAGCCTGGTTGGCAGCATGCGCTCCAGCGGCCGCCGGTGATCTGGGCGAGAGCGGCTATCAACTGACGAAGCCCGACTTCGACGCGGCGTTCGGCGTGACGTTCGCAAGCCAGTACATCGCTCGAGGCGTCGCTCAGTCGGACGGGAAGCCTGGCATCCAGGGCTACGGAGAGGTCCGTCTCTTCGACTGGTTCTATGCTGGCGCTTGGGCCGCAAGCCTGAAACTGCCCGAGTCCAAAGGACTGACCAATCCGGCCCTCGAAGTCGACGCCTACATCGGCGTGCGTCACACTTGGGATCGACTGACGCTGGACGGGGGCGTCATCTACTTCTGGTACGCCGGAGAGACCAACGGCAACATCGATTACTGGGAGCCGTACTTCCGTCCGACCTTTCAAGTCAATGACTGGTTGACCGTCGGAGCATTGCTCCGCGCGACGGACAACTTCGTCAACCAGGGCGTGAAAGAAGCTTATCTTCTTGGAAACGCGAAAATTAAGCTTCCTAGCCTGACGTCCAATCCGGATGTCGGGAGTTACTTATCGGGCGAATTCGGCCGACGCTGGATCGGCAAGAACGATACAGGCTTCAACTTCCCAGACTACTACGTTTGGAACCTCGGCGCCGGCCTTACCTACAAGGCGATGACCCTCGATGTCCGCTACTGGGACACGACGCTATCGCGCCGAGAATGCGCCGCTTTCCTCAACGACCGGAGCTGGTGCGGGGACAGATACCTCGTGAGCCTGTCGTTCGATACGACTTTGAGCGCTCTAAGGTAGTTTCAAATTTTTCGTGAATGAATTATTGCCGCAGACTGCGCAATGTGCGGAGTTTGTTGCACTAACCGGAAGGAAATCCGACATGAAAACTGTCGCAGGTATTATTCCGTTCAAGGCGAAAATTGGTCAGGGAGCCGAGGTTGCGAGGTTGATCGCCGCGGCCCTGCCGCACGTCGAAGCCGAGAGCGGCACGCCATTGTGGCTCGTTCTGCATTCGAACGCCGATCCGGACACCGTATTTCTCGTCGATCTTTTCGACAGCGCTGATGCTCGGGAAGCTCATTTGAGTGGGAAGGCCGCCGAACAGATCTTTGCGACAATCCCGCCGTTGCTTGAGATCGAGCCAATGATTCATCCCGCAGACCTGATCGCCCGAAAGGGCGGCTGATCGAGATGCGGGCTTGACAGCACACCGCGCGGCGCGGATGTTTGTACCGATCGGTCTATACAAGGGGCGTCCGCTCGCTTCGCTGACTCGGTGAGCGCCCCGCATGTGCTGCCTAGCGCACCGGCTTCCGGGCTTCTGAAAGCGCTAAAGCAAAAACATAAGTGTCGGAAGACGTCACTAGCGCCTCAGCGAGACTGATCAAAAACAAGGGAGGAATATAAAATGGCCAAGCGAATTCTTTTGAGCGCCTTTGACATGACCTGCGTCGGTCACCAGTCGACCGGCACCTGGCGGCATCCGGCAAGCCGCGCCTGGAACTACAACACAATCGAATACTGGACGGACATGGCGAAGGAGTTGGAGCGCGGCTGCTTCGACTGCCTGTTCATCGCCGATGTCGTCGGCGTCTACGACGTCTACCGCGGCACCGCGGCGGCTGCGGTTCGCGATGCGGCGCAGGTGCCGGTGAACGACCCGTTCGGCGCGATTTCCGCAATGGCGGCCGTGACGAGCAATGTCGGTTTCGGCATCACCGCCGCGATCACCTACGAGCCGCCATATCTCTTGGCTCGGCGTCTTTCGACCCTCGATCATCTGACCAAGGGTCGGATCGCCTGGAACGTCGTGTCGTCCTACCTGAACAGCGCCGCGCTGAATGTCGGCATGGACAAGCAGATCTCCCATGACGACCGCTACGACATCGCCGACGAATATATGGAGGTGATCTACAAGCTCTGGGAGGGGTCGTGGGAGGACAGCGCCGTCCACCGCAACAAGGACACCGGCGTCTTCACGGACCCGGCCAAGGTCCACCCGATCCGCCACCAGGGCAAGCACTTTAAGGTTCCAGGATTTCACCTCTGCGAGCCGAGCCCCCAGCGGACGCCGTTCATTTTCCAAGCCGGCGCCTCGGGGCGGGGCAAGCAGTTCGCCGCGGGCAACGCGGAAGGCATGTTCGTTCTCACCACAAGCGTCGAGCAGGCCAAGAAGGTCACGAGCGATATCCGAGATCTCGCCGAGAAGCAGGGCCGGAGCCGCGACTCTATCAAGATCTTCACGCTCCTGACGGTCATCACCGGCGCAACTGACGAGGCGGCGGAGCGGAAGTACCAAGAGTATCTCTCTTATTCGAGCTCCGAAGGCATGCTCGCCCTCTATGGCGGCTGGACCGGAATCGATTTCTCCCAGTACGACCCCGAGCAGCCGCTCGAGGCGATGGACAATGACAGCCTCCGCACGACGCTTGAGTCCCTGACCCACGGGCAGAGCCACAAGTGGACGGTTCAGGACGTCATCAAGGACCGGACCATCGGCGGTCTGGGACCGGTTCTGGTCGGCGGTCCCGAAAAGGTCGCGGACGAACTCGAGCGCTGGGTCGACGAAGGCGGCATAGACGGCTTCAACCTCGCTTACGCGATCACGCCCGGCACCACGACGGACTTCATCGACTACGTCGTGCCGGAACTGCGCCGGCGCGGCCGGGCGCAGTCGTCGTATAAGCCAGGCACGTTCCGCGAAAAGCTGCTCGGCACGCCTAACGGCCGCGTCGAGAAGACCCATCCGGCGGCGCAATACCAAGGCGCCTACGCCGGCCTCGAAAGCGTCGCGGACAACACGACCTCGTCAAATTTCTCGGACTACGAGCAGACACGCGTCGCCGCCGAGTGACGACGGGGCGCTGAACACGGAGCGTCATGGCGGGAGGCGGTCGTCGCGCCGTCTCCGCCCAGCGCTGAACGGCGCCGCGAAATCCACGCCGGGTCTCAGGCGAAGCGCAACGTCGCGCAAACCACCAAAGCCGAAGCGCCGCCGTCTTGTTGAAGAGGCGGAAGCGTGAGCGACAGAGTCAACCTGGGCCCGATGGGGCTCACGTTCTGGGAGGCCCGGATGGCCAAAAAATTGAGCTTTTCCCAAAGCGGGCGGCAATCGATGTCCG
This sequence comes from Methylopila henanensis, assembly GCF_042681025.1. Classification (NCBI taxonomy): domain Bacteria; kingdom Pseudomonadati; phylum Pseudomonadota; class Alphaproteobacteria; order Hyphomicrobiales; family Methylopilaceae; genus Methylopila; species Methylopila henanensis. The sequence continues at coordinate 27,670 of NZ_JBHUER010000011.1, forward strand.
GCGAAGGCGAGGCGGAGCCTTGCCCCTGCCGGGAAGGCATGCGTTCCGATGTCGACACGCACCGACGGAAGCTACTGCTGTCGGCGGGCGCTGTTCTGGGCGTCGGAGCCATGACGGTCGCCGCGCGCGCTGCGGAAAAAGCCCCGCCGGGAGCGGCGTTCCACGAGGTCGCCGAAGATCCTACGAAGGAACTCGGGCGGGCCGTGCTCAGCGACGGCGGATACGGGCTTCGCTCGCAGTTCGAGACCGAAGTGAAAACGATCTTCCCCAATCCGAGCCCTATCACGTCGTGGAGCTTCACGCCGCTCGCGTCGCAGATAGGCAATCTGACGCCGTCCGGTCTTCACTTCGAGCGGCATCATGGCGGCGTGCCGACGATCGATCCGGCAAAGCATGAGTTGATCGTCCATGGCCATGTCGGGGTCGCCAAGAAGTTCACGATGGCGGACCTCAAGGCCATGCCGTCCGTGACGCGCAAGCATTTCATCGAATGCTCTGGCAATACCCTGACGGAATGGAAGAAACCCACCGCCAAGAACGTGCAGGTCACGCATGGCCTGCTTTCGACGTCGGAGTGGACTGGGGTGCTCTTCTCAACCCTTGCTCGCGAGGTCGGTCTCAAGCCGGACGCCCAATGGGTTCTAGGCGAAGGCGCCGACGCCGCCGTCATGACCCGGTCGGTGCCGCTCGAAAAGATGCTGACCGATGGGATGATTGTCTATGGGCAGAACGGCGAGGCCATCCGGCCCGAGCAGGGCTACCCGTTGCGTCTCGTGCTGCCGGGCTATGAGGGGAACACCCACATCAAATGGCTTCGCCGTCTTCAGGTCAGCGACCGCCCGTTCATGACTAAAGAGGAGACCTCGAAATACACTGACCTGATGCCGGACGGTCGCGCGAAGCTGTTCACGCTTCAAATGGCACCGAAGAGCGTCATCACCTTTCCGTCGGGCGACATGATGCTTCCGCGCCCGGGCGCTTACGAAATCCGCGGCATCGCGTGGTCGGGTCACGGGCGCGTTAAGTCGGTCGAGGTGTCGGCCGACGGCGGCAGGAGCTGGCGGCCGGCGAACATCGAAAACACGCCGGAGCCGATGTGCACGGTCCGCTTCTCGTGTCCCTGGATCTGGGACGGAGCGGGAGCGACCCTTCAGAGCCGCTGCACGGATGAAACAGGAGCGGCGCAGCCGACGCGTGACGAGCTCGTGAAGGTCGTCGGCCTCAATTCAGTCTACCACTACAACGCGATCCAGAGCTGGGCGGTCGCAAGCGACGGAGGCGTGACCAATGTGCATGCGTAAGCTCATCGCCGCCTCCGCTCTTGTCGCCTGCGCGTTGTCGAATGCGGCGTTCGCAGCCGACGGCGGCCACGGGACTCCGGTCTCGAACGAGGAGCTGTCGCGGTACTTTGCTATCCAGCCTGACGGCGAAGGTTTGCCCCTAGGTTCGGGCACCGCAAAGGTTGGAGCCGGTCTCTTCGCCCAAAAATGCGCAATGTGCCATGGCGACAAGCTGCAAGGAGTTCCTGCGACGGGCGGTCCGGCCCTGATCGGGGGGCGCGGCAGCCTATCCTCGGAGAAGCCGCTGAAGACTGTAGAAAGCTATTGGCCTTACACTTCGACCTTGTTCGACTACGTCTGGCGGGCGATGCCCTTCACCGAGCCCGGTTCGCTTACGCCAGACGAGGTCTACGCGATCAGCGCCTACATCCTTGAGCAGGGAAAGATCATCGACGACAAGATCGTCCTGGACGCAAAGAGCCTGCCAAAGGTCGTGATGCCCAACGCCAACGGCTTCTATGACGGGCGTGGATCAGATCTTTCAGCCTACTCTGGCCAAGGCACGAACTAGAAGGTTGCTGGCGGCTGGCGGGAATAACCGCTGGCCGCCCCCCTCTAGACGAGCAGCTCGAGGCCGGTGTCGGAAATGGCATATTCGACGTGGGGGACGATCTCCTCGAAGTCATGCGGACAACTAAATCATCGCGCTCGAGGTGCTGAAGGGTACGTGTCAGCGTCGGTTGCGTGATCCCGTGCATGCGTCGACCGATAGCGTAGATGCTTAAGCTCGATCATGCGCGAGGCCGCTTTGAATGGCGCGGAGCGTCGCCTCGAACCCGACAGCGCCGATGAGCATCCGCTCCATCAGTAACGCGCCCTCAAGAGCTCCAACTGTCATTCTCGCAAAGTCCGAGGGATCGACCCGGTCGCGGACCTCGCCACGGGCCACTCCGTCCGCGATGACTTGCTTGAGCCAATCGACATGCTTAGCGAAAAACGCGGCGACGTTCTTGCGAAGGGTGGCCGGCAGCGTGTCGTTCTCGATCGCAAGGGCGGCGCAGAGACAGCCAAGGCCCTGCTCAAGCCCGGTCAGATAAAGCCGCCCGTAGGCGTCAACGCGTTCCAGCGCGCTTTCGCTGGCCAAGAGGATCCGGTCCAGCGCATCGTCGTAGCGACGGTCGTAGGTCTCGACCAAGGCGAGCGCGAGCTTTTCCTTCGTCCGGAAATGATGATGGATGCTGGCCTTCCGGATCCCCACGGCCTCCTCGAGATCGGCGTAGCTGAAGCCCGAATAGCCTTTGCTCCGCAAAAGGGTCTCGGCCTGTTCCAGCACCCTCGTCCTCGTGTCCCCCACAAACCGCTCCCGTCCCGACGAGCCCGCCAAAAGTCGCAAACCTTTTGACGAATATCAATCTACCGACTAGTTGATAGGTATTGGGTGCCGAGGTTTGATGCAAGCTGCGTCGACCGTCTTTCCGAGGAGCTTGGACATGGACTGGAACTCCAACCGCGATCACCTGATGAAGAACGTCGGCAAGCTAGCGGAGCTCTCGCCCGACACCGTCGAGGGCTATCTAACCGCGTCCGGCGCAGGCAAGAAGACCTCGCACCTGGACGAGAAGACCCGTCAGCTCATCGCACTGGCGGTTGCCGTCACGACGCGCTGCGACGGGTGCATCTCGGTCCATAGCAACGAGGCCCTGAAGGCTGGAGCGACCCGCGAACAGGTCGGCGAAGCGCTCGGCGTCGCCGTTGCCCTAAACGCGGGCGCCGCTCTCGTGTACTCGACCCGCGCGCTGGAAGCGTTCGACGTCGCGACCAGCAAATAGGCGGTTGCTACCGCGCGTGCGAGGCCAAGCGTCGAGATCCAACGCCCAGCGGAGATCTCGACGCACGGCGCGACTTGACGTCGAAATCGATCCGCGTCCGCTTCTGGTGCCAACCAGCGGTAGCGGGTTGGCAGAATCCTGCGATCCAATGACACTAGGCTTTCGTCCGCCGGTGAGAGCGGTCCAGCTAGCATGCGGCCAAGATCAGCGCGAGTTAGATCGATGTCTGCTGGATGTCGTTGAAGCGGCTGCCGTCCATCCCGACCCCTTAAGCAGTCAGAGCAAGATGACTTCTGTCGATTAGGACGGAGACGCAGGGTGAAGTAGCTGAGCGGCTGCCGGCATCATCTGCTCGATCCGCAGCAGCGCGGCATTGATCTGGTCTGCTTGCGAGTGCTCGCTCTTCGCTCTTTGCAGTTCATCCACCGCGCGCGCGTGACGTTCAGACGTGGCCGCTGCTTCCATGCGAGCAGCTCGTGTTTCGAGCTGCGAATGCTCGAACGCTTCGTCGAGCGACAGCTTGGCCGCTTTCAAGGCTTCGTGGTCTCGGCGCAGGTCGGTCAGGGTTCTTTCCATCTCCAGACGGCGCGACTGCTCGTACTGCAGCGCCGCTTCGATCTCGAGCCGCTCCTGCTCGGCCTTTACGAGCTCGTTATCCCTCATTTCGCACAACCGGGTGAGCTGGCTGCATTCGCGTCGCGCGTCGGCCTCCAGCGCGTTGCGCATAATGACGACGCAGCGATCCCGCGCGGCCTCGAACTCGCTCACTATCGCGGGCGGTGTGGATATCGGCGCCTTGAGCAACGCCAGCACAGTCTTGCGGTGGTTCAGGATCGTGAGTTTGGAGCCGCCGCCAATGAACTCATGAATGTTCGTGAACGACGGCTCCCGGTCGCAGGCCATCAAGTGTTCAATGGCTGTTTTGACCTTTTCGAATGTGGCGATCTCTTCAGACATGGCTTCTCCGTGGCCGCTAAGGCTGCCTGATCCGGTATGGTTCGGTACGGTGGTACGGTTCGGTACGGTGGTATGGTTCGGTGCGGCGCCGCCTAGACAACCAGCGCGAGGCTCGGCGTCTTGAGCGGCTGTCGGCTCGCTGCGCCGATCTGGTAGCGGGGCAGTTTCTCGATCGCGGCCTTTGCGACGCTCGGCCATACATCGCCGTATTTCCGGCCTTCGGTCGTTTCCGCGTGACCCATGATCCGATTGATGACGATCTCTTCGATGGCCTGGGTCAGGCAAACCGTCTTGAACCGGTGACGCCAGCCATGATTGGGCTGGAGTTCGGAATGGTCGACGCCGAGTTCACGTACCCAGGCGGCCAGGCGTTCCCCGGTTTTCTTGTGAATCGGGTGCGCGCGCGATCCACCACGCGCGCGTGAAGGATCATAGAAGAGCGGGCCCGTGCCTACGCTCCGAACGAAAGCGAGGAACCCCTGCTCGATAAGATGGCTATGGATCGGCACGTCCCTAGCGCAAGCGTTCTTAGTTGAGCCCGCTTCCGGCGTGATGTGGATCATCCAGACGGGATCGACAGTGTGCTCGTCGCTCTGGGCGATGATGTCTTCCGCCCGCAACTGCGTGATCTCGTTGACGCGGGCTCCGGTATAGGCGCAGATCCAGGGCGTCCAACGTCGCGCGGCGTAGCGGTCAGGCGCCAGACGCCCCTCATCCACCACGCAGTAAGCCGCAGTCAGGATGGTCATGGCCTCGACCAGGCTAAATCCCTTCTGCGAGCGAGACTGGGGCTTGTGCTTGACGATCACCTTCACGCCAAGCGCAGGATTGGTCGCGAGGCGCTTCTGAACGACAGCCCAGGAGCAGGCAGCTTTCACCGCGGCCAGATGAACGTCGCGGACGGTGCGCGCCGACAGACCCTCGGCGAGAAGCTTGTCCTTCCAGCTCAGAAGGGAGGCCGTCGTGATCGCTCCGAAGTCGTCCCGACCGATATGTTCGACCAGCAACTTGCGGATCACCGACTTGAATCGAGCCCGTGACGACGCGGCAAGCTTGGCCTCGTCCGCGTAAGGCTCGAAGATGGCGTCGAGCGTGCGCTTTGCGGCCGGCGCCTCCCAGGTTGGGAAGCGCTTTTCGTATACGTCCGGACTGAAGTCGCCATCCGCCCTGCGCTGCAGCCGCGCCTGCGCCGCCTTCATGTGGCTGAACACCGCTGATCCGAGCGCCTGCCGGGACGCAAGGCTGATTGTCAGGCCCCGCTCCTCGAGGTGACGGCTGATGCGCTGGCTCCAGCGGCGCTGCTGGAACTGCCAGGCGTTCATGCCGGGCCCTAGCGTCGCCAGCGCCCGCGCATCACGTGTCAGGCCCTCCTGCCAGCGTACGGCTTCGCCCGGGTCGTCCTCGTGTTCCTTTGCGAACCCCAGGTAAATCTCGCCGGCGAGAGCCTCGACCTGACGCCGGGTGAGGTCGATCGGCTCGAGGCCGGCCGCTTCGGCGCAGGACAGCGCGAAGGCCAGGCTATCCTGTCGCCATTTCTTTTCGAGCTCGGCGAGCACGGCGGGAGCTTTGGCCTTCGCGACCTCGGGGTCGCGCGTTCCGAGCGAGACCTTGAATTCGGTCTTGCCGTAGATCGCGGCGATTTCGGCAGGGTAGCGCCCCCGCACGCGATAGATTCCCGTCGTGGGGTGTTTGGTCGGCCGGATCACGTGCAACGCCATCGTGTGTACCACTCATGTGTACCACACCGGTGTTACGAGACTGTTGATTTCTCAGGGACTTGCTCGGAACTCAGCGTTTGTTCCGGGCAGTGGCGGAGAGGGTGGGATTCGAACCCACGGTACGGTTGCCCGCACAACGGTTTTCGAGACCGTCCCAATCGACCACTCTGGCACCTCTCCGCAAAAGGCGAGCCGTCGATCGGCGCTGAATACACGGGAGGCCGGCTCCGCACAAGCAGGCGCCGCGCAGGTTTTGGAGGACCGCGTCGTCCGGCCGCCGCGGCGTTCCGGAGGCGGGGCGGCCGCGCGTCGTCCCCGTCCCGTCCGCAGCGGGCGCTCCGCCGCGGGCGAAAAGCGGAAGCCGCCCGCGGGCCGCTTGACGGGCGGCCGCCGGCGCCGGAGAGGAACGGCCGTCCGCTTTCCGCCACATCCCGCCGCCGAGACCCGGAACGCCGCCGATGTCCGCCCTCACGCGCCTCGTCGAACATCCCGCCACCGAGCGCGTCGTGCTGGCGCTCGTCATCGTCAACGCGATCACGCTCGGGCTCGAGACCAGCCCATCGGTCATGGCGCGGTTCGGGCCGGCGCTGGTCGCGCTCGACCAGGCCATCCTCGCCGTGTTCGTGGTCGAGCTGGCGCTCCGGCTCGCCGCCCGGCGCGCGGCCTTCTTCCGCGACCCGTGGTCGGTGTTCGACCTCGTCGTGGTCGGGATCGCGCTCCTGCCCGCGAGCGGGCCGTTCCAGGTGGTGCGCGCGCTGCGCGTGCTGAGGGTGTTCCGGCTCATCACCCGGATCCCGTCGCTGCGCCGGGTCGTGGGCGCGCTCGTCGGCGCGCTTCCCGGCATGAGCTCGATCGTGCTGCTGCTCCTGCTGGTGCTCTATGTCTTCGCCGTGATGGCGACGCAGCTCTTCGGCGCCGACATGCCCGACCGCTTCGGCACGCTCGGCCTGTCGCTGCTGACCCTGTTCCAGCTCGTGACGCTCGACGGCTGGTCCGGCGAGGTGGTGCGGCCGCTGCTGGAGACGCACCCCTACTCGTGGATCTTCTTCATCCTGTTCATCCTCGTGTCGTCCTTCACCGTGTTCAACCTGTTCATCGGCGTGGTGGTGAACGCGATGCAGGCCGAGCACGAGGCCGAGCGGATCGAGAAGACCGGCCGGCCGCCGGCCTCGCTCGAGGAGGTGCTGGCCGAGGTGAGGAAGCTTCGAGCGGAGGTCGCCGCGCTCAGGACGCAGGGGCGCTGACGGGCGCGGCCGGCTATGCCGTTGGCTGCGGCTCGGTCCTGGCGAGGCGGCCGTCGCCGGCCATGGCGTAGACGATGAACTGCGCCGTTCCGATGTTCACGTCCTCGATGCGCTCGGGCCCGATGCCGTCGAGCCGCATGAGCATGGAGCGCAGGGCGTTGCCGTGTCCGACGAGCAGCGCGCATCCGTCGTCCGCGACCGCGGGCGCGATCTCCCGTTCGTAGAACGGCCAGACGCGGTCGGCCGTCATGGCGAGGCTCTCGCCGCCCGGCGGCACGGCGTGGAAGGATTTGCGCCAGACGCGGACCTGCTCGGCGCTGAAGCGCTCCCGCGCCTGGCTCTTGTTCAGCCCGGCGAGCGCGCCATAGTCGCGTTCGTTCAGCGCCGCGTCCTTCCGGACCGCGAGATCGCTCTGGCCGAGCTCCTGCAGGATGAGCGCCATGGTCTGCTGGGCGCGCCGCTGCGCGCTGGTGAAGGCGTGGGTGAAGCGCAGGCCGAGACGGCCAAGCTCACGGCCGGCGGCGAGCGCCTCCTCGACGCCGCGCGAAGTCAGCGCCGGATCGCGCAGTCCGGAAAACAGGTCCTGGGCGTTGTCTTCGCTCTGCCCGTGGCGGACGAGGACGAGCGTGCGCTTGAAGGGGGTCATCGTGTCGGCGTTCGGGGCTGGCGCGGTCGCAAGGTGACGTCTCGGCGCGCAAGCTCGGCCGCTTCGCCGCCGTCCGCCATCCGACATAAGGCGAGGTCGGCGTTGGCAGCCGCGTAAGCGTCGCCTGTGATGGAGGATTGGCTGGATAACGCCGCTCCAGATTTTTTGAAGCGCTGATCTGACAACCGCGAAGCTCCGCCGAGCATCGTCGCTTGATAGGCGTCGTCAACCTGCGATGTTGGTCGCCTGCAACCTGAACGCGACAGCAACGGAGCAAGAAGACATGGTCGACGTCCCGAACACGCCCATCCCTACAACCCGTCCTGTCGCCCGCACCATAAAAGAGCGGTTTCAGGGCAGTATTCCTACGTTCTCGGAATTCAGGCAGTCTGGATTTACTGACCAGCAGACATGGAATGCGATCAATGCGCAGACGGAAGTAAAGTTGGTCGACCTTGAAGGTGCGACAATCACCTTATCTGCGCCTCCGGTCGCGCCAACGTATGATCCCAATGCGAAAATACTTATTAACGGGACGGTGACGTCTGGTGGTGTCGATTATCTGATGCCGTTCAGCGACCCCGCGGTGATCTCTTCGAGAAGTGATCTGAGCCAGCCAACCGGGCGGACGCCCCACCGCTTCTTCGTCGCCGCATCCGAACGGTTCTCCGGCGAAGGCAGGAACTTGGACGGCGGTTCGCAGCCGGAAGCGTTCATGGCGATCATCGCCAGCAATTACGCCCGCGTGTTCGGCAACGGGTGCGGAACCTTCGCGACGACGACCTCGGACGTCAGCTCTCCGGCCCAGACGTCGATCATCTCCAGTCGCTTTTGCGAAGCCGCCTCGGAGCGCAGCCTGATCGTCGGCTCGACGATGTGCCGCACGAGCGGTCCGGCGGCTCTGACGGACGAGGAGGTCACTCCGCGATGGGGGTTGACCACGACCAACCGCATCACGAACAATACGGGCGTCGCGCAACCGTTTCCTCCCGCCGGATCGCAGATCACTTACCAGACCCAGTCTGCTCCGATCGTGCTGCAACCTGGACAGGCGATTCACAAGCGAAGCCTGAACAGCACGCAAGAAGCGTGGCTCACCACTAACGGCTGGCTTGTGGCAAGAAACGTCCCTCACACCGTCTGGCCCCAGAAGCCGAATGCGTACTTTAACACCGCGACGTTCTGTCACTCGATCATCTCCTGCAGCGGGGTCGAGGTCGCCATGGGCTCCAACAACGCCGCGATCACGTCGCGCGGACGGATATGGTCGATAGAAGAGGACACCGTCGAGTTGCCGAGCCAGATCAATGGTTCGGGAAACTGCATCGTGGCCGTCGAAGGATTTTATGTGTACGGCCAGTACAACGCGTTCGTGGCGTCGGCCAACGTCATATCGACCATCACGGACACCGGGTCCAACACCACGCACAATTTTGTCGGCGGGACGAGGAACGCCACTCTCGGGGGGCCGTCCACGCGCCAGAGCGCGATCATCGGGGGCGCCGACAACACGATCGCGCGCGTCGGCGGGGTCATCATCGGCTCCTTCTCCTCGACGCTTAACAGCGGCTCGCCGCAGAACAACCTGCCGAGCGGAATCTACTCGTCCGTATCCGCCTTCGTGTCCCAGACCTTTTCGACGGTCATCGGCAGCCTGAACGTGTTTCTCTCCGGCGCCCGATCGCATGTGTTCGGCGGCCGCAATGTCGAGCTTGTGGACGCGGACACGGTCGCCTTCGGCTCGTCTGCGACGGCCATCACGCAGACGGGCGCAAACCAAAACGTGCGCGTGGCGATAAAGACCACGACCGGCGACATCACCACGGTCGGCAAGGTCAAGGCCGCAGCATTGGAAGGCGTCTTCCCCGGCCCCTACGCCAGTGACGCGGCAGCCGCCTCAGCGGGCGTCCCGGTTAATGGCACATACCGCAAGACCGGCGGCACGCTGGCGTGGCGGGTTTCGTAACTGGCGCTTGCTCGGTCCGGACGGTCGCGACGATGGGGACTGGTCCGGACCCTAGCTGTTGGGGAGCCAACACAGGCCGCGATGAGCGCATACTGCATCATCGCCTCGCTCGCGGCTGCGGCCCGCCGCCATGGCGCTTACGGCGCGCGGAAGTGCTTGGAGAGCTTCAGGCCCTGGCCCTGGTAGTTCGAGGTGGCGAGTTCGCCGTAGAGCGTCCGCGGGCGCTCGAGCATGCGCTCGTAGACGAGGCGGCCGACCGTCTGGCCGTGCTCCAGGATGAAGGGCACCTCGTGGCTGCGCACCTCCAGCACCGCGCGGGCGCCGGCGCCGCGGCCCTCGGCGTGGCCGAAGCCCGGATCGAAGAAGCCGGCGTAATGCACGCGGAACTCGCCGACCAGCGGGTCGAACGGCGTCATCTCGGCGGCGTGGTCGGGCGGCACCTGCACCGCCTCGCGCGAGGCGAGGATGTAGAACTGGCCGGGATCGAGCACGAGGCCGGAGCGGCCGGCGTGGATCGGCTCCCAGAAATCGGAGACGTCGTGCGCGCCCGGGCGGTCGACATCGACGACCCCGGTGTGGCGCTTGGCCCGCCAGCCGACGAGGCCGCGGCCGTCGCCGAGGAGGTCGACCGTCACCGCGACGCCGCCGCGCACGTCGGCCGCGTCGTCGTCGACGAGCCGCGCCCGCTGCTGCAGCGCGACGAGTTCGGCGTCGGAGAGCCGCGGCTCGCCGCGGCGCAGGCGGAGCTGCGACAGCCGCGAGCCCGGCCGCGCCAGCACGGGAAAGGTGCGGGGCGAGATCTCGGCGAACAGCGGGCCGGCGTAGCCCGCGGGGATCTGGTCGAAGGAGCGCGCGCCGTCGGCGATCACGCGCGTGAAGACGTCGAGCCGGCCCGTCGAGCTCTTCGGGTTGGTCGCGGCCGCGACCTCCGCCGGCAGCGCCAGCCGCTCCATCAGCGGCGCGATGTAGACGCAGCCGGTCTCGAGCACGGCGCCGGCCGTGATGTCGATGGTGTGGAGCGTGAACTCCTCCAGCCGCTCGGCGACCGTGCGGCCGGCACCGGGCAGGAAGCTCGCGCGCACCCGGTGCACCTTGGTCCCGAGCCGGAGGTCGAGGCTCGCGGGCTGCACCTGGTCGGCGGCGGCCGGCCGGTCGAGCGCGATGGCGCCATCCGCGATCAGCCGCTCGATCGCCTGGCTCGGAAGGATGCCGCCGCAGGGCTCGTCAGTTGTGTCCAAGCGGGCGGTCCCCATGCTGGCCGTTCACGCGTTCCGTTCGTTTACGCGAACGGGGCGTTGACGCAAGCGGGCGCCGGGATTACCACCGTTCCATCCCGTGGTTCCTTGGGCCGGCCGGCTTGCAGCCACGTTAAAACAACCCGCTAAAAGGCCGGACCGCGCGAAGCGCCCCCGACGACGACCGGGCGCCGCCTCCCGCGACCCGGCCGGCCCTGTTCGGAAGGTCGCAATCCCATGAGCCGCCGCCCTCTGCCCGCCGACCGCGAGGTCGCGCCCGCCACGCGCCTCATCCACGAGGCCGAAGCCCGCTCCGGCTTCGGCGAGATGTCGGAAGCGCTCTACCTCACCTCCGGCTTCTCCTACGACACCATGGAGGCGGCCGAGGCGCGGTTCGACGGGCGCGATCCCGGCTTCATCTACTCCCGCTTCTCCAATCCGACGGTCGCGACCTTCGAGCGCCGCATGATCGCGCTGGAAGGCGCCGAGGCGGGGCGCGCCACCGCGAGCGGCATGGCCGCCGTCACCGCCGCCATGCTCTGCCAGCTCAACGCCGGCGACCACGTGGTGGCGGCGAAGGCGCTGTTCGGCTCCTGCCGCTACGTGGTGGAGGACCTGTGCCCGCGCTTCGGCATCGCCTGCACGCTGGTCGACGGCGCCGACCTCGCCCAGTGGCGCGCCGCGCTCCGGCCCACGACCAAGGTGCTGTTCCTCGAAAGCCCGACCAATCCGACGCTGCAGGTCTACGACATCGCGGCGATCGCCGACCTCGCGCATGAGGCCGGGGCGCGGCTCGTGGTCGACAACGTGTTCGCGACCCCGATCCTGCAGCAGCCGCTGACGCTCGGCGCGGACATCGTCGTCTACTCCGCCACCAAGCACATCGACGGCCAGGGCCGCGTGCTCGGCGGCGTGGTGCTGGGCTCCGAGAAGTTCGTGATGGACCACCTGCACACCTTCCTGCGGCAGACCGGCCCGTCGATGTCGCCGTTCAACGCCTGGACGCTGGCCAAGGGCCTGGAGACGCTGGCGCTCCGGGTCGAGCGGGCGCAGGCGAGCGCGGGCCGGATCGCGGACTATCTCGCGGCGCATCCCAAGATCGCGAAGCTGACCTATTGCGGCCGGGCGGACCACCCGCAGGCCGATCTGGTGAAAAAGCAGATGAAGGGCGGCGGCACGCTCGTCGCCTTCGAGATCGCCGGCGGCAAGGAAGCGGCGTTCCGCTTCGGCAACGCGCTGGAGATCGTCAAGATTTCGAACAATCTCGGCGACGCCAAGTCGATCCTGACGCATCCCGCCACCACCACGCACCAGCGGCTGTCGCCGGAGGCGCGCGCCGAGCTCGGCATTTCCGACGCGATGCTGCGGCTCTCGGTCGGGCTCGAGGACGCCGGTGACCTGATCGCCGATCTCGAGGCGGCGCTCGACGCGGCCTGAGGATGTCTGAAACGCGAAACGGCCGCCGGAGGCGATCCGGCGGCCGTTTCGTCGCGTCAGGTTCGGACGGCTCAGTGCGTCGGCACGTTCGGCCGGCGGTCGCGGCGCCGGTCGTTGGTCGGCTGGTAGGCGATCGCCGCATGATGCGCGCAATAGGCCTGGCCGGGGGTGCAGCGCCCGCCGCAGAAGCGGAAGTCCGGCTGGCTGGGGTCGCCCAGCGGCCAGCGGCACATGTTCTCGCGCAGCTCCATGATCGTGACGTTCTCGCAGACGATCGGCTGGGTCTCGACGAGCTGCACCGGCACGACGCGGGGCGCGGGGGCGGCGATCGTGCGCGCCTCCATCACCGGGGCGGCGGCGAGCGCGGTCGCGCCGCGGGTGGCGTAGGCCGCCGACTGGGGCGCCCGCGTGGCCGCGGCCGCCATCGGGGCGGACACGCGGTGCGCCGGCGAAGCGGCCGTCGGCTTGCGCAGCCGCGGCGCCGCGCTCGGCGCGGACTTCGCGCGGCCGGACAGGCCGAGGCGGTGCACCTTGCCGATCACGGCGTTGCGCGTCACGCCGCCGAGTTCGGCCGCGATCTGGCTCGCGCTCAGGCCGTCGGCCCAAAGCTTCTTCAGAAGCTCTACGCGCTCGTCGGTCCACTGCATCGGCGTCTCCATATATTCTGGAGGCGGAATCCGAGAAGCTCGCCGTCACGTGAGGATTCACGCACGGACGTCGCCGCCGTCGTCTTCGCCGGGAATTGTGTGGTCAGCGCGAAGCCCGCGCTTAACGAAATCTAAACTACCGCGCCGGGCGACTCAGCGGCAAGAGTCGGAAATGCAACACTGAGGTTTTCCCCAAGTCCTGCGCTCCGCGTTTTCCACCGTCTCTCCACAGCTTCGCGGCCGAGGACCGCTCAAGAGCCTGCCCGGCCAGCGTGATTTGACAATGGGAGGCCCGTCCATATTATCCGCCCCAAACAAAGGGCCGCTCGGCTGGGCGGCTCTTTTTCTTTTTTCGCTCCCGTCCGGGCGACCGGCGGGACTTCGTCGCAACGACCGTTCGAAGGGACGCCGTCCGTGTCCTCGCCCGCAGCCTCTCCGCTTCTCCCCGTCTTCGCGCGGTCGGAGCTCGCGTTCGAGCGAGGCGAGGGCTGCTGGCTCGTGACGACCGACGGCGACCGCTACCTCGACTTCGCGGCGGGCGTGGCGGTCAACGCGCTCGGCCATTCCCACCCGCATCTCGTCGCGGCGCTGACGGCGCAGGCGCAAAAGCTCTGGCACGTCTCGAACCTCTACCGGATTCCCGAGGGCGAGCGGCTGGCGCAGCGGCTGGTGGACGCGAGCTTCGCGGACGTCGTGTTCTTCTGCAATTCGGGCGCGGAGGCGCTTGAGGCGTCGATCAAGCTCGCCCGCAAGCATTTCCACGCCAACGGTCAGCCCGAGCGCTACCGCCTGATCACCTTCGAGGGCGCGTTTCACGGCCGCACGCTCGCGACCATCGCGGCCGGCGGCCAGGCCAAGTATCTCGAAGGCTTCGGCCCCAAGGTCGAGGGCTTCGACCAGGTGCCGTTCGGCGACCTCGCGGCGGTCGAGGCTGCGATCGGCCCGGAGACCGCGGGCGTTCTGATCGAGCCGCTGCAGGGCGAGGGCGGGGTGCGGCTCGTAGCCCCCGCCTTCATGCGCGGCCTGCGCGAGCTGTGCGACCGGCATGGGCTGCTGCTGGTGGTGGACGAGGTCCAGACCGGCGTCGGCCGCACTGGCCATCTGTTCGCGCATGAGATCTCGGGCGTGACGCCGGACGTGATGGCGGTCGCCAAGGGCATCGGCGGCGGCTTCCCGCTCGGCGCCTGTCTTGCGACCCGCGAGGCCGCCGACGGCATGACGGCGGGCGTCCACGGCTCGACCTTCGGCGGCAATCCGCTCGCCATGGCGGTCGGCAACGCCGTGCTCGACGTGGTGCTGGAGCCGGGCTTCCTCGACCATGTGCGCCGCATGGGCCTGTTGCTGAAGCAGCGGCTCGCGGGCGTCGTCGACGCGCACCGTTCGATCGTGACCGAGGTGCGCGGCGAGGGCCTGCTGACGGGCCTGCGCTGCGCGATCCCGAACGGAGACGTGGCCGCGGCCTTCCGCGCGGAGGGGCTGCTGACCGTGGGCGCCGGCGACAACGTGGTGCGCCTGCTGCCGCCGCTCATCGTGACCGAGGCCGAGATCGGCGAGGCGATCGCGAAGATCGAGCGCGCGCTCGATCGCGTCGAGCGCGACATGGGACTTGCTCTCGCGCGGGGGGCCGCCGAATGACGACGTCTGTTCACGGGAACGGCTCGGGCGCCTCAGGCCCCAAGCACTTTCTCGACCTCTGCGACTTCTCGCGGGCCGAGCTGCGGGCCATGCTCGACTCCGGACACGCCATGAAGAAGCGGCGCCGGACGCCGGCGGCCGCGGCCGACAGGCCGCTCGCCGGCAAGGTCGTCGCCATGGTGTTCGAGCAGCCGTCCCTGCGCACCCGCATGTCGTTCGACGTCGGGATCCGGGAGCTCGGCGGCGAGCCGATGATGGTCACGGGCAAGGAGATCGAGCTCGGCGAGCGCGAGGCGATCGCGGACACGGCGCGGGTGCTGTCGCGCTTCGTCGACGCGATCATGATCCGCACGCTCCGGCACGACCTGCTGCTCGACCTCGCGGCCAACGCCACGGTGCCGGTGATCAACGGGCTCACCAAGCTCTCGCACCCGTGCCAGGTGATGGCGGACCTGCTCACCTTCGAGGAGCGCAAGGGCGACATCGCAGGCCGCACCATCGCCTGGACGGGCGACTTCAACAACGTGCTCGCCTCCTGGATGCACGCGGCGGCGCGGTTCGACTTCCGCCTCAACGTCGCGACGCCGGACGAGCTCGGCCCGCGGTCGGACATCTTGGACTGGGCGAGGGGCGAAGGCGCCGACATCCGGGTCGGAAGCGATCCCGAGACGGCGGTCGACGGCGCCGACGCGGTCATCACCGACAGCTGGGTGTCCATGGGCGACAGCGACTGGGAGCGCCGCCACAACCTGCTGAAGCCGTATCAGGTCAACGCCGCGCTCATGCGCAAGGCCGCGCCGGACGCGATCTTCCTGCACTGCCTGCCGGCGCACCGCGGCGAAGAGGTGACCGACGAGATCATCGACGGCCCGCAGTCGGTGGTGTTCGACGAGGCCGAGAACCGCCTGCACGCCCAGAAAGGCGTGCTGGCCTGGTGTTTCGGGGCCGTCGGGGCGTAAACTTCTCCTGCTGCAATCCGCCGTTGGCCGGCGCGTCCTGTGGCATGAGGAGGAGCGATGTCGGATTACGCGCACAAATGGGCGGAATCGATCGCCCGACCGTTCGCCCAGCACTGGTGGCTGGTGGCCTTGCGCGCTTTGTTCGCGCTTTTGTTCGGCCTTGTCGCCCTGTTGTGGCCTGGCGCGACCATGCTGTCTCTGGTGCTCCTCTTCGCCATCTACGCTGCGGCCGACGGCTTCACCGAGCTTTATCTGGCGGCGCGGGGCGTGGGAAACGGCGCCGGGTGGCGCCGTTGGGCGCCCGTTCTGCTCGGCGGCGTCGTCAGCCTCGCGGCCGCGGCCGCGGCGTTGCTCTGGCCGGGCCTCACGGTGCTCGTGTTCGTTCTGGTGCTGGCCTTCTGGTCCTTTGTGTCCGGCGTGATGATGGTCCTGACTGCCGTCTGGTTCGGGGCGGAGCACGGTCGGGCCTGGCTTGCGCTTGGCGGCGTGGCGTCCATCCTCTTCGGCGTCCTCCTTGCCGCCGCCCCTGTGATCGGCGCCGTGGTGCTGACGTGGTGGATCGGCGCCTATGCGATCGCGCTGAGCGGCGCGCTGTTCGCCATGGCCTACCGCCTCTACGCCCGTCGTCTCGCGTAAAGATCGGACCCATCTTCCGCTCGCGGCTCGCAATCGTTACATAGTCGCGATCATGACCGATCACGCCCTTTCCGCCCTCCGCGAGGACGGCGACGACCGCATCCTGCCGTTCCAGATCGAGGAGCTCGACGTGCGCGGGCGCGTCGTGCGGCTCGGGCCGTCGATCGACGCCGTGCTGGAGCGCCACGCCTATCCGCCCGCGGTGTCGAAGCTCGTCGGCGAGGCGGTGGCGCTCACCGTGCTGCTCGGCTCCGCGCTCAAGATCGACGGCCGCTTCCAGCTCCAGACCCGTTCGGACGGTCCGGTCGGCATGCTGGTCGTCGACTTCGAGGCGCCCGACAAGGTGCGCGCCTGCGCGCGCTTCGACGCCGACCGGCTGGACGGCCTCCGCGACGCCGGCGCCCTGCTCGGCCGCGGCCATCTCGCGCTGACCGTCGACCAGGGGCCGGACATGTCGCGCTACCAGGGCGTGGTCGCGCTCGAGGGCGGCTCGCTGGAGGACGCCGCGCACACCTATTTCCAGCAGTCGGAGCAGATCCCGACCAAGGTGCGCCTCGCGGTGGCGGAAAGCTTCGAGGCCGGAGCGCGCCATTCGTGGCGGGCCGGCGGGCTGATCGTCCAGTTCCTGCCCGAGGCGCCGGAGCGCATGCGCGCGCCCGATCTCGACCCGGGCGACGCGCCCGAGGACGCGGTCCTCGACGCGACGCCTGAGGACGACGCCTGGGTGGAGGCCCAGACGCTGGTCGCCACCGTCGAGGACCACGAGCTGATCGATCCGACGCTCGCACCGGAGCGGCTGCTGATCCGGCTGTTCAACGAGCGCGAGATCCGCGTGTTCGAGAGCCGCGGCGTGCGCGAGGCCTGCCGCTGCTCGCAGGACCGGGTGCGCGGGATGCTGAAGAGCTTCTCCGTCGAGGAGCGTGGCGACATGCGCCTCGACGACGGCTCGATCGAGGTGACCTGCGACTTCTGCTCGACGAAGTACGGTTTTTCGGCCGAAGAGGTCGTCGCGCTCGACGAGGCCGGCGACAGCTCCGAGACCTGAGGGCCGCGCCGTAACGCGTCATCCCGGATCGGCCTCACGGCCGTCCGGGATTACGTCTGGCATGACCGGCCGCGCTTACCCCGCCCCGCCGCCGTACATGTAGTTCGGCAGCCACAGGCCGATCGCCGGGAAGGTGTAGTAGAGCAGCATCGAGAACAGCACGATGAACAGGAACGGCATTACGCCCGCGAAGATGTCGTTGATCGAGACGTGCTTCGGCGCGACGCCCTTAAGGTAGAACGGCGCCATCGCGACCGGCGGCGACAGGAACGAGGTCTGCACGTTCAGCGCCACCAGAATGCCGAAGAACAGCGGGTCGATGTCGAAGTGGCTGAGCAGCGGCAGGAAGATGGGCAGGAAGATCACGATGATCTCCGTCCACTCCAGCGGCCAGCCCAGAACGAAGATGATGAGCTGGGTGAGCAGCAGGAACTGGATCGGCGTGAGGTCGAGCCCGATGATGAAGTTCTCGACCACGGACTGGCCGCCGAGATAGGCGAACACCGCCGAGAACACGAACGAGCCGACGAACAGCCAGCACACCATCGCCGATGCGCGCGCGGTGAGGTAGACGGACTCCCTGAGCTTCGCGAAGGTCAGCTGCCGGTAGGCGATCGCCAGCAGCATGGCGCCGAAGGCGCCGATCGCCGCGGCCTCGGACGGCGTGGCGTAGCCGCCGATGATCGCGCCGAGCACGCCCGAGATCAGCATGGCGAGCGGCAGGAACGAGGTCGCGAGCGCCCACATCACCGTCCAGTAGGAGGCGGCGCGCTCGGACGGCGGCAGCTTGGGCGCGAGCGACGGCGTGATCAGCACGCGCACGATCACGTAGACCATGTAAAGCCCGGCGAGCATCAGGCCGGGGAAGAACGCGGCCGCGTAGAGTTTCACCACCGACACGCCGGCGGTGGCGCCGTAGAGGATCAGCATCACGCTCGGCGGGATCAGGATGCCGAGGCAGCCGCCGGCGCAGACGACGCCGGCCGACAGCCGCGTGTCGTAGCCGGCCCGCAGCATGGCGGGGAAGGCGAGCAGGCCCATCAGCGTCACCACCGCGCCGACGATGCCGGTCGCGGTCGCGAACAGCGCGCAGGTCGCGAGCGTCGCGAGCGCGAGGGAGCCCGGCAGGCCGCCGGCGGCGAGCTGGATCGAGCGGAACAGCCGGTCGAGGATGTTGGCGCGCTCGACCAGATAGCCCATGAACAGGAACAGCGGCACCGAGATCAGGACGTCGCTCGACATCACGCTGTAGGCGCGCTGCACGAAGAGCTGGAACACTGTGTCGCCCATGGCGTAGTAGCCGAAGGCGACGCCCAGAGCCATGAGCGTGAAGGCGATCGGGAAGCCCAGCAGCAGCAGCACGACGAACAGGGCGAGCATGATCACGCCCATCGCCGGATCGGAAACGAACGCGCTCATATCTTGGCCTCGTCGACGTCGATCTTCTTGGGGTCGATGGCGACCTGATTGGCCGCCGCCTCGGCGAGGATGAGCTGCTCGGTCTCCTCGACGTCGCTCAGGCGCTGCGGCCACTCGCCGGTCCTGAGGCAGATCACGCAGCGCATGACCTCGACGACGCCCTGCAGCGTCATCAGCACGCCGGTGATGGGGATCACGAGCTTGAACGGCCACAGCTTCAGGCCGTCGGGCGAGAACGAGCTCGTCTCGCCGGTCTGGAACGACAGGTCGAAGAACACCCAGCCGGCGTAGACCATGGCCAGGATGCCGGGGAAGAAGAACAGGACGTACAGCGCGAGGTCGAGGCCGGCCTGGGTGCGGGGCTTCCACTGCCGGTACAGGAAGTCGCCGCGGACATGGCCGTTGCGCGAGAGCGTGTAAGCCCCCGCCATCATGAACAGCACGCCGTACAGCATGTAGCTGGCGTCGAACGCCCAGGTCGTGGGTGCGCCCATCAGCCGGCGCGACACGACCTCGTAGACGATGACGAAGGTGAGGACGACGATCGACCACGCGAACAGCTTGCCCACGGCCGCGTTGAAGCGGTCGACGGCGAGAAGATAGGACTGCATGCGGTTTTCCCCGAAGCGGACGCTGGATCCTCAGCCGTCAGTCCCACGCTTCCGGACGTCCGCGATCTCTCCGACGCCGTCTGACGTCGAAGCCGTGGACGCCCGGCCGCGCCGGGTATGACGGGATCGATGGGAGGGACGGCTGGCCCGAAACGACGGCCGTCCCCCCCGACTGCTCAGGCCTGCTTGAAGAAGTGGTCGTAGGCGAGCTTGGTCTCGACTTCGTATTCCTGGGAGAAGCCGACGACCCGCTTCGCCCAGGCCTTCTGGCTCTCGATCACCTTCTGGAAGAACGGATCGGTCTGGGCCGCGATCACCTTGTCCCAGGCGGCGAGCTGCGCCTCCAGCACCGGCCGCGGGGTCGGGACCACCTTCACGCCCGCGTCCTTCAGCGCCTGCAGGTCCTTGGAGTAGCGGTCCTGCGCCTTCCACGACATGTCGGCGGAAGCGGCCTCGGCGGCGTATTTGATGATCGCCTGCACCTCGGCCGGAAGCCCGTCGAACTTCCGCTTGTTGAACAGGATCTCGAAGCTCTCGAGCGCCTGGTGGTAGCTCTGGACCATGTAGATCTTGGAGACGTCCGCGAAGCCCAGCACCTTGTCCGAGGACGGGTTGTTGAACTCGGCGCCGTCGATCAGGCCGCGGTCGATCGCGGGCACGATCTCGCCGCCCGGCAGGATGGTGACGCCGGTGCCGAGCTCCTTGAACACGTCGGCCGAGAGCCCGACCGTGCGGTACTTGATGCCCTTGAGATCCTCGGCGGTCTTGATCTCCTTCTTGAACCAGCCGAGCGGCTGGGAGGGCATCGGGCCGGAGAGGAAGCCCTTCACGTTCAGCTTCAGCACGCCCTGGATCAGCTCGTCATAGAGCTGCTGGCCGCCGCCGTAGTTGATCCAGCCCAGAAGCTGGTTGGCGTTCCAGCCGAAGGGCGGCGCGGTGCCGAACAGGGAGAAGGCCTTGTTCTTGCCGTACCAGTAGGCGGAGACGCCGTGGCCGCCGTCGAGGATGCCGGAGTTGACCGCGTCCAGAAGCTGGAAGGCGGGCACCACCGCGCCGGCCTGGAGCAGGTCGAGCTGGATGCGGCCCGCGCCCATCTCGTTGACGCGCTTCACGAAGTCCGAGCCGAACTCGTGGAAGATGTCCTTGTTCGGCCAGGTCGACTGGAACTTCAGCCGCACCGCCGCCTGCGCGCGGACGACGGACGGCGCCGCGACGCCTCCGGCGACCGCCGCGGCGCCGGCTACGAGAAAGCGTCGCCGGCTTCGTCCGGTTTCGGGCGCACCTGTGGCGCCGCTGGTTTTTGTCATTGCAGACCTCCCTGGCGGACGCGCGCTTTTCCGCGCTGTCGTCCCGGCGTTTCCCTCGCGCCCGCCTTGTGTCGACCAGATGCGGTCGCGGCGGTTCGCAAGGGCCAGTAAATGTGACCGTCGAGGGGCGATCAAGGGGGATTTGCGCCAAATCGTCGCGTCCTGGCGTATTGAATGCACATTGTCGGCATCGGGAGAGCGCGGTCGCGAAGCGCGGGCGGCCCTCCGCGACGGTTGCGCAGTTGACGCCGCCGCCGCGTCGGCGCTTAAGCTCTCGGGATCATGACCGCATCACCCGCGTCCGAACCGCCTTCCGAGCACAGCTGGACCGCCGTCACGCGCGCGATCCGGGTCACCGTGCAGCCGCGTTACCTGCCCGGCGAGTCGACGCCGGAGGAGGACCGCTACGTCTTCGCCTACACGGTCGAGATCGTGAACGAGGGCCAGGAGACGGTGCGGCTGGTCGCGCGGAGCTGGCGGATCATCGACGGCCGCGGCCGCATCGAGGAGGTGCGGGGCCCGGGAGTGGTGGGCGAGCAGCCGCTGCTTCCGCCCGGCCAGTCCTACACCTACACCAGCGGCGCGCCGCTCCCGACGCCGTCGGGCATCATGGTCGGCAGCTACCAGATGCAGACGGACATCGGCCAGCCCTTCGACGTGGCGATCCCGGCCTTCGCGCTCGAAAGCCCGCACGCCGTCCGCACCCTGCACTGATCCGGGACGTGTCCGCCGCCTATCCCGACGCGCGGGAGATCCTGAGCGCGCTCGTCGGCTTCGACACCGTCAGCTCCAAATCGAACCTCGCGCTCATCGCCTATGTCGAGGCGCTGCTGGCCTCCGCCGGCGTGGCCTCGGTCCGGACGCCGGACCCGTCCGATCCGGGCAAGGCCGCGCTATTCGCCACCATCGGCCCGGCCGACTGCGGCGGCGTGCTGCTCTCGGGCCATACCGACGTGGTGCCGGCCGACGGCTCCGGCTGGAGCGCCGACCCGTTCCGGCTGACGGCGCGCGACGGCCGCCTCTACGGCCGCGGCGCGTGCGACATGAAGGGCTTCCTGGCCGGCGCGCTCGCGGCCGTGCCGGCGTTGCTTCGCGCGGGCCTGCGGACGCCGGTCCATCTGCTGTTCTCCTATGACGAGGAGACCGGCTGCACCGGCGTCGCCCCGACCATCGCGCGCTTCGGGCTCGATCTGCCGAAGCCGCTGCTCTGCGTCGTCGGCGAGCCGACCGAGATGAGGGTGGTCGACGCCCACAAGAGCGTGTTCGCCTATGAGACGGTGGTCACGGGCCGGGCCGCGCACGCCAGCATGCCGCAGCTCGGGGCGAACGCGGTGATCGCCGCGGGCCGCCTGATCGGCGAGCTCGACCGCATGCGCGAGGCCTTCGCCATCGCGGGCGATCCGTCCGGGCGGTTCGATCCGCCGGAGACCACGGTCACGGTCGGGGTGGTGGAGGGCGGCTCGGCGGCGAACATCGTGCCGGAGCGCTGCCGGATCTCGTGGGGTTTCCGCGGGCTGCCGGGCATCGACGAGGACGAGCCGGCGGACCGTCTCGCGCGTTTCGCGGAGGAGCAACTGCTGCCGGCGATGCGCCTCACCGCGCCGGAGGCTGCGATCGCGACGGAGCTGGTCGGCGTTGTTCCGGGCCTCGCGCCGGACCCGGGCTCGCGGGCGGAGACGCTGGCGTTCCAGCTCGCGGGCCAGAACCGGGCCTTCGCGGTGTCCTATGGCACGGAGGCCGGACACTTTCAGGCGGCCGGCGTTCCGACGGTGGTCTGCGGGCCGGGGTCGATCCGCCAGGCGCATACGGCGGACGAGTTTCTGGAGGAAAGCCAGTTGGCGGCGCTCGAGGGTTTTCTCGGACGTCTCGCCGCGCGCTGCGCGCTGGGGCTGTGAGCCGCGCTCAGCGCTGGCGGTCGCGCGGCCGCTCCATGCGGCGGAGGTCGTCGAGCAGCGAGGCGAGCTTGCCGGGCAGTTCCTGCCCGGTCTGCTGCGGCAGCGACTTTCTCAGCCGGTCGCCGATCTCGCGTTGAACGTGAAGGTCGAGCATCTGTTTCGTCCCGTCTTGCATCGCATACCTGCCAAACGAAACCGACGGCCCCGAGGGTCCTTGCAGTCCGTAAGATTTTAGCGGTTACGCTTAAAGAACGGTGAATGGCCGTTCGTCGTTCCCGATATGGGCGGCGGATGCGCTTAAGTCTACGCATGCCCGTCCCGCCGCACGGTCATGACTGCGACCGTCGGCGCGCGCCTTCGGCTTTCCATTTCGTTTCACTGTTCGCGCAAGACGAACGCCTCGATCTGCTCAAGGGTTTCATCCGGAAGCTCTTCCTGCAGCGTGTGGCCGCAGTCGAGCGCGCCGCCGCGCACGTCCAGCGCCTTCTCGCGCCAGGTCGCGAGCACGTCGTAGGTGCGCCCGACCACGCCGCGCGCGCCCCACAGCGCCAGCAGCGGCGCCTCCACGCGGCGGTCGGCGTCGGCCGCGTCGTGTTCGAGATCGATCGAGGCCGCCGCGCGGTAGTCCTCGCACACCGCGTGGACGCCCTCGGGCGAGCGGTAGCAGCGCAGATACTCCGCGAAGGCCTCCGGCTCGGTCGCGCCGGCGATCTTGTTCTGCCGCTCGACGTGCTCGCGCAGGAAGAACTCGACGTCGGCGAGGATCATCCGCTCGGGCAGCGGCGCCGGCTGGATGAGGAAGAACCACCAGAAATACTGCGTTGCGAAGGCCCGATCGGCGCGGGCGTACATCGTCGCCGTCGGCGCGATGTCGAACACGGCGAGCCGCTCGACGGCCGACGGATGGTCGAGCGCCATGCGGTGCGCGACGCGGCCGCCGCGGTCGTGGCCGACGACCGGGAACCGCTCGTGGCCGAGCAGGCGCATCAGCGCGACCTGGTCCCGCGCCATGGCGCGCTTCGAATAGGCGGCGTGGTCGCCGCCGCCGGCGGGCTTGGAGCTGTCGCCGTAGCCGCGCAGGTCGGGCGCGATCACCGTGAAGCGGCGGGCGAGCGCCGGCGCGATCTTCCGCCAGGTCACATGGGTCTGCGGGTGGCCGTGCAGCAGCAGGAGCGGCGGCCCGTCGCCCGCGATCGCCGCCCGGATCGTGACGCCGTCGCCGACGTCGGCGTCCAGCAGGCGGAAGCCCGGCATCAGCGGCTCCGGGCCGCGCTCACGCAAACGTTCCGTCATGGATGCTCCTCCTCTCGCCGCGCCGAGGCCCGGCCGTCATTTTCATTACGGCTCATAGCGCGAGCATTTCTTGTTCTTTACGCTTGATCACGATCGGTTCGCCCGTTATGCGGCGGTGCACAAGCTCGAAGTCCGGCAAACCCCTGACTCTGGCATCCCGACGTTCATGCGCAGCGATACCAGCGTCTTCAGCCTGCCCCGGTGGCCCGCTACGCGGTGGCTGGCCTATCCCGGCCCGGACGTT
This sequence comes from Methylopila henanensis, assembly GCF_042681025.1. Taxonomy (NCBI): domain Bacteria; kingdom Pseudomonadati; phylum Pseudomonadota; class Alphaproteobacteria; order Hyphomicrobiales; family Methylopilaceae; genus Methylopila; species Methylopila henanensis. Next base: position 51,673 of record NZ_JBHUER010000011.1, read on the forward strand.
CCCGTCGACATCCGGCACGACCTGATCCGCAGCCTGCACGGCACCCTGCCGATCTTCGCGGGCGGCGTCGTCAACTCGATCATGGTCGCGGCCATCATCGCCTACCGGCTTCCGCACACGCTGTTCCTGACGTGGCTCGGGGTCGAGGTGGCGCTCTGCCTGGTGCGGCTCGCGGTGCTGCTGGCCTCGTTCCGCCGCGCGGCGGAGGGCCGGGAGACCCCGACCGACCTCTATCTCGCGCTCGGCTGCCTGTGGGCGGCGAGCGTGGGCTTCGGCGCCTTCATCACGCTGCTGAGCGGCGACTGGGTGGCCTCCACGATCGCCTGCATGTCGGCGGCGGCGATGGTCGGCGGCATCTGCTTCCGGAATTTCGGCGCGCCGCGCCTGTCGGCCGTCATGACGATCCTGGCTCTCGGGCCCACCTGCCTCGCGGCGCCGTTTTCGGGCGAGCCGGTGATGTTCGTCACCTTCATCCAGATCCCGTTCTACCTCATCAGCATGCGCATGGCCGGCTACAAGCTGAACGCTCTGCTGGTCGCCACGATGCGGGCGGAGCGGGAGCACGCCCATCAGGCGCGCCACGACGTTCTGACCGGCCTGTCCAACCGGTTCGGCCTGATGCGGGCGATCGACAACAGCGGCGGCCGGTCGGAGGACGGGCTGGCGCTGCTCTATCTCGATCTCGACGGCTTCAAGAGCGTCAATGACACCCATGGCCACGCCAAGGGCGACCGCCTGCTGACCATCGCCGCCGAGCGGCTCAAGCGGCTGCTCCGCTCCGGCGACGTGGCGGCGCGCATCGGCGGCGACGAGTTCGTGGTGATCGCCCGCGACGTGGAGGCGCCCAAGGCCTCGCTGCTGGGCGAGCGGCTGATCCGCGAGATCGGAGCGCCCTACGACCTCGGCGACGGGGTGAGCGTGCGGATCGGCGTCAGCGTGGGCGTCGCGCTGGTGCCGGAGAACGGCGACAGTGTGCCGATGCTGCTCGACGCCGCGGACGCCGCGCTCTACCAGGCCAAGATGGCCGGCAAGGGCCGCTGCGTCATCGCCGCCTCGCGACGCGAGAGCGCGCCGGCTGCGGGCGTCCTCTCCCCGGCCTGAGGTCAGGTCGCGAGGCACGAGGTCGGCCGCGAGCCCCGCGCGGTCCAGACGGCGACGTCGCCGGAGCCGCGAAGCTCGAAATCCCCCGACGCGTACCAGAGGCCTGAGGCGGCCGCCCGCCTGGCGAGAGTCGCGGTGGAGCCGTCGACCATGGTGACGGCGGCCGCGTCCGGAAGGAACCGGATCGACAGGAAGCCGCCATCGTCGCAGGCGTAGCGCGCGGTGCTTGTGGCCGCCGCCGCGGCCTGCGGGGGCGCCGGCCGCGGGTCTCCGGCGCAGCCGGTCAGAGCCAGCGCCACGAGCGGCGCGAGGAAAAGCGCGTTGCGCGCGTGCATGTTGTCTTCGCGCCTTTCGCCGGATGCGGCTGCGCGCCGCGGTCACGAATCGGAGCCGACGCTACCGCGCGCCGGGCCTGAGGCCTATCTCCGGCTCAAGCCCGCCACGTTCCAGCCCTCCGTTCCATGATCCTGCGCGTTCTCGGCATCGCCTCGCTCGCCTTCGTCGTGCTGTTCCTCGCCCCGATCGCGGTGTCGGCGGCGCTCTACGCGCTCGGCGACCGCCATCGCGACTGGAGCACGGCCGACCGCTCCAGCGCCGGTCTGCTCCGGCCGGCGGCGGAGCAACCCGAGGCCGTCGTGCGGGTGTTCGCCGCCCGCACCGTGCGCTGGCGCGGGATCTTCGCCACCCATTGCTGGATCGTCGTGAAGCCGAAAGGCGCGGACGCCTATGAACGCTACGACTACACCGCCTGGGGCGAGCCGATCCGGGTGAACGGCTTCGTCGCCGACGGCCGCTGGTTCGGGCGCGTCCCCGAGACGGTGTTCGCCGCCGACGGCGCGCTGGCCGAGGCGGCGATTCCCAAGATCCGGAAGGCGATCGCCGGCTACGCGCACAGCGCCTATGGCGACTACCGCGCCTGGCCGGGGCCGAACTCCAACACCTTCGTCGCCGCCGTGATGGCGGCCGCGCCGGAGCTCGAGGCCAAGCTGCCGACGACGGCGGTCGGCAAGGATTATCCGCATGACGGCCGCTGGATCGCGCTGACGCCGTCGAAGACCGGCCTGCGGCTGACGCTCGGCGGCTACGCCGGGGTGACGATCGGCTGGTACGAGGGTTTCGAGCTCAACATTCTCGGCGCGGTCGCGGGCGTCGAGCTGCGACGTCCGGCGATCAACCTGCCGGGCGTCGGCCGCTTCGGCGCGCCGCTCGACTGAGCGGCCGGGGAGCTGAGCTCAGTTGCCGCCGCCGAACAGGAAGGGCGGCGCGGCCGGGCCTGACGCGCCGGCGGGCGCTCCGCCGGCCACGACCGGCCGCGGATCGTTCGGATCCGCCATCGCCATGGCCCAGAATACCTCGTAGCGGGAGTGCGGCGCGCGGGCGGCGGCGATGCCGACGCGCGTCATCTTCGGCGCCAGCATGTTCCTGAGGTGGGACGGGGAATGGCGCCAGCCCGCGAAGGCGTCGGCGAGCGTGTCGTGGCCGGCGCCCACGTTCTCGACCATGCCGCCGTTGCGGTAGCCCGAGCGCGCGATCCGCTGCTTCAGCGTGCCGGCGACCGAATGGCTGAGCTTGTCCGCCCGCGCCATGGCCTGCGCCTGCTCGTCGGCGAAGCGGTTTAGCGCGGGGTCGAGCGTGACCGGCGGCAGCCCGTTGGCGCGGCGGAGGTCGGAGATCATGTCGGCCGCCGCCCGGCGGTCGAGGACCGCGCCGGGCTTCGACATGCTCTGGTAGACGCTCGGCGTCGAGGACGGGGGCGGCGCGACCGGACCGCTGGAGCAGCCGGCGAGGGCGCCCAGAAGGACGGCGAGCGCCGTGGCGCGCGAGGCGGTGGGGGCCATGGGGCGTTCCTTGGCGGCGGATGGGGCGGGCAGGTTCAGCCCCGCCGCGGTTAAGACTTCGTTGCCTGCGGCTCGGCCGGCGGCTCGTCGCTGAGCGGCGCGCGGGAGGCGTCGTGGGGCGGCGCCGGTTCGAGGCCGGGCACGGGACGGGACAGCCGCGCCAGCACCTCGCCGACGCGGTCGACCGCCTCCGGCAGGCTCGGCGCGGCGGCGCCGCCGATCGCGACGCCGGCGGCCTTGAACGCCTTCACCAGCGCGAAGTTGAGGTCGCTCTTCACGCTCGAGGCCTGGCGCGGGCTCGCCACGCTCGCGAACAGCGCGAACGTGTTGTCGGCCTTGCCGAGGCTGTTGAAGAACACCTGCGGCTCGGGGAAGGCGAGCACCGAGGAATGCGCCTTCGCGGTCGCGAGCAGCAGCTTCTTCACCTCCGCCGGATCGACGTCGGCCGCGATCGTCAGCTCGATCTGCACCCGGCCGACCGGGTTGCCGTGCGTGACGTTCTTGACGCTCTTGGTGATGAAGTCGGAGTTCGGCACGATCAGCGTCGAGCGGTCGAACAGCTCGATCTCGGTCGAGCGCACCGAGATGCGCCGGACGTTGCCCTGGTCGGAGCCGATGACGATCCAGTCGCCGGCCTTGATCGGACGCTCGGCCAGCAGGATGACGCCCGAGACGAAGTTCGAGATCACCGCCTGCAGGCCGAAGCCGATGCCGACCGACAGCGCGCCGGCGACGATCGCGAGGCGGTCGAGGCTGAAGCCGAGATAGGACACCGCGATCACGATCACGGTGATGCCGCCGATATAGCCGACGCCGGTGTTGATCGAGGCCTTCAGGCCGGTGTCCATCCGCGTCTTAGGCAGCAGGTCGCGGTCGAGCCAGCGCTGCACGATCTTGGTGAGCGCGAAGCCGAGGACGACGAGCAGCACGGCTCCGAGGACGCCTGCGATCGAGATGTTGATGTCGCCGACGCGGACGCCGTTGACGGCGAAGCGGAGCCACGAGAACACGTCGGTGGATTCGAGGCCCCATGGCGCGAGCAGGATGATCGCCGCGACGCCGATCAGCGCCACGCGGGCGACGCCCGACAGCACCACGCCGATCTGCTCCAGCGATTCCGCCCGCACGCCGGTCGCGCCGCTGATCGCCTTGCCGAGGGGGGTGTCCGCCGACAGGCCGGTCGACAGCAGGTCGTCGACGAACACCAGCAGCAGGAACAGCAGCGACAGCACCACCGCGATCCAGATCACCTGGTTCGCGAGGAACTGGGCGAAGGCGATGTAGCCGGTGGCGGCCGACAGCAGCACGGTCGCGACCGCGACCCAGGCGAGCAGGCGCAGCAGCAGCGCGAACGGGCCGCCGAAGCGGTCGGCGCTCTGGCCCTGGCTTGCGGCTTCCGCGTCCTCGAGCCGCTCCGCCGCGCGCACCCGCCGGAGCGCGAGCGCGAAGGTGCCGGCGTTCGCCACGGCGAACACGCCGCTGACGACGATCGAGGCCGACAGGCTCGCCACGATCATATCGTTGAAGCGGTCGAACAGCCGGCCGACGACGAACACCAGCGCGCACCACATCGGCTGGTTCTTGATCTCGGCGATCGCGTTCTCGGACAGCTCGATCAGGCGCCACGAGGGGCGGCCGGGCGTCAGGAAGGCGCGCATCAGCCCGTGGGTCAGGCCAAGGAAGCCGGCCGCCCAGACGGCCGCGACCGCGAGCGGCGCGACGCGCTCGGGCAGCCACCCGGCGATCCGAAGGCCCCAGTAGAGCGAGAGCATGGCGAGGGCGGGCGCGAGCGTGGAGGCGATCACCACCAGCATGGCGGTCGACGACCGGCGCAGCCGCGTCTTCGGCATCTGCTCGACCACGAGCCGCTGCCCGAGGTCGGCGAGCCAGCGCCGGCCGGGGAGCAGCAGGATGAGCGCGGCCAGGATCGACCCCAGCGCGGCGAGGATCGACGAAGGCGAGAGGTTGCGCCCGATCACCGCGCTCCAGTCAGAGGCCAGGAGCTGCACGCTGCGCGCCTCGCGCGGGATGGTCGTCACCGTCTCGATCCAGAGCGTGGGGTCGAGCAGCGAGCGGCTGCGCTCGAACAGGCGCTTGGCGAGCAGCTCGCGGCGGCGCTGGGTGATCTGGTCGCCGACCTGGCTGGCCTCGACCTGCAGCAGGCGGCCGCGCTTGATCTGCTCGTCGACCTTCTGGCGCGCGGCGGTCTGGGCGTCGCGCTCCTTCGCGACGTCGGGACTCTCGGCGGGCTCGCCGTCCGCAGGTTTCGGCCCGATCTGGGCGAGTCGGGCGTCGGCGGCCGAAAGCTGCGGTCCGAGCAGCTCCACGGCCTCGCCGACGCCGACCGACAGCGGCTCGATGCGGTTGCGCAGCGCGCTGAGCTCCTGGTCGCTCAGGTCTTCCCGCTTCAGCGTCGCCTCGATCTGGTCGAGCTCGGCGCGGGCGGAGTCGATGGTGGCGATCGGCTGGGGCGCCGCGGCCGGGGTCTGCGCCCCGACGGGCCCGGCGATCAGGGCCGCGAACGCCATGGCGAGAACGGCGAGCAGGAGGAGCGGCGCGCGGAAGCCGGTCGTCATTCGAATCAGGTCCATTGCTGCGCGAGGCGATCGGATGGTCGCCCTCAATCGGCGAGGAATGCGGCCAAGGCCGGGCGAAGCGCGCGTCGCGGCCGCTTTTCGCGCCCGGCGGGCGGACGAGGTGGCATCAGGCCACCGTCGCCCGTCCGATGTCACAAAATAATTCCTGCCCGCGAGGCGGTGACGCCCTGTCGAAGCCGCGCGGAATCCCCATAACGGCGGGGCTGCGTGTGGCGCGCCAGAAGGCGGCCAAGTCGCGCGCTGGAACGGGGAAAGCGCTTTCGGTGCTGCGAGGCGACGGAGAAATGGCGAGGCGGATTCGGGACCACGACTGGTCCGCGACTCCGCTCGGGCCGGTGGAGGGCTGGCCGGCGCCGCTCAAGGCCGCGCTCGGCATCTGCCTGAACTCCAGCTATCCGACCGCGGTGTACTGGGGTCCCGAGCTACGGCTGCTCTACAACGACGCCTGGCGGCCGGTCGCGGACGACCGCCATCCCCTGGCGCTCGGACGCCCCGCAGCCGAGGTGTGGCCGGACATCTGGCATGTGGTCGGCGACCAGTTCGCCCATGTGGTCGCGACCGGAAAGGGGTTTTCGACGTTCGATCAGATGCTGCCGATGCGCCGTGGCGCATCGGTCGTCGAGACCTATTGGGACTACAGCATCACCCCGATCTTCGACGAGCGCGGCGCGATCGCTGGCGTGTTCAATCAGGGCGTCGAGACCACCGACAGGGTCCAGACGACGCGGGCGCAGAAATTCCTGCTCGGATTCGGAGATCTGCTCCGCGACGGCGCCGGTCCGGACGTCGATCCGGACGCGGTTCTCGCCTCGGCGCTGGAGGCGATCGGCGGCCATCTCGCCGCCGCGCGGGTCGGTTACGCCGAGGTCGACCACAGCGACTCCACCTGCCTAGTGCTCGGCGACTGGCGCGGAGCGGGCCTCGAAAGCCTCGCCGGGCGCCGCTATGAGCTCGATCGCTACGGCGAGCAGGCGCGGGGCGAACTGCTTTCGGGCCGCGTCGTCGCGGTCGCGGACGTGCGGACGGAAGAGCGCCTCGGCGGCGGTCCGGCGGAGGCGTTCGGCGCGATCGGCGTCGTCGCCAATCTGCTCGTTCCCATCACGCGCGAAGGCCGCACCTTCGCGTTCCTGTTCGTGAACGACGACCGGCCGCGGCGGTGGACGCAGCGCGAGATCGAGACGGCGCAGGAAGCCGCCGACCGGCTGCAGCTCGCCCTGTCCGAAGCGCGCGCGACGGCGCGGCTGCGGGAAAGCGAGCTTCGCTCCGCCGCGATTTTCGGGCAGGCGGCCGTCGGCATGGCCGAGGTCTCGCTCGACGGCCGCTTCCTGCGCACGAACGACGCGATGAAGCGCCTGCTCGGCCGCAGCGCGGAGGAGCTGGCCTCCGCGACGGTCGAGCAGGTCACTCATCCGGACGACCGGGCGGAAAGCACGCGCCGCATGGCCGAGGCCAGCGCGACGGGCCAGTCCTTCGAGTTCGAGAAACGCTATCTGCGGCCCGACGGCTCGCTGGTCTGGGCCGTGACCAACGTCACGCGCCTCGTCGACGAGCGCGGCCGGCCGAGCAGTTTCCTCGCCGTAGCGGCGGACATATCCGAGCGGCGCGAGGCCGAGCGGGTGCGCGCGCTCCTGCTGGCCGAGCTGAACCACCGCGTCAGGAACAACCTCGCGACCGTTCAGGCGATCGCGCGCCAGACCCGCCGGACCGTGCGCGACCCGGCCGCCTTCGAGCAGGTGTTCGACGCCCGGCTGATGGCGCTGTCGAGCGCGCACGACCTGCTGACGCGCGAGGCGTGGTCGAGCGCGAGCCTCGACGAGATCGTCCGGCTGGTCCTCGCTCCCTACGCGAGCGAGCGTCCGGACCGGATCGCCATATCGGGCGCCGGCGTCCGGCTGTCGCCGAACGCGGCGGTGACGATGGCGATGACGCTGCACGAGCTCGCCGCCAACGCGGCGCGGTTCGGCGCCCTTTCGGTCAGCGAGGGCCGCGTCGACGCGGCCTGGTCGATCGACCGTGAAAACGAAATCGTGGCCGTCGAATGGCGCGAAACCGGCGGTCCCGCCGTGTCGCCGCCGACTCGGCGTGGTTATGGTTCCCGCCTGATCGAACGTGGCGTCGCGCAGGAGCTCGGCGGCGAGGCCCGGCTCGACTTCGCGGCCGAAGGCGTGATCTTCACCTTCCGGACGCCGTTCTCCGAGAAAGTCGCACCGCAATGACAGACCGCCCGCTTTCAGGACTGCGCATCCTCGTCGTCGAGGACGAGGCGATGATCTCGATGATGATCGAGGACATGCTGATCGACCAGGGCGTGACGGTCGTCGGCCCTGCCGGGAGCGTGGCGCAGGCGCTCGCCATGCTCGATGTGGAGGAGGTCGACGGGGCGCTGCTCGACGTCAATCTCGGCGGCGAGAAAAGCTTTCCGATCGCCGACGTGCTGACCGAAAAGGGCGTCCGGATCGTGTTCACGACCGGCTACGGCGAGAGCGGAGTCGGCTCCCGATACCCGACCGCCCGCACGCTCCAGAAGCCGTTCCGCACCGCCGACCTCGAGAGCGCGCTTGCGCATTTCCCGGCCCCGCGCGGGTCCGGAGGCCCCCCGGAAGAATAACCCGAAAGCGATTGCGCGACGTTGGGCCGCGGGTATAGTGCATACACACACTAAGGCGAGCGGACTTGATGCCCAGCTACAAGGCCCCTGTCGAGGACACTCTTTTCCTCCTCTATGACGTGCTCGGATTCGACCGTCACGCCAACCTCCCGGGGTTCGCGGACGCCTCGCGCGACGTGGTCGAGGCGGTGCTGCTCGAAAGCGCGAAGCTCTGCGAGGAGGTGCTCCAGCCGGTGAACCGCTCGGGCGACGTCGAGGGCTGCACGCGCTCCGCCGACGGCTCGGTCGCCACGCCCAAGGGGTACAAGGCCGCCTACGACGCCTTCGCGGAAGGCGGCTGGATCGGGCTCTCGGCCGATCCGGACTATGGCGGGCAGGGCCTGCCGCACACGATCGCCGCCATCGTCAACGAATACGCCTCGGCCGCGAACATGGCGCTCGCCATGTATCCCGGTCTGACGCAGGGCGCGATCGCGGCGCTCACCCTGCACGGCTCCGACGAGCTGAAGCAGACCTATCTGCCCAAGATGATCGCCGGGACCTGGACCGGCACCATGAACCTGACGGAGCCGCATTGCGGCACCGACCTCGGCCTGATCAAGACCAAGGCGGTCCCGAACGGCGACGGCTCCTACCGCATCACCGGCACCAAGATCTTCATCTCGGCCGGAGAGCACGACCTGACCGAGAACATCGTGCACCTCGTGCTGGCCCGCATCGAGGGCGCGCCCGAGGGCACCAAGGGCATCTCGCTGTTCGTGGTGCCGAAGTTCAGGCTCGACGCCGACGGCGCGCCGGGCGAGCGCAACGCGGTGTCCTGCGGCTCGATCGAGCACAAGATGGGCATCCACGGCAACGCCACCTGCGTGATGAACTACGACGGCGCGACCGGCTGGCTCGTCGGCGAGGAGAACCGCGGCCTGCCCGCCATGTTCACGATGATGAACGAGGCGCGGCTCGGCGTCGGCATCCAGGGCCTCGCCCAGTCCGAGGTCGCCTACCAGAACGCGGTCGCCTACGCCAAGGACCGCCTGCAGGGCCGCGCGCTCTCGGGCCCGAAGGAGCCGGCGAAGCCCGCCGACCCAATCATCGTGCATCCGGACGTCCGGCGCACGCTGCTGTCGATCAAGGCCTTCAACGAGGCGGCGCGCGCGCTGATCCTGTGGACCTCGCTCAAGGGCGACGTCGGCCACGCCAGCGACGACGCCAAGGACAAGCAGGCCGGCGACGACCTGATGGGCCTGCTCACGCCCGTCATCAAGGGCGTGATCACCGATGTCGGCTTCGACAACACCGTGAAGGCCCAGCAGATGTTCGGCGGGCACGGCTACGTCGCCGAGTGGGGCATGGAGCAGTTCGTCCGCGACGCCCGCATCGCCATGATCTACGAGGGCGCGAACGGCGTGCAGGCCATGGACCTCGTCGGCCGCAAGCTCGGCCGCGACGGCGGCCGGGCGATCATGGCGCTGTTCAAGGAGATCGACGGCTTCATCAAGGAGAACGGCGGCATCCGTGACCTGAAGCCCTTCCTGGAAGCCCTGAAGAAGGCCCGCGACGACCTGCAGAAGGCCGCGACCTGGTTCATGATGCACGCCATGCGCAAGCTGGAGAACGCCGGCGCCGGCGCGACCGACTTCATGCATCTGCTCGGTCTCGTCGCCCTCGGCTACATGTGGGCGCGGATCGCGAAGACCGCGCTCGCCAAGCAGGCGTCCGGCGAGGGCGACGCCGCGCGGATGGAGGCCCGGCTGACCACCGGCCGCTTCTTCATCGAGCGCTGCCTGCCCGAGACCGCGACCCGTCTCGCCGCGATCTCGGCCGGGGCCGACGCCGTCATGGCGCTGCCGGCCGAGGCGTTTTGAGGGCGCCCATGGCCGAGTACCAGCTCCACTGCTTCGCCGACAGCGGGCACGCCTACAAGCCGGCGATCATGCTGGAGCTGTGCGGCGCGGACTGGGAGCCGGTCTTCGTCGACTATTTCAACGGCGAGACCCACGGCGCGGCGTTTCGCGCGCTCAACGTGATGGGCGAAGCCCCGGTGCTGCGCCACGGCGAGCTCACATTGTCCCAGTCCGGCGTGATCCTCGACTATCTCGCCGAGACGCTCGGCCGGTTCGGCGCCGAGACGAAGGCGGAGAGCCGCGAGATCTGGCGCTGGATCCTGTTCGACAACCACAAGCTCACCAGCTACACGGCGACCCTGCGGTTCCTCCGCTCCAAGGCCGGCGGCGGCGAGAGCGAGGTCACGGCCTTCCTGCACAGGCGGACCGCGAACGCCTACGCGGTGCTCGACGCGCATCTCGCCGACAAGGATTTCGTCGTCGGCGGCCGTCCGACGATCGCGGACCTGTCCCTGTGCGCCTATCTGCAGTTCGAGGACGAGATCGGCGTTCCGTTCGCCGATTATCCCGCCATGACCCGCTGGCTCGCCCGCCTGCGAGCGCTGCCGGGATGGCGGAGCCCCTACGATCTGATGCCGGGCGAAAGCGTCCCAGCCGTCTAGGCTGGGCCCTCCGCGACATTCCGACAGCCTCCGGCCGCGCCGGAGCGCGACCACGCCAAAGGGAAGACACCGATGCCCGAGGCCTACATCTATGACGCGGTCCGCACCCCCCGCGGGCGCGGCAAGCCCGACGGAGCGCTGCACGAGGTCTCCACGCTCGGCCTCGCGACCACCGCGCTCCGGGCGATCGCCGACCGCAACAACCTCGCGACCGAGACCATCGACGACGTCGTGCTCGGCTGCGTCGATCCGGTCGGCGAGGCCGGCGGCGACATCGCCCGCGCGGCGGCGCTCGCCGCCGACTACGGCATCCGGGTGCCGGGCGTGCAGATCAACCGCTTCTGCGCCTCGGGGCTCGACGCGGTGAACTTCGCCGCCGCCCAGGTGATGTCCGGCCAGCACGACCTTGTGGTCGGCGGCGGCGTCGAGAGCATGAGCCGCGTCGGCATCGGCGCCTCCGGCGGCGCCTGGCCGATGGACCCGGCGATCGCGGTGAAGTCCTACTTCATGCCGCAGGGCGTCTCGGCCGACCTGATCGCGACCAAATACGGCTTCTCCCGCGATGACGTCGACGCCTACGCGGTCGAGAGCCAGAAGCGCGCCGGCGCGGCGTGGGGAGAGGGACGCTTCGCAAAGTCGGTCGTGCCCGTGCGGGACGTCAACGAGCTGATCCTGCTCGACCGCGACGAGCACATGCGGCCCGAGACGACCATGCAGTCGCTGGGCTCGCTTAAGGCCTCCTTCGCCGAGATGGGCGAGATGGGCGGCTTCGACGCCGTCGCCGTGTATGCGCACCCCGACGTCGAGCGCGTCAATCACGTGCACCATGCCGGCAACTCCTCCGGCATCGTCGACGGCGCGGCCGCCGTCCTCGTGGGGTCGAAGGAGGCCGGCGACAGGGCGGGCCTCAAGCCCCGCGCGCGGATCAGGGCCTTCGCCAACATCGGCTCGGAGCCCGCGCTGATGCTGACCGGTCCGGTCGACGTCACGAAGAAGGTGCTGGCCCGCGCCGGCATGGAGATTGGCGACATCGACCTGTTCGAGGTCAACGAGGCCTTCGCGGCCGTCGTGCTGCGCTACCTGCAGGCCTTCGGCCTCGATCCCGCGAAGGTGAACCCGAACGGCGGCGCGATCGCGCTTGGCCACCCGCTCGGCGCCACCGGCGCGATGATTCTCGGCGCGGCGATCGACGAGCTGGAGCGCTCGGGCCAATCCACCGCGCTGGTGACGCTGTGCATCGGCGCCGGCATGGGCACTGCGACCATCATCGAGCGGGTGTGACCCGGTTCGTCATCCCGGCCGAGCGTAAGCGAGAGCCGGGATCGTTCTGCACTTGAAGCGCTTTTTCGGCTGACGATCCCGGATCGGCCTTCGGCCGTCCGGGATGACGGAGACGACAGATGACCGAGACCAACTTCCACACCGAGCTCGACGGCGACGGAATCTTGTCCGTCGTCTGGGACATGCCCGGCCGCTCCATGAACGTGCTCTCCGCCGACGCGATCGCGGAGCTGGCGGAGATCGCCAGGCGCGTCGCGGGCGACGAGGCGATCAAGGGCGTGGTGGTCTCGTCGGGAAAGAAGGCGTTTTCCGGCGGCGCCGACCTGACCATGCTGGAGGGCCTCGCCCGGCTCTACGCTGCCGAGAAGGCGACGCGTGGCGAGGAGGCGGCGGCGAAGGCCGTGTTCGAGGAGAGCCGTAAGCTCAGCCAGCTCTACCGGTTCATCGAAACGTCGGGCAAGCCGTGGGTGGCGGCGATCGACGGCGTGTGCCTCGGCGGCGCGTTCGAGCTCGCGCTCGCCTGCCACTACCGCATCGTTTCCAACGACCCGTCGACCCGCGTCGGCTTGCCCGAAGTGAAGGTCGGCCTGTTCCCCGGCGCCGGCGGCACCACCCGCGTCGCCCGCATGCTGCCGCCGCAGGACGCGCTGCAGATGCTGATGAAGGGCGAGCAGATCCGGCCGGACAAGGCGCGCGCTATGCGCCTGGTCGACGAGGTGCTGCCGAAGGACCAGATGATCGGCCGCGCCAAGGACTGGATCCGCGAGGGCGGCAAGGCGGTGAAGCCGTGGGACGAGAAGGGCTTCAAGCTGCCCGGCGGGCCGGTGTGGTCGAAGTCCGGCTTCATGACCTTCCCGCCGGCGAACGCCATCTACCGCCGTGAGACCCAGGACAACTACCCCGCGATCCGCGCCATGCTGCAGGTGGTGTTCGACGGCCTGCAGCTGCCGATGGATCTCGCGCTCACCGTCGAGAGCCGCCACTTCGCCAAGGTGCTGCGCTCGCCTGAGGCGGCGGCGATGATCCGCACGCTGTTCGTCTCCATGCAGGAGCTGAACAAGGGCGCGCGCCGGCCGAAGGGCGCGGGCGAGCTGCCGCTGAAGAAGGTCGGAATCGTCGGCGCGGGCTTCATGGGCGCCGGCGTCGGCTACGTCACCGCGCGGGCCGGGCTCGAGGTGGTTCTGGTCGATCGGGACCAGGACGCCGCCGACAAGGGCAAGGAGCACGCCCAGAAGCTGATCTCGACCGAGGTCGCCAAGGGCCGCGTCTCCGGCTCCGAGCGCGACGCGCTGCTCGGGCGCATCACCGCGACGCCGGACTACGCCGCGCTCGCCGACTGCGACCTCGTGATCGAGGCGGTGTTCGAGGACCCGAAGGTGAAGGCCGAGGTGGTCGCCAAGGTCGAGGCGGTGCTGCGCGAGGACGCGATCTTCGCCTCCAACACCTCCACGCTGCCGATCACCGGCCTCGCCAAGGCCTCGAAGCGGCCCGAGCGCTTCGTCGGCATCCACTTCTTCTCGCCGGTCGACAAGATGCTGCTGGTGGAGCTGATCGTCGGCGAACGGACCGGCGACGAGGCGCTCGCGCTCGCGCTCGACTACGTCCGCGCCATCAAGAAGACGCCGATCGTGGTGAAGGACTCGCGCGGCTTCTTCGCCAACCGCTGCGTCATCGCCTACATGCTCGAAGGCCATCTGATGCTGACCGAGGGCGTGCCCGCGGCCATGATCGAGAACGTCGCCCGCCAGGCCGGCATGCCGGTCGGCCCGCTGTCGCTCAACGACGAGGTGGCGCTCGATCTCGGGCTCAAGATCATCGACTCCACCCGCGCCCAGCTCGGGGACGCGGCGGTCAACCCCGCGCAGGAGAAGCTGCTGCGGACGCTGGTCGAGAAGGAAGGTCGGCTCGGGCGCAAGAACCGCAAGGGGTTCTACGACTATCCTGAACAGGGGAAGAAGAGCCTCTGGCCGGGGCTCGCCGACCTGCAGGAGGTGAAGCTCGATCCGGAGACGCTCGACGTCGCAGAGCTCAGGAACCGCCTGCTCGTGGCGCAGGCGCTCGAAGCCGCGCGCACGGTCGAGGAGGGCGTGATCACCGACGTGCGCGAGGCGGATGTCGGCGCGATCCTCGGCTTCGGCTTCGCGCCCTACACCGGCGGGCCGCTGTCGTGGATCGACGCCATGGGCGCGGAGCGCTTCGTCAGGCTCGCCTTGGCGCTCGCCGAAATCCACGGCGAACGCTTCCGTCCCAACGCGCTGCTGCTCGACCTCGCGGCCAAGGGCGAAACCTTCTACGGCCGCTTCGGCGGCGCTTCGGAGCCGGCCTCCGCGGCGGCCTGACGGGAGCCGCGGCAGGCGCGCGCTTGCCGCGGCCCGCGGCGCTCGTCTATCGGACATGACGGGTCGCGCGTCCGGCGCGGCCGGAGCGCGCCATGTCGTCGAGCCGCCTCACCACCATCGTCGTCGCGATCGCGGCCGCAGCCTTCGCCTGCGCGCTCGTGTTCGGCCTGTCGTGGCGGCGCCATCACACGCGCACGCCGGACCCCGCGCCGATCGCAGCCCCGGCGCCGCGCGTTCAGGACCCGCGCGACCTGCTCAAGGACCTGCCCCGCGACGTCTCCCTCTACCTGACCGCGCCCGCTTCCGACCGGCCGGCGCGCTTCGTGCTGCTGCCCTGGATCGTCCCGCGCGCCTTCTGCGACGGGCTGCAGCGGGCGGGCCTCACGGGCGCGACGCTGCACGAGGACGAGCCGCCGGCGCGCGGCTGGACCTGCGTCACCGATCTCGTGAAGCCGGCGGCGGGCCCGGACGAGGAGACGTCGAGCCTGTTCGTCTCGGCGCGCGGGCTGGAGCCCGGGCGGCTCGACGTGATCCGGCTCAAGCTCAACCTGCTCGACGCGCGCACCGCCCCGGCGGTGCGGCGCGCCGCCCGCGAGGCGCTGCGGGCGATCTTCGCCCAGTTCCGCTGGCGGCCGTCCGAGGCGGCGCTCGCCGCGATCGACCAGCTTCGCGAGCAGCGCTTCCTCGAGCGCGGGGCGCAGTTCGAGTTCCTGCGCGAGTTCGGCGACGCGCCGCGCTTCAACCTCATCGTCACCTTTCCCCGCACGCTGCCGCCGGGTCCGGCCGACCGCTACGCCCCCGTCCGGCGGCCGCTGCAGACGCCGCCGCCCGCGCCGGTCGACACGGCGCCGGATGAGGCTGACGCGGCGCGCTGATTCTGACATTTTCGAGAGACTGACTTTAGGAGTTCTGCATGCCACGCCGCGTCGACGTCTATTTCTCGCTGCTCTCGCCCTGGGCGCATCTCGGCCACGCGCCGTTCACCGAGCTCGTCGCGAAGCACGGCCTCGAGGTGGCGTGGAAGCCGGTGCAGCTCGGCGCCCTGTTCGCCGAGACCGGCGGCCTGCCGCTCGGCAAGCGCGCGGTGCAGCGCCAGCGCTATCGCTTCGTCGAGCTGCAGCGCTGGGCGGCGAAGCGCGGCCGGCCGCTGGTGCTGCGCCCGAAGCACTGGCCGTTCGAGCCCGACCTCGCCGACGGCTGCGTGCTGTCGCTGCTGGAGCAGGGCGAGGACCCGGCCGGCTTCATCGGGGCGGCGCTGCGCGCGGTGTGGGAGGAGGAGCGCGACCTGACCGACCGCGCGACGCTCGCCGAGCTGCTGACCGCCGCCGGCCATGACGCAGCGCGCACGCTCGCCGGCGCCGAGACGCCGTCGACGGCCGCCGCCTACGAGGCGAACCGCGCGGCGGCGGCCGCCGGCTCCGTCTTCGGCTCGCCGGCCTATGTGCTCGACGGCGAGGTGTTCTGGGGGCAGGATCGCCTCGACCTGCTGGACGAAGCGCTGGAGACCGGGCGGCCGCCCTACACGGCGGACTTCTGAGCGCCATCTCCCCTGAGCCGCGCTTCGCCGGCGGCATAGCCGGAATCCGTGGAGAGGACCGTCCCATGCGCTCGCTCGCCTGTCTCTGCGCCGCGGCGATGTTCGCCTTGGCGGCGCCCGCCGCCTCCGGGGCCGAGAGCCCGCGGCCCGACCGCTACGAGCTGAAGCCTGCCGACGGCGGCTTCCTGCGGCTCGACCGCGAAACCGGCGCGACCGCCTTCTGCCGCGCGGTCGGCGAGGGCTACGACTGCCGCGCCGCCGGCGCGGCGGAGCAGCCCTCCGAGATCCGGAGGCTGGAGGAGCGCGTGGCTGCGCTCGAGGAGCAGGTGCGCAAGCTCGCCGCAGGGGTTCCGGCCCCGGTCGAGCCCAAGGCCGGGGAGCCGAAGCTTGTGGAGCCCGGCTCCGGCCCGACCCTGCGGCTGCCGACCGACAAGGAGATCGACCAGCTCGCCGAGACCATGGGTCGGGCGCTGCGCCGCTTCCGGGAGTTCGCGGAGACGCTGGAGAAGAGCGCCGAGCCGGACGAGCAGAGGCTCTGACGCGCGCCGGCGGCTAAGGCCGGCGTCAGGACGCCTCGGCCTCCGCGTAGAGATCGGCGTAGCGCTCGCGCAGCGCGTTCTTCTGCACCTTGCCCATGGCGTTGCGCGGCAGTTCGTCCACGAACAGCACGCGCTTCGGCTGCTTGTAGCGCGCGAGCCGGCCGGCGAGGGCGGCGAGCACGCCCGCCTCGTCGATCGCGGCGCCGGCCTCGCGCACGACGACGGCGGTGACGCCCTCGCCGAAATCGCGATGGGCTAGGCCGATCACGGCGCTCTCGACCACGCCGTCCAGCGCGTCGATCTCGGTCTCGACCTCCTTCGGGTAGACGTTGTAGCCGCCCGAGATCACGAGGTCCTTGCCGCGGCCGACGATCGAGACGTAGCCGCGCTGGTCGACGCGGCCGAGGTCGCCGGTGACGAAGAAGCCGTCGTCGCGGAACTCGGCGCGGGTCTTCTCCGGCATGCGCCAGTAGCCCTTGAACACGTTCGGGCCCTTCACCTCGATCATGCCGACCTCGTCGGGTCCGAGCGGCGAGCCGGAGGCCGGATCGACCACCCGCAGCGAGACGCCCGGCAGCGGGAACCCGACCGCGCCCGCGATCCGCTCGCCCTCGTAAGGGTTCGAGGTGATCATGTTGGTCTCGGTCATGCCGTAGCGTTCGAGGATGCGGTGGCCGGTCTTCGCCTCGAAGGCGCGGTGGGTTTCGGCCAGCAGCGGCGCGGAGCCGGAGACGAACAGGCGCATGTGCGCGGCCGCCTCCCGCGTGAGCGACGGATGCTGCGCGAGGCGGACGTAGAAGGTCGGCACGCCCATCAGCGTGGTCGCGCGCGGCAGCAGCGCCATCACCCGGTCGGCGTCGAACTTCGGCAGCAGGATCAGGGACGCGCCCGCGACCAGCGCCGTGTTGGTGGCGACGAACAGGCCGTGGGTGTGGAACAGCGGCAGCGCGTGCAGCAGCCGATCGGCGGCCGTGAAGCGCCAGAAGTCCTTCAGCGCCAGCGCGTTCGACAGCAGGTTGTCGTGGCTGAGCATCGCGCCCTTGGAGCGGCCGGTGGTGCCGGAGGTGTAGAGGATCGCCGCCAGATCGTCCGGCCCGCGGGCGACGTCATCGAAGCGCGTCGGCAGGCCGTCGGCGGCGGCCGCCATCGAGCCCTGCCCGTCGGCGTCGAGGGTCTCGAGCCGGGCGCCGTGGCGCGCCGCGACCGAGGCGAGCGCGCGTTCCGCCTCCGGGTCGACCACGAACACCGCGGGCTCGGCGTCGCCGAGGAAATAGTCGATCTCGGCCGGCGTGTAGCCGGTGTTGAGCGGCAGGTAGACCGCGCCGGCGCGCACGCAGGCGAGATAGAGCATCAGCGCCTCGGCGCTCTTCTCCACCTGCGCCGCGACCCGGTCGCCCGGCGCGACGCCGAAGCTCGCCAGCGCGTGGGCGAGCTGGGCGGTGCGCGCCAGCAGGTCGCCGTACGCGAGGGTCGCGCCGTCCGCGGTTTCGATGAAGACGGCGTCCGCGCCGGGCGCGGCGGCGCGGAGCGCGTCGAACAGGTGATTGGTCACGCCACCTTCTCCGGCTTCGGCGCTCCCGTCCGCGCGGGGGGCCTCGCCGCGGGCGGGCGGGCGCCGCGCGCGAGGCGCTGGACCGACGCCGAGGCGATCACCTCGCCGCGGCCCACGAAGGCCTCGTGGTTGGCCTCGATCTCGGCGAGATCGTAGAGGTAGTTGACCATCGTGCCGTGGGCCTGCCGAAGCGCCCGCGCCGAGCGGTCGCCCAGCACGTTGACGCGCTCGAGCCGCGCGCCGTTGCCGAGGTGGAACCGCGCCACCGGGTCGGCGGCCGCGCCGCGGGCGTTCTTCGCGCTCAGCAGATAGCGGGCGGCGGCGCGCGCCAGCGCCGGCCGCAGCCGCTCCGAGGCCGCGGCGTCGTCGGGCCAGCCGCGGTCGTCCAGCAGCGACAGCGTCGCAAGGTCGTCGTCGTCGAGCACGCCGGAGGGCCGCTCGCGCTCCTGGGCGAGCCATGCGCCGAAGCCCGGCATCGGCGACAGCGTCACGAAGGTCGCGAGCCCCGGCAGGTCGCGGCCGAGATCGGCCGCGACCTGCTTGATCAGGAAGTTGCCGAAGGAGACCCCGCGCAGGCCGTCCTGGCAGTTGGAGATCGAGTAGAACACCGCGACCGTCGCCTCTTCCGCGGGGATCGGCGTGCGGCGCTCGTCCAGAAGCTCGCCGACGGCGGCGGTGATCTCCGTGGTGAGCGCCACCTCGACGAAGATCAGCGGCTCGTCCGGCAGTTGCGGGTGGAAGAACGCGAAGCAGCGCCGGTCGGAGGGCTCGACCCGCCGCCTAAGCTCGTCCCAGTCGCGGATCTCGTGCACCGCCTCGTAGCGGATGATCTTCTCCAGCACGTTGGCGGGGGTCGCCCAGTCGATCGGCTTCAGCGCGAGGAAGCCGCGGTTGAACCACGACGCGAACAGATGCTGGAAGTCGGCGTCGACGGCGGCGAGCTCCGGGCGGCCCGGCAGCATGGCGAGCAGCGACTCGCGCATCTTCACCAGCGCGCCGACCCCGCCGGGGGCGAGGTTCAGCCGGCGGATGATCTCCTGCCGTTGCGGCTCGGCGGCGTTGTGCAGCTCGCGCACGGTGTCGGCCGAGGGCGCGGCGCGGTGGGCGTCGATCGCCGCCTCGAGCCGGGCCTGGTCCGGGCCGTAGCGCTCCAGCAGCAGCCGCATGAAGCCGATGCGCTCCACGGCGTCGAGCGCCTCCCAGCGCTTCAGCACGATGCTCGCGAGCGCCATGCCCGACGCCTCGCCGCGGCCCTGAAGCAGCTTGTCGCAGAGCTTGATCAGGCTCTGCTCCGGGTCCGGGGCGGCGCCGCCGGACGACCCCAGCGACAGCAGCTGCCGCCCGCGCTCCGTGATGGTCTGCAACATGTCGCCGAAGAACGACGTTCCGCTCATACCGTCCGGCCCCTTCGCGCTCGCGCCTGTCCGTGAGCGGGAGATTAGGCCGAGATTGGCCGCCGCGCGACGCCTGCCAAAGGCGCGGTCGGGGAACTCTTTCGTGCGCCGCCGCGTCGGTGGGCGAGGGTCAAGTCGATCGGTAATGAGAACAAATAGTGTCTTCGTGATTCTTGCCCGATTCGTTCTTTTCGAACGAATCGGGACCGAATCGGCGCATCTTGTTTCGTTCTTTATTTTACCTTCTATTAATAATGATCATTAGGTTGTTGTTAACCATAGGCGAGGATTTCGTCGCGCGAGAGCTGTCGTCAAGCGCGCGGCAAGCGATCGCCGTCATCATCGGAGCCGCGTCGGTCGCGGTTGACGGGCGACGCGTGGGAGACGCGCCGGATGGACTGGATGGCCAACCGGGTCGGCCGGGGCCTTGTCGCCTATCTGACCCAGGAGCTGCGCGAGCCGCCGCAGACGGCCTTCGACGCGGGCGCGCTCGGCGCGATGCTGGAGGTCGGCGACGTCATCCTGATCGCGGGCCGCTCCCGCGTGTCCGCCGTCATCCGCCGCATGACGTCGTCGATCTGGTCGCACGCGGTGCTCTATGTCGGCGACATGCTCGACGTCTACGAGCCGGACGGCGAGCGCCACGTGCTGGTGGAGATGGAGCTCGGGATCGGCTGCGCCTCCGCGCCGCTGTCCAAATACGCCCACGAGCAGCTCAGGGTGTGCCGGCCGTTCGATCTCGACTTCGCCGAGCGCGAGCAGGTGGCGCGTTACTGCATCCTGCGGCTCGGCTACGACTACGACGTCAAGAACGTGCTCGACCTGATGCGCTACCTCGCGCCGGTGCCGTTCCTGTCGGCGCGGATGCGGCGGCGCATGCTCGCGCTCGGCTCCGGCCTGCCGACGCGAGCGATCTGCTCGTCGCTGATCGCGCGCGCCTTCGAACGTGTGCGCTACCCGATCCTGCCGCGGGTCGAGACCATCGAGGACGAGGGGCTGCGGCGCGAGATCCTGCACATCCGGCATCACTCGCTCTACATGCCGCGGGACTTCGACATCTCGCCCTATTTCCAGATCGTGAAGCCGACGCTGGTTTAGGGCTTCGACTACCGCAAGGTGGTCTGGGCGGAGCGTCGCGCCGTCTCCCGCGGCCCGGCGAGGCGCGCGGCGGAGTGACGGCCGTCAGCCGGTCCAGACCTCGCCCGGCCGCAGCGCGCGGAAGCGGGCAGGCTCGATCTTCCGTTGCTTCAGCGCCTCGGCCAGCGCGATCTCGGGCGCGTCGATCGCCTCGGAGGTGAGCTGGAACGTGCCCCAGTGGCAGCCGATCGCGTTCTCCGCGCCGACGAGGCCCATGATCTCGACCGCCTCCGCGGCGTCGACATGCTGGTCCTTCATGAACCAGCGCGGCTCGTAGGCGCCGATCGGGATCGCCGCAAGCCGGATCGGTCCGTGCCGCTCGCGGATCGCGCGGAAGATGTTTCCGGGGCCGAGCGCGGTGTCGCCGGCGAGATAGATCTTCCCGGCGGGGCCAGCGTCGAGCACGTAGCCGCACCACAGCGCTTTGCGCCGGTCGGTCACGCCGCGCGCCGACCAGTGGTAGGAGGGCGTGAGATGGGCGACGACCTTGTCCGACAGCGGCACGCGGGCGCCCCAGTCGTAGGCCTCGGTCGCGACCGCCGGATCATGCGCCTTGATGATGGCGTTGTTGCCGAGCGGGACGATCACCCGCGGCGCGTCGCGGGCGGCGAGCCGCGACAGGGTCTCGACGTCGAGATGGTCGTAGTGGTTGTGCGTGATCAGCACGGCGTCGATCTTCGGCAGGTCGTCGAAGGCGACGCCGGGCGGGTTCACGCGCTTCGGCCCGGCGAAGGAGAACGGCGACACTCGCTCGGACCAGACCGGATCGAGCAGGATCGACAGGCCCGCGGTCTGGATCAGGTGGGAGGCGTGGCCGACCAGCGTGACGCGGAGCGCGCCGTCGTCGACCCGCGCCGGAGGACGCTCCGCGAACGGGCTCGGCCAGCTCTCCGGCCACGTGGCCTTGTCCGCGAACCAGACGCCGCGCAGCGCGTCGGCGAAGGACTTCGACCAGAGGTGGTCGGGATTGAAGAAGCGGACGCCGTCGAAATGATCGGTCTTCGGCCCGGAATAGTAGGGATTCTTCGACTGCACGGAGGACCACCATGACCAGCCGCCGGCCCCCGCGGAGGCGGCGGCGAGGGCCGAAAGCTTCAGCAAGGCGCGGCGCGTGAGCTTCATGTGGCGCTCCGTGCGGCTTCGGCCAAGGCGCGCCGGACAGCGATGTCGAGCGCCTGCAGGAACTGCGAGCGGTCGCGCGGGCCGAACGGGCGCGGCCCGCCGGTGACCTCGCCGATCTCGCGCAGGTGGCTCATCAGCTCGCGGGTCGCGAGCGCGGAGCCGATCGAGCTTTCGGTGAATGGCTTTCCTGTCGGCCCGATCGCGGCGGCGCCCTTGGCGAGGCAGCGGGCGGCGAGCGGGATGTCGGCCGTCACCACGATGTCGCGCGGGGCGCAGGCCTCGACGATCCAGTCGTCGGCGGCGTCCGGCCCTTCCGGCGCGAGATGGAACGTGACGAACTCCTCCCGCGGCGTCGCCATGAAGCGGTTCGCCACCACGGTGACGCGCAGCCCGTGGCGGGCGGCGACCTTGTAGACCTCGTCCTTCACCGGGCAGGCGTCGGCGTCGATGAAGATGGCGGGCGGCATCAGCGGGGCTCGACTGGCGGGCGGGGGAGCTTCGCGTTACCACGACCGGCCGCGGCGCGCGAAATGCCGAGCGCGCGACCGCGATCCCCTTTTCGGGCCCTAGACGCGCATGTCCGCTCATCCTCTCGCCGGCCGCGCCGTGCTCCAGATCCTGCCCGCGCTCGAGTCCGGCGGGGTGGAGCGCACCGCGGTCGACGTCGCGGCCGGCCTCGTCGCGGTCGGCGCGCGGGCGCTGGTGGCGAGCGAAGGCGGCCGCCTCGTGGCCGAGCTCGAAGCCGCGGGCGGACGCCACGTGCCGTTTCCGGCCGCAGCCAAGAACCCTCTCGTGATGGCGCGCAACGTCGGACGGCTCGCGCGGCTGATCCGGGACGAGGGCGTCGACCTGCTGCACGCCCGCTCGCGCGCGCCGGCCTGGAGCGCGCTCGCCGCCAGCCGGAGCGCGGGCGTGCCCTTCGTCACCACGGCCGCGGGCATCCACAAGGCCGGCTCCGCGCCGAAGCGGTTCTACAACTCCGTCATGGCGCGGGGCGATCTGGTGATCGCCAACTCCGCCTTCACCGCGGCCCATCTCGCCGCCCGGCACGGCCCGCCGCGCGGCCGGCTCGTGGTGATCCCGCGCGGCGTCGATCTCGCCCGTTTCGATCCGGACGCCGTGTCGCCCGCGCGCGTCGCGGCGTTGCGCGAAGCCTGGGACGTTCCGCGCGACGCGAGGATCGTGCTGCTCGCGGCCCGGCTGACGCCGTGGAAGGGCCAGTCGCTGCTGCTCGAGGCGCTGGCGCGGCTTCGGCGCGACGACGTGTTCGCGGTGCTCGCGGGCGACGCGCAGGGGCGGGGGCGCCATCGCGACCGGCTCGCCGAGGAGGCCGCGGCGCTTGGCTTCGGCGACCGCGTCCGCATGCCGGGCCATGTGGCGGACATGGCCGCGGCGCTCGCCGCCGCCGACGTCGCGGTCGTGCCCTCGCTCGAACCGGAGGCCTTCGGGCGCGGCGCGACCGAAGCGCAGGCCATGGGCGTTCCGCTCGTCGCCGCGGCCCATGGCGCGGTGGCCGAGACCGTGCTCGCCCCGCCGGCCTGCGCCGACGCCGAACGCACCGGCTGGCTGGTCGCGCCGCGCGACGCCCGGGCGCTGGCGGGCGGCCTCGCCGCCGCGCTGGCGCTCGATTCCGTGGCGCGCCAAGCGCTCGCAGCGCGCGCGAGAGCGCATGTGACGGCCCGATACGGGCTCGACGGCATGATCGCGGCCACGCTTGACGCCTATGTCGATCTGTTGACGCGCGCGAGGCGTTGACTTCCCGCCGGTTTGTACCGATCTTCGCGTCGTCGTCGGCGTTCGATCCGCCCCCGCCGTTCGCCTCGTGACCGATCACGGGGCTTTCGTCGTTGGTCGTCCGCCGGCCCCCGAAACGTCAGAGGAGAACGCCGCCATTCGTCGTCCCATGAGGCCTGTCGCGCCCGTCCAGAAGGATGGACCGCGCGTTAACAAGGAAATTCGGGTCCTGGAGGTTCAGCTCATCGGCGCAGACGGGCAGAATCTCGGACCGACCAAGATCAATGACGCGCTGCAGGCCGCCGAGGACGCGGGGCTCGATCTCGTCGAGATCGCTCCGAACTCGGTTCCTCCTGTCTGCAAGCTGCTCGACTACGGCAAGTTCAAGTACCAGTCGCAGAAGAAGGCCGCCGAGGCTCGCAAGAACCAGAAGATCGTCGAAGTCAAAGAGATCAAGATGCGTCCCAACATCGACGATCACGACTACGACGTGAAGATGCGCGCGATGCACCGCTTCTTCGAGGAAGGCGACAAGGTCAAGGTGACCTTGCGGTTCCGCGGTCGCGAGATGGCGCATCAGGATCTCGGCCTGAAGCTGCTGGTCAAGGTGCGCGAAGAGGTCTCGGCCATCGCCAAGGAAGAGAGCTCGCCCTCGCTCGAAGGCCGGCAGATGACCATGGTGCTCGCGCCGCGCTGACGGCGCGGGCTTTTCCCCCAGCGCCGGCCGCCTTCAGTTTTCCTGAAGGGCTGCGTCCGATCTCCCGCGACTCTTGCCGGCGCCACCCATCCGCTATAGTGCTTCAGAACGTCGCGCCCCTCCCGCGACGGGACAGCGCGATGTGCGTGCGTTAAGGAGACGTCGATGCAACCCTCGGTGGACGCGCTCGGAGGCGAGGCGGAACCTCGCCCGGCGACCGGCCAGACCCTGCTCATCGTCGATGACGACCGGGCCTTCGTGCAGCGCCTCGGGCGCGCCATGGAGGCGCGGGGCTACACGGTGATCGTGGCCGAGTCGGTGCGCGAGGGCATCGAGAGCATCGAGCGCTCGGCGCCGAACTTCGCCGTGGTCGACATGCGGCTCGGCGACGGCACCGGCCTCGACGTGATCTCGGCGCTGAAGGCGCGCCGCCCGGAGGCGCGCGGCATCGTGCTGACCGGCTACGGCAACATCGCGACCGCCGTCACGGCGGTGAAGATGGGCGCCGTCGACTATCTCGCGAAGCCGGCCGACGCCGACGAGATCCACAACGCGCTGATCGCCGGCGAGAACAAGCCGGAGCCGCCGGAGAACCCGATGTCCGCCGACCGCGTGCGGTGGGAGCACATCCAGCGGGTCTACGAGCTGTGCGGGCGCAACGTGTCGGAGACGGCGCGCCGTCTCAACATGCACCGCCGCACGCTCCAGCGCATTTTGGCCAAGCGCGCCCCGCGCTGAGGCTTCGCGCCGGGCCTATTCCGCCGCCTGGGGCGTGGCCTGGGCCGCGCGGGCGCGGTCGCGTGTGTAGCGGACCAGATCGGCCTGAAGCGCCTGAAGCTGGTCCGCGGGGGTCCAGACCTTGACCGCATATTCGACCGCGCCGTCGCTGTAGGCCGTCGGCGTGACGACCGGCGCGGGCGTCGCGAGCGCGTGCGGGTTGGCGCTCAGGAAAGCGGCGATCTCGGCGCGGGCGGCCTCGAAGTCCTGCGAGGCCGGGGCCGTGAACGTGGTCTCCACCCGACGGGTCGGGTACTTGGACTTGTTGGTCAGAGCCGTGCCCCAGACCTGCGCGTTCGGGATCAGCACCTGAACGTTGTCGCCGCTCGCGAGCTCGGTGAAGAACAGGTTGAGGTCGCGCACCGTGCCGGCCTTGCCCGCCACCTCGATCGAGTCGCCGACCTTGAACGGGCGGAACAGCAGCAGCATCACGCCGGCCGCCATGTTGGACAGCGTGCCCTGCAGCGCGAGGCCGACCGCCAGCGACGCGGCGCCGAGCACCGCGATCAGGCTCGTGGCCTGGATGCCGACGAGTTGGAGGATCGCCACCAGCACCACGGCGAGCGTCGCGTATTGCGCGAGGCTCGCGAGGAAGGAGGCGACGGTGACGTCCATGCGCTTCGAGGCCAGCAGGCCGCGATGGACGCCGTTGTGGATGGCGCCGGCGACCCAGAAGCCGACGACGGCGAGCACGATCGCGCCGACGACGTTGAAGCCGTAGACGACCACGAGATTGCTCAGAAAAGTGAAATCGATAGGCACTTCGGGCATGGGCGCGCTCCTGTCGCCGTGGAGCGGATACGTACGGGCGGCGCGTCAGGCGCGGCTGGGCTCCCCCGCACGACGAGGCTCGGTCTCGACCTAGCGCGCCGCGGCGGAGCCGCAACCCCCGGCGCCGGGTCCGGTCGCGCTCTTGCCTTCGTTCAGGCGCGCGGGCAATGTCCGTGGTCCCTGCGCGGGGCTTGGCCCCGCGACCTCTCCGGATCGCCGCCGTCCGCCGCGGCGGCCGATCCCAACAAGAACGCCTTTCGGAGCCGGGACACACAATGCGAGCGACCCTCGAGCGGGCGGCCCTACTCAAAGCCCTCGCCCATGTTCACCGCGTCGTCGAGCGGCGGAACACGATTCCCATTCTCGCGAACGTGCTGATCCGCGCCGGCGACGGCGGCCTTCGGCTGCAGGCGACCGACCTCGACCTCGAGGTCGTGGAGAGCGTCGCGGCCGAGATCGGCCAGGCCGGCGCCACCACCGTGCCGGCCCACACCTTCTACGACATCGTGCGCAAGCTGCCGGACGGCTCCCAGGTCTCGCTGGAGATGGGCGGCGAGCGCGGCACGCTGGTCATCCGCGCCGGCCGCTCCCGCTTCACGCTGCAGACGCTGCCGGACACCGATTTCCCCGATCTCGCCGCCGGCGAGCTGCCGGTGCGATTCGCGATCGGCGCCGCCGACTTCAAGCGCCTGATCGACAAGACCCAGTTCGCGATCTCCAACGAGGAGACGCGCTACTACCTCAACGGCATCTACCTGCACGCGGTCGACAGCTCCGGCGTCGCGCTGCTGCGCGCGGTCGCGACCGACGGCCACCGTCTCGCCCGCGTCGAGATGCCGGCGCCCTCGGGCGCGGTCGGCATGCCGGGCGTGATCGTGCCGCGCAAGACGGTCGCCGAGATCCAGCGCCTCGTGGAGGATCCGGAAGGCGAGGTCCAGGTCGAGCTGTCGCCCACCAAGATCCGCGTCTCCATCGGCCAGGTGGTGCTGACCTCGAAGCTGATCGACGGCACCTTCCCGGACTACGGCCGCGTCATTCCCTCAGGCAACGACAAGCGTCTCACCGTCGACCGGCTGGAGTTCAAGAGCGCGGTCGACCGCGTCTCCACCATCTCGTCCGAGCGCGGCCGGGCGGTGAAGCTGTCGCTGGCCGACCGCAAGCTGGTGCTGACCGTCACCAATCCGGACAGCGGCAACGCGACCGAAGAGATCGAGGTCGACTACGACAACGATCCGCTCGATATCGGCTTCAACTCCCGGTACCTGCTCGACATCGCCGACCAACTCGAAGGCGACACCGCGCTGATCCGCCTCGCCGATCCGGGCTCGCCCACGCTGGTGCAGGACCGCGACGACGCCCCGGCGCTCTACGTCCTGATGCCGATGCGGGTGTGAGGGCGCGTCGTCGCTTCGGCCTATCGACAAACGCGCCTTCGTCCTCCGGTTTGACCGGAGGACCCATCTGCGACGTGGAGCTCAGCGCCTGGGATGCATCCTCCGGTCAAGCCGGAGGATGACCCGGTTCATTCGGTGGTCCTCCCGCGGCGGCCGGGTTTCATGACAGGCTCACATCCACGCCGGGCCGCCGTGACGCGGCTGCGCCTCGCCAACTTCCGCTCCTACGCCGCGCTCGATCTCGTCGCGGGGGAGGGCTCGGTCGCGCTCGTCGGGCCGAACGGCGCTGGCAAGACCAACCTCCTGGAGGCGATCTCGCTGCTCGCGCCGGGCCGCGGGCTGCGCCGGGCGCCGCACGGCGAGTTCGCGCGCGTCGGGGGCGACGGCTCCTGGGCGGTGGCGGCGGAGGTCGCCGGCGACGACGGAACGGCGCGGCTCGGCACCGGGACGGAGCCGGGGCAGGAGGGCGCCGGCCGGCGCTGCCGCGTCGACGGCGCGCCGGTTCCGGGCGCCGGCGCCTTCGCGGCGCATCTCCGCCTCGTCTGGCTGACCCCGGACCTCGACGGCCTGTTCCGCGGCTCCGCGGGCGACCGCCGGCGCTTCCTCGACCGTCTGACGCTCGCGGTCGATCCCGAGCACGCCGGCCGCGCCTCCGGCCTCGAAAAGGCGCTGCGCTCGCGCAACCGGCTGCTGGAGGAGGGCGGCGAGCCGCGCTGGATCGACGCCGTCGAGCGCGAGCTGGCCGAACTCGCGGTCGCCGTCGCCGCCGCCCGCCTCGACGTCGCCCGCCGGCTCGCCGGCCTGATCGCGGAAAGCGCCGACCCCGCCTCGCCGTTCCCCTCCGCCGACATCGCGCTGGAGGGCACGCTGGAGGCGGAGCTCGCCCACTTGCCGGCGACCGAGGTCGAGGACGCCTACCGCGCCCGGCTCGGCCGGGGCCGCCCGCGCGACCGCGCCGCCGGCCGCACGCTCGAGGGCCCGCATCTGAGCGACCTCGTCGTGCGCCATGCGGCCAAGGACATGCCGGCGGAGAAATGCTCCACCGGCGAGCAGAAGGCGCTGCTGGTCGGCCTCGTGCTGGCGCACGCCCGCCTCGTCGCCCGGCTCGACGGCCGCGCGCCGGTCGCCCTGCTCGACGAGATCTCCGCGCATCTCGACCCTGAGCGCCGCGCAGCGCTCTACGCCGCCCTCGACGCGCTCGGCGCGCAGGTCTGGCTCACCGGCGCCGACCCCGCCGCCTTCGCGGAGCTCGGGCCGAGGGCGACGGTGTTTTCGGTTGCGGACGGCGCCGTCCTGCGCGCCAAGGCGGGATGACCGGCGCGCCGCTCGGCCACCCTCACCATTACGCCCGCTGGCTCGGCGGCGCCCATGCGCGCGTGCGCGCCGGACTGGCGCGCCTGCATCCGTGGCTCGCGGAGTTTCTGATCTTCGGCTTCAAGCAGGCGTGGGCGGCGCTGTTCGGCGGCGTGATGCTGGCGCTGCTGATCGTCACCAAGCTTGTGTGGCAACCCGACTGGTGGCTCGCCCGCTACGATTTCCTGACGCTGACGGCGCTCGCCGTTCAGGCGATCCTGCTGGCGACCAAGCTGGAAAGCTGGCGCGAGGCCCGCGTCATCCTGCTGTTCCACGTGGTCGGAACGGGCATGGAGCTGTTCAAGACCCATGTGGGCTCGTGGTCCTATCCCGAGCCCAGCCTTCTGCGCATCGGCGGCGTGCCGCTGTTCTCCGGCTTCATGTACGCGGCGGTTGGCAGCTACATCGCCCGCGTCACCCGCATCTTCGACCTGCGCTATGTCCACGCGCCCCCGAACGCCTGGGTTCTGGCGCTCGGGCTCGCGATCTACGTCAACTTTTTTACGCACCACTATCTGCCGGACATCCGGCCGGCGCTGTTCCTTTGCGCCGCCCTGATCTGGCGCCGGACGCGGATCATCTTCACGGTGGACGTCGCGCCGCGCTGGATGCCTCTGCTGCTGGCGGCGGCGCTGACCGCCTTCTTCATCTGGATCGCCGAGAACGTGGGCACGGCCACGGGCGCGTGGCTCTACCCCACCCAGCGGGTCTGGCACATGGTGTCGTTCGGGAAGTTCGGCGCCTGGTTCCTGCTGATCGTGCTGAGCTTCGCGCTGGTCTCGCTGGTTCATCCGCCCCGGCCGCCGGACCGAACGGAGCGGCCTTGACCGCGCCGTCGAAGGGGAGCTTCGTGGCGTCGCCATGACCCTCGCGACCCTTCTCACCTTCTCCGCCGCCCTGTTCGTCGTCGCCGCCACGCCCGGTCCGGGCGTGGCGCCCATCGTCGCCCGCGCGCTCGGCGTCGGCTTCGCCGGCACGCTGCCGATGGTGGCAGGGCTGATCCTCGGCGACCTCGTCTGGCTCGCCTGCGCCGCCTTCGGCCTCGCGGTGCTGGCGGCGAGCTTCGGGACCGCCTTCATGGTGGTGAAATATCTCGGCGCGGCCTACCTGCTGTGGCTTGCGGTCAGGCTCTGGCGCGCGCCGCCGGGCGCGGAGGCGGTGGCGGCGGAGCGAAGGACGATGTCGCCGCTGCGCGGTTTCCTCGCAGGGTTCGCCGTCACCATCGGCAATCCGAAGGCGATGGTGTTCTATCTCGCGCTGCTGCCGGCGCTGGTCGATCTCGGCCATGTCGGCGCGCTCGGCTTCGCGGAGCTGGCGCTCGCGACCGCGCTGGTGCTGTTCGCAGTGATGGGCTTCTACGCCGCGCTCGCCGCCCGCGCCCGCGTCTTCCTCGTCTCGCCGCGCGGCCGGCGCATGCTGAACCGCGTCTCCGGCGCGACCATGGGGGCCGCCGCGGCCGGCGTCGCCGCGAGCTGACGAAAACCTCTCCGCGCGCGGCCGTAAAAGGCCATCGAGATCAATATCTTGTCGCGGCACCGCAGGTTATCGACAGGCGGGCCGCGCGCCGGCCGGCGAAATTCGCCTTTCGCGTCCCGACAGGGTAGAACGGACGGGCTTGAAACACCTGATTCCTGCCGAGTTTCTGTGACGCTCGCCACCGCCCCACGCCGACCGCCGCGCGACGCGGCCATCGAAGGCGCCGGCGCCCCCCGCGAGGAGACCTGACATGTCCGACACTGCTTCGAACGGCGGCGCCGAGGATTACGGCGCGGACTCGATCCGCGTCCTCAAGGGGCTCGACGCCGTGCGCAAGCGGCCGGGCATGTACATCGGCGACACCGACGACGGCTCGGGCCTGCACCACATGGTCTACGAGGTCATCGACAACGGCATCGACGAGGCGCTGGCCGGCTGGGCCAACGAGGTCACCGTCACGCTGAACCCGGACGGCTCCTGCACCGTGACCGACAACGGCCGCGGCATCCCCACCGGCATCCACAAGGAGGAGGGGATCTCGGCGGCGGAGGTCATCATGACCCAGCTCCACGCCGGCGGAAAATTCGACCAGAACTCCTACAAGGTCTCGGGCGGCCTGCACGGCGTCGGCGTCTCGGTCGTCAACGCGCTGTCGGTGAAGCTCAGGCTGCGCATCTGGCAGAACGATCTCGAATACGAGATGTCCTTCACCCACGGCGTCGCCGACGCGCCGCTGCGGGTGAACGGCCCGGCCAACGGCCGGCGCGGCACCGAGGTGACGTTCACGCCGAGCCTCGACACCTTCAAGGGCGTCACCGAGTTCGACTACGCGACGCTCGAGCACCGGCTGCGCGAGCTCGCCTTCCTGAACTCGGGCGTGCGCATCGTGCTGACCGACGCCCGCGGCGTCGAGCCGAAGCGCGAGGAACTCTACTACGAAGGCGGCGTCGAGGCCTTCGTGCGCTATCTCGACCGCGCCAAGCACCCGCTGATCGACACGCCGATCGTGCTCCGCTCGGAGAAGGACGGCATCGGCGTCGAGGTCGCGATGTGGTGGAACGACAGCTACCACGAGAACGTGCTGTGTTTCACCAACAACATCCCCCAGCGCGACGGCGGCACCCATCTCGCGGGCTTCCGCGCGGCGCTGACGCGGCAGGTGAACGGCTACGCCGAGTCGTCGGGCGTCACCAAGAAGGAGAAGGTCTCGCTCACCGGCGACGACGCCCGCGAGGGCCTGACCTGCGTGCTCTCGGTCAAGGTGCCGGACCCCAAGTTCTCGTCCCAGACCAAGGACAAGCTGGTCTCCTCCGAGGTGCGTCCCGCGGTCGAGAACCTCGTCAACGAGGCTCTCAGCACCTGGTTCGAGGAGCATCCGGCCGAGGCCCGCACCGTGGTGCAGAAGGTGGCGGAGGCCGCCGCCGCGCGCGAGGCCGCCCGCAAGGCGCGCGAGCTGACCCGCCGCAAGGGCGCGCTCGACGTGGCCTCGCTGCCGGGCAAGCTCGCCGACTGCCAGGAGCGCGACCCCGCCAAGTCCGAGCTGTTCCTGGTCGAGGGCGACTCGGCCGGCGGCTCCGCCAAGCAGGGCCGCGACCGCGCCTTCCAGGCGGTGCTGCCCTTGCGCGGCAAGATCCTGAACGTGGAGCGCGCGCGCTTCGACAAGATGCTGTCGAGCCAGGAGATCGGTACCCTGATCACGGCGCTCGGCACCGGCATCGGCCGCGAGGAGTTCAACGCCGACAAGCTGCGCTACCACAAGATCATCATCATGACGGACGCCGACGTCGACGGCAGCCACATCCGCACGCTGCTGCTGACGTTCTTCTTCCGCCAGATGCCGGAGCTGCTGGAGCGCGGCCACATCTTCATCGCCCAGCCGCCGCTCTACAAGGTGACGCGCGGCAAGTCCGAACAGTATCTGAAGGACGAGCGCGCGCTGGAGGACTACCTCATCGGCGCGGGGCTCGACGGCGTGTCGCTGAAGCTCGCCGACGGCGAGGTGCGTTCGGGCGCGGACCTGCGCGCCGTGGTCGAGGAGGCCCGCCAGATCCGCGCGCTGCTCGGCGGCCTGCATTCGCGCTACCGGCGCGAAGTGGTCGAGCAGGCGGCGATCGCGGGCCTGCTCGCGCCCGACATCCTGTCCGATCTCGGACGCGCGCAGGAGGCGGCCGACTATCTCGCCCGGCGTCTCGACATCCTCGCCGAGGAGACCGAGCGCGGCTGGGCCGGTGTGGCGTCCGAGGAGGGTTTCACCTTCGCCCGCACCGTGCGCGGCGTGCGCGAGGCGGCGACGATCGACGCGGCCCTGATCGCGAGCGCCGACGCCCGCAAGCTCGACGACTACGCCGAGGGGCTTCAGTCCGTGTTCGGCCGCACGCCCCATCTGCTGCGCAAGGACGACGCCACGGCGACGCACGGCCCCTCCGCGCTGGTCGACGGCGTGCTCGCCGCCGGCCGCAAGGGCCTCGCGCTGCAGCGCTACAAGGGCCTCGGCGAGATGAACCCGGACCAGCTCTGGGAGACCACGCTCGACATCAACGTCCGCTCGCTGCTGCAGGTGAAGGTCAAGGAGGTCGACGAGGCCGACGACATCTTCACCAAGCTCATGGGCGACGTGGTCGAGCCCCGCCGCGAGTTCATCCAGGACAACGCCCTCACCGTCGCGAACCTCGACGTGTGAGCCGAAGCGCCGCGGTCGCTGCGGGCATGGAGCGAGGGGCCGGACGCCTTGCTCCGCCGGACATGGCCCGGCTTTGATCCATCGCGTCGCCACATGGAGCAGCGGCGAGACCGCGCCGTAGGGGCGAGATCCCGCCGCCGGGCGGAAGCGTTGGGGCGTGGTTGCTTCCGCCTGCGCCCGGGGTTGGGGCCCGGGCGGTTCGGATCAAATCCGGCGAACGGCGCGCGTCGTGCCTGCGGCGCCGCCGAACCAGGCGGCGACCGCCGCAAGGGCGAGAGCGAGGAAGCCGAGCAGCGCGCCGCGCGAGACCACCTTGGTCGCCGTCACCGACGCCTCCTGCGCCGCGCGCTTGGCCTGCTCGACCGTCTGGCGGTAGCGCGCCTCATACTCGCCGACCTGGGTGCGGGCCTGATCGAGGCTGATGTTCTGCGCCCGGGCGAGCGCCTCGGCCGCGCGGGTCCGCGCCTCATCGGCCTTCTGCGGGTCGCCCGTCAGCAGCGCCTGAACCGCGGCCGCCGCGCCGGAGCGAAGCGCTTCCGGATCCTGGCCCTCGCCTGCGGAGCGCACCTGACGCTCGATCTCCTGCAGCGGGTTCAGCGTGGCGATCGTCGGGGCCGCGGCCTGGATGGCCGTGGACGCGACGCCGCCGGCGCCGCCGACCACGCTCGACAGTCCGCCGAAGGCGCCGCCGATCAGCGAGCCGACCGAGGTGGTCAGCAGGTAAAGGATGACGAGCGTCGTCGCGGCCCAGGTGGTGAGGCCGTGGAAGCCGCCGACCGTCTTGACCGGCCGGCCCGACACCCGGCTCGACACATAGCCGCCCGCGAAGGCGCCGATCAGGCCGGCCACGAGGTACCAGACGCCGCCCGCGATCGAGAAGGCGCCCGCGCTCGGGTTTCCGGAGGCGCCGGGGTCGACAACCGCGGCGCCGATCCCGACGCCCAGCAGGTTCAGGAGAAGTTGAACCGTCAGCGCCACCACGACGCCGGCGAAGACCGCGCCCCACGAAATCTGGTTCAGCGCGGCGGTCCGGTCCTCGGCGTGCGCGAGCGGTCCGCCTCCGGTGATGGAAGTCTTTGTCATGTCGCCCTCCTGGGGCCTTATGTCGGGAGTTCGGGTCGTCCGGGGGCGGGCGGGGCGGGACGCGCCTAGCGTCCCGCCGGACGTCGGGTCACTTCTTCAGCGCGTCGCGCGCGGCGTCGGCGGCCTTGCCGACCGTGCCCTGGACCTTGCCCTCGGCCTTCTCGGCCTTGCCTTCGGCTTCGGTCTTCTTGTTGCCGGTGAGCTTGCCGATGGCTTCCTTGACGGAGCCCTTCGCTTCCTTCGCCGCGCCTTCGATACGGTTCTTGTCCATCTCGGTATCCCTTCCGAAAACCGGCGGCCGCGGGATTGCGCCGCCTTCGATGGAAGGGAGATGGACTGGCGGCTCCCTGTGCGACAGAACCGGAAGGACCAGTCGGATTGGTATTTTGGGACCGATCAGGCGGAGGGCCGCGGCTTGCCCTTGAGGGCGGCTTCGCCCGTCACGCCGCGTTCGCGCGCCCAGACCACCGCGGCGGCGCGACGGTTCACGCCGATCTTGCGGAACAGCGACGCCACATGGTTCCGTACCGTGTTGGTCGACAGGCCGAGGCGGTCGCTCATCGCGACGTTGTCGCAGCCCTCCGAAATGAGCCCGAGGATCTGCCGTTCCCGCTCGGTCAGATCGCCGACGCCGACGCCGGGTCCCGGCTTGCGGGAGGTCTGGCGGAGGTTGGCGAGCTTCTCGACCACGGTACGGCTGAACCAGGAGGTGTCGGCCATCACGCTCTCGATCGCGGCGATCAGCTCGTCCTCGGTCTTCTTCCGCTCGGTTACGTCCTGCACCACCCACAGGACGCAGTCCTCCTCGTTGATCTCGACCGTCTCGGCGGAGACGAGACAGTCGACGTCCGCGCCGTCCTTGGTCCGCATCGCCAAGGGGGCGTTCTGCACGCCGCGCCCCTCCTTCAGCGCGCCCTCGATGGTCCGGCGCGCCGCGGGATCGGCCCAGAGCCGGATGTCGGCGGCGGCGCGCCCCGTCAGCTCGACGTCGGAATAGCCGCTCAGCGCCTCGAACGCCCTGTTGACCTCCATGAAGGCGTGGTCGGCGAGCCGCGTGATGGCCTCGGCCACCGGCGACAGCCGGAACGACTTCGAGAAGCGCTCCTCGGACTTGCGCAGCGAGGTCTCGGCTTTTCGGCGCGGCTCCAGATCCGCGAAGGTGAAGAGCATGCAGGGCTCGCCGCCGACGTCGATCGGCTGGCCCGCCACGATGACGGCGCGCCCGGTCCCGTCCGGCAGGGGAACCTCGGCCTCCATCTGCGTCACGGCGCGGCCCTCGGCGATGCGCTCATGGGCGAGGTCGCGTCGCTCCGCGCCGGAAAACACGTCGAACTCGCGGACGCTCTGGCCCACCACCGCGCTTCGGTCGTGGCCCGTCATGTCCATGAAGCCCTGGTTGACGCGCACATAGATCTGGTCGGAGACGCGGCAGATCAGGGCGGGGGCGGGATTGGCGTTGAACGCGCTCTCGAAGCGGTCCTCGGCCTCGAAGCGCTCGGTCTCGTCCTTGACGATGAGGACGAGCAGCTCCGGCTCTCCGGCGCGGTCGACCACCACCAGGCTGCGGAGGGTGTGCACCCAGGTCGTGTCGGGATCGGCGGCCGGCGACACCTCCACCGTGACGTCGTCGAACGTCTCGCCGGCGATAACGCGATCGAGCGGGTACTTCTCTTCCGGGAGAGGATGGTTGTTGCGGAACCGCAGCCGGAAGCTCTTCCTGTAGCCGTCGACGGAGCCTCCGAGCCCGTCGAGCGAATGGACCCCGTGCATCGCGAGCGCCGCCGCGTTGGCCCAGGAGATCGACTGGTCAGGCTCGACAAGGATGACGCCGTCGGTCAGGCCGGCGATCACCTGCTGAAGCGCGGCGCGGTCCGTTTTGATCGCGGCGGCGGGGGCGTCCATCGGGCTCTCCGGGGTGTCCCGCTCATATCTACGCCGCCGGCGCGCGATGGCGAGCGGCGGGTCCTCAAAGCTCTCGAAGACGGCCTGTCGATCCTGCGCGCCGTCCTGAGCGTCCGTCGTCCGTCCGGCGACGCGCCGGGCGCGCGGCGCGCTTACGCGCCGGTCGCGAGCGCCGCCATGCCTTCGCGGTAGGTGGGATAGGCGAGGCGGACGCCGAGCTCGTCGCGCAGCACGCGGTTCGCGACGCGCTTGTTCGAGGAGTAGAAGCTGCGCGCCATCGGCGTGATGTCGGCGGTCTCGAACGCCGTCTCCGGCGGCGGCGCGATCCCGAGCAGGCCGGCGGCGTAGGCCACCACGTCCTGCGGCGGCGCCGGCTCGTCGTCGGCCACGTTGACGATCGGCCCCGCGTCGGGGCGCGCGATCCCGGCGGCGAGCGCGGCGGCGATGTCGTCCACATGGATGCGGTTGAACACCTGTCCGGGCTTCACCAGCCGCTTGGCCGTTCCGGCCTTCAGGTTTTCGATCTGGTTGCGGCCGGGGCCGTAGATGCCGGCGAGCCGGAAGATCTGGACTGGAACGCCGCGCTCCCGTCCGAACGCGAGCCACTCCCGCTCCACCGCGATGCGCCGGGCGCCGCGGTCGCTGTCGGCCTGCGGCTCGGTCGTCTCGTCGACCCAGCCGCCGTCGGCGTCGGCGTAGACGCCAATGGTCGAGAGATAGCCGACCCACGCCAGGCCGTTCGCAGCCTGCAGGGCCTCGCCTGCGCCCCGGAGCGTCGGATCGCCTTCGGCGTCCGGCGGCGCGGACACCAGCACATGCGTCGCGGCTTTCACGGCGTCGGCAAGCGCCGGCGAGGCCGGCCCGCCGTCGAACAGATGGGCGTTCAGCCCCTCGGCGCCGAGCCGCGCCACGCCCTCGGGCGAGCGCGTGGTGACGTCCACCGCGTCGAAATCCGCGCCGTGCAGCGCCACGAAACGGCGCGCCGTGTAGCCGCACCCGAACACCGCCAGCCGCCTCACGCCGCCTCCATCCCGATCGCCGCCCATTCCGCCCGCACCTCGTCGTCGGTTTCGGACGGCAGCCGCCGCGCCGCAAGGGCCGCGAGGGTCGCAGGGGGCGCGATGCGGCCGAGCGCCCAGGCGGCCGCGCCCCGGACGAGCGGCGAGGCGTCGTCGAGCAGCGGCTCCAGCGCCGCGGTCAGGCCGGCGTCGCCGGAATTGCCGATCGCGATCGCCACGTTGCGCACGAAGCGGTCGCGCCCGATGCGCTTCACCGCCGATTTCGCGAACAGCGCCCGGAAGCCGGCGTCGTCCAGCCCTGCGAGCTCCGCGAGCCCCGGCGCCTTCAGCGCCGCGCGGCCGGCGAGCCGCATCTCGCGGCCCGCTTCCGCGAACTTGTTCCAGGGGCAGGCGGCGAGGCAGTCGTCGCAGCCATAGATGCGGTTGCCGAGCTTGTCCCGGTAGCGATGCGGGATCGGGCCGGCGTGCTCGATGGTGAGGTAGGAGATGCAGGCGCGGGCGTCGAGCTGGTAGGGCGCGGGGAACGCCCCGGTCGGGCAGGCGTCGAGACAGGCCCGGCAGGAGCCGCAGCGGTCGGTCTCGGGCGCGTCCGGCGGCAGCTCGGCGGAGGTGAAGATCGCGCCGAGGAACAGCCACGAGCCGAAATCGCGCGAGACGAGATTGGTGTGCTTGCCCTGCCAGCCGAGGCCGGCGGCGGCCGCGAGCGGCTTCTCCATGACGGGCGCCGTGTCCACGAACACCTTGGCGGGATGGCCGGCCGAGGCCAGCGCCCCGGCGACCTGCTTCAGCCGGCCCTTGATCAGGTCGTGGTAGTCGTCGCCCTGCGCGTAGACCGAGATTGCGCCGCGGTCGCGCTGATCGAGGATCGCCCGCGGGTCGCGGTCGGGTCCGTAGTTCATCGCCAGCATGATCACGGAGCGCGCCTCCGGCCAGAGCGCGCGCGGGTCCGCCCGCCACTCGGCCCGCTCGGCGAGCCACGCCATCGTGCCGTGCCGCCCGAGATCGAGCGCCGCCAGCAGCCGTTCGCCGGCCTCGAGGCACGCGTCCGGCGCCGTCACCGCGACGGCGTCGAAGCCATAGGCGCGGGCGCGGGCGGCGATCTCGGCCTTGAGGGCTGCGGGCGTCATCACGGCGAGGGCGGCCCGAAAGCCGGTCGGAACCGACGCGCGCCCGTCAGAAATCCAGGTTGGCGTAGTTCAGCGAGGGCTGCATGCCCTTGATCGTCTCGGCCAGCAGCGGACGGAACGAGGGGCGCGACTTGACGCGCGCGTACCAGCTCTTGGCGGTCTCGTCCTCGTCCCACGGCACGTCGCCCAGATAGTCCACCACCGACAGATGGGCCGCGGCGGCGAGGTCGGCGTAGGTCAGCCGGTCGCCGGCGAGCCAGTTCCGCTGCCGCGCGAGATAGCCGACATATTTCAGATGATAGCGGATGTTGGAGCGCGCCGCGCGGATCGCGGCCATCTCCGGCGCGCCGCCGCCGATGCTGGTCGGCATGAAGCGCTTGTAGACCTTCTCCATCACGAGGTGGCTCGAAACCTCCTCGAAGAACTTCTGGTTGAACCAGGCGGTCAGCCGGCGCGTCTCGACGCGGTCGCGCGGGGCCTCCGGCAGCAGCCGGCGGTCGCCGAGCGCAAGCCCGCGGGTCTCGTCGAGATACTCGGCGATCACGTCGGCGCCCGGCACGGACGGGATGCTCGCCTCGACCAGCACCGGCGTCGTCGCCGCCGGGTTCAGGTGCAGAAAGGGCTCGCGCCGCTCCCACACCCGCTCCTCGACCAGATCGGCGTCCAGTCCGTACTCGCCGAGCGCAAGGCGCACGAAACGCGAATGCGGGCACAGGGGATAATGATACAGGATCGCCATGGAGCCGGGGGGCTGGGAGGGGGACTTCGGTGTGGCCGGCCTGCCGCGGACGCCGCCGGAACGCCGGAGGCGCGTGGCGCGGCGTGGGAACCCCGTATAGAACCGGCGGCGCCGCGCGACAACAGCGAATCGGCGGCGGATCCCGGGGAGCGCTAAGGCCATGGACGTCGTAAGCCTGCTGCAGGCGGCGCTGCTGGGCGTCGTCGAGGGACTGACCGAGTTCCTGCCCGTCTCGTCCACCGGCCATCTGCTGCTGCTCGGCCATTTCCTCGGCTTCAACTCCACCGGCAAGACCTTCGAGGTGCTGATCCAGCTCGGCGCCATCCTCGCCATCCTGCTGGTCTACGCCGGTCGGCTGACAAGCGTCGCGCTGCGGCTTCCGACCGACCCCGACGCCCGCCGCTTCGTGCTGGGCGTGCTGATCGCCTTCCTGCCGGCGGCCGTCATCGGCGCCACGCTCCACGGCTTCATCAAGACGGTGCTGTTCGAGTCGCCCGCCACCGTCTGCGTGGCGCTGATCGTGGGCGGGCTGGTGCTGCTCTGGGTCGACCAGATCAAGCCGACGCAGGCCTATTCGGCGCCCGACGCCGACGGGCCGCACGACGAGGTCCGCTACGACGACGCCATGAAGTTCCCGATCTGGATGTGCCTCGCGGTGGGGCTCTGCCAGTGCCTCGCGCTCATCCCCGGCGTGTCGCGCTCGGGCTCGACGATCGTCGGCGCGCTGCTGCTCGGCGCGAGCAAGCGCGCCGCGGCCGAGTTCTCGTTCTTCCTCGCCATGCCCACGATGGCGGGCGCCTTCGCCTACGACCTCTACAAGAACCGCGACGTGCTCTCGGCCGACGACCTCGGCCTCGTGCTGGTCGGCTTCGTCTGCGCCTTCGTCACCGCGCTGGTCGTGGTGCGCTACGTGCTCGACTTCATCTCGAAGCGCGGCTACGCGCCGTTCGCCTGGTGGCGGATGATCGTCGGCTCCGTCGGTCTCGCCGGCGTGCTGGTCTGGGGCTGAGAGGATGTCCGCGGACCGCGTCGCCGCCGCGCTTGCGCTGAAGAGCGTCACGAGCGCGGGACGCGGCGACGACGGGCCGCTGCGCGGACTGTCGCTCGTGATCCCGGCCGGCGCGTTCTGCGCCGCGACCGGAGCCCAAGGGTCCGGCGCCTCGACCCTCGTCCGCTTCGTTCTCGATCGCCAGGGCGACGCTCTGGCGATCGACCCGAGGTCCCTGGCCCCGCGTCTCAGCGTCTACGACGCCATCGCCCGCGGGCTCGGGCGGAGCGGCGTCGCCGCGTCCGAGGTCGAGGCGAGGGCGCTGCAGGCGGCGGAGGCCATGGATCTTGGCCCCTTGCTTGCCCGGGCCACGGGAGGGCTTTCCCTGGAGCAGCGCTGGCGCGTGGCGTTCGCGCGCGCGCTCGCCCACCGCCCGCCGCTGCTCGCGTTCGACGAACCGTTCGCGGGCGCCGGGCCGGTCTGGCGTCGCGAACTCCGCGGCCTGATCCGCCGCGTCCACGCCGAGACGGGCGCCACGGCGGTCGCGGCCTTCGCCGATCCGGCCGAGGCGCTGGCGCTGGCCGACCTGCTGGTGGTGCTGGACCAGGGCGAGGTTCTGGCCACGGGCGCGCCGCTCGCGCTCTACGACCGGCCGGCGACGGCGGCGATCGCGGGCCTCACCGGCCCGTTCGGGATCAACCTGCTGCCGGTCCGGGCGAACCAGACCGGGCTGTCTCTGGAGACAGGCGCGACGCTCGGCGGCGCGAGCGTCATGACCACGGCGACCTTCGCGGTGCTGGGCGTCCGTCCCGAGCATCTGGCGCCCGTCGGCCCCGAGGGCGAGCCGCCGAACGGCGCGCGGCTGCCGCTCGACGTCGACCGGGTGGAGACCACCGGCGCCGACACGCTGCTGTCCGGCCAGGTCGGGCCTCATCCCGTCGCCGCGCGGGTCGCGGGCCGGCTCGCGGCCAAGGCCGGCGAGCGAGTCGTGCTCGGCGTCCGCGGCGAGCATCTCCACATGTTCGACGCCGAGACTCTCACGCGGCTCTGACATGCGCGGGCCGCGGCCGTCCGCCGGCGCGTTCGCTTGAAAGAACGCCGCCGAGCGCCCATTTCGACGTTCGGTCGGGACCTCCGGCCATCGGAGCGCTTTGTTTACGAGGCTCCGTCAAAGTCGCTTTCAGCGAGGACTTTGAGCATGTCGCGTCTGACGAGCCTGCAAAGCCCGTTTCTGCTGGGGTTCGATGGTCTGGAGCGCGCGCTTGACCGCGTCGCGAAAGGCTCCGACGGCTATCCGCCCTACAACATCGAGCGGCTTCCCGCCGCGGCCGAGGGCGAGCAGGAACGTATCCGCATCACGCTCGCGGTGGCCGGCTTCCGGCCCGAGCAGATCGAGGTGACGCTCGACAAGAACGAGCTCGTCATCCGCGGCCTGCCGGCGTCGGAACGCGACGACCGGGTCTTCCTCCACCGCGGCATCGCCGCGCGCCAGTTCGCGCGGGCCTTCCTGCTGGCGGAGGGCATGGAGGTTCTCGGCGCCGAACTTGCGACGGGCCTTTTGGTCGTCGATCTCGTTCGTCCCGAACCGAAACGCTTGGTGAAGCGTATCGCCATTACGGCCCGGGACGACAGCTGCCGCATCGCGGAGAAGGAGTGACGTCATGGTGCATGGAACTGACTTCCGGAAGGCGCCCCTGAGCACGGCGGAATTCGCCGCGATCGGCGACGGACGCCTCGCTTACGTGAAGCCGATCCTGTCCGAGGAGCTCAACGCCCTGTTCCCGCAGGCGCCCGAGCTCGAGCCGGGGCTCGCGCTCTACGCGCTGCTCGGCGCCGACGGCTCTCCGATCGTGGTCGCCGACACCCGCGAGGCCCTGATCGAGAGCGCGCGCGAGCACGAGCTGGTCACGGTCAGCCTTCACTGAGGGCCGGGGCCTTCAACCCCTGACCCTTTGTCATGCTCCGGCTTGACCGGACCATCCATGCT
The DNA here is from genome assembly GCF_042681025.1 of Methylopila henanensis. Classification (NCBI taxonomy): domain Bacteria; kingdom Pseudomonadati; phylum Pseudomonadota; class Alphaproteobacteria; order Hyphomicrobiales; family Methylopilaceae; genus Methylopila; species Methylopila henanensis. The sequence continues at coordinate 92,948 of NZ_JBHUER010000011.1, forward strand.
CGGCGTCGAGATCGCCGCCCAAGATGGGTCCTCCGGTCAATCCGGAGGACGACGGGGCTTATGAGGCCGTAGAGTCTACGTCGCCGTATGAAGTCGTGGATACCCGCGCGAAGGCGCGGGCATGGCGGCGTAGTCGCTGAAGCGGTGCGAAATCGCTTAAAACTTAGGCAGAAAACAGCGTCACGCCGCGTTCGGCGCGGCGACCTGCGTCAGCACCGCGTGCAGCGCGGTCGCGTCGCGCGAGGCCCTGAGCTTCTGGGCCGTGCCGGGATCGCGCAGCAGCCGCGCCACGCGCGCGAGCGCCTTGAGGTGATTGGCGCCCGCCGTCTCCGGCGCGAGCAGCAGGAAGGCCAGATCGACCGGCTCGCCGTCGAGCGCGTCGAAGTCGATCGGCCGGTCGAGCCGCGCGAACAGCCCGAACAGCCGGTCGAACTTCGGCAGCTTCCCGTGCGGGATCGCGATGCCCGCGCCGACCCCGGTCGAGCCGAGCCGCTCGCGCTGCAGCAGCGTGTCGAAGATGTCCCGTTCGGGCAGGCCCGTGAGCTCGGCCGCCTTGGCGGCCAGCTCCTGGATCGCCTGCTTCTTCGAGTTCACCTTGAGCGCCGGGAGGATCGCGTTCGGCGCGACGAGGTCAGCTAGGGGCATCGTGCGTCGTAACCTCGGCTCTGCGGCTGCCTGAACGGCCTACGGACAGGGCGTCCGGAGGCCGTCGCGGCCGCGAGGGGTGGTCAATGGCCTTCCGAGCCGTTGACCGCGGGCGGGTCTATCCACCCCACATTGCCGTCGGCACGGCGATACACCATGTTGATCCCGCCGTGAACCGCATGACGGAAGACGACCACAGGCGCGCCCGTCAAGTCGAGCTCCATCACGGCGAATCCCACAGTCATCCGGCGCAGCCGGGTCGTCGTCTCGGCGATGATCACCGGGCTCCAGCCCTCCTCCTCGACGTCGCCGTCGTCCGGGGTCTCGAACACCACATAGGGGGCCGAGTCGGCCTCGCCGTCGCTGTGGTGGTCCTTGAGCCGCTGCTTGTAGCGCTTGAGGCGGGTCTCGATGCGCCCGGCCGCCTGGTCGAAGCTGGCGTAGGCGTCGCCCGCGGCGCCCGCCGACTGGAGCACGATGCCGCTGTCGAGATGCAGGGAGCATTCGGTGCGGAAGCCCGCGCCGTCCTTGGCGACAGTGACGTGGCCGGAGAATCCGCCGCCGAAGTATTTCTCCATCGCGTCGGTGATCCGGTCCTGAACCTGTCCGCGAAGAGCATCGCCAAGGTCGAGGTTCTTCCCGGAGACACGCAAGCTCATGAGGTCCGCTCCACTTGTGTCTGCCGCGGCCGGCCGGACGGCCGGCGCTTTGGATACGGCGTCCTCAAGGGATGGAGCGAGGCCGCCGTCTTGCAAGTGGTAAGAGCCGCCCGATGGGAAGTCAATCAACCCTTAAGCGGGCTCGACGTTCCGCAAACTATTGCAATTAAAGGATAAAAATCTACGAGAGCGCGGCGTCGCGCGCGGCCTGCTTCTCCCGCCGCCGCTGCACCGACGACGGTATCCTGAGGCTCTCCCGGTACTTGGCGACGGTGCGTCGGGCGATGTCCACCCCGCCTTCGTGCAGGCGCTTCACGATCGTGTCGTCCGAGAGCACGTCGTCGGGGCTTTCCGCGTCGATCATCGTGCGGATGCGGTGGCGCACGGCTTCCGCCGAATGGGCGTCGCCGCCGTCCGCGCTCGCGATCGAGGCGGTGAAGAAGTACTTCAGCTCGAACACGCCGCGCGGGGTCGCCATGTACTTGTTGGCGGTGACGCGGGAGACGGTCGACTCGTGCATGCCGATGGCGTCGGCCACGATCCGGAGGTTGAGCGGTCGGAGATGCGCCACGCCGTGGGCGAGGAAGCCGTCCTGCTGGCGCACGATCTCGGCCGCGACCTTCAGGATGGTGCGGGCGCGCTGCTCGAGGCTGCGGGTCAGCCAGTTCGCGGTCTGCAGGCACTCCGTCAGGAAGGTCTTCTCGGTGTCGGACTTCGCCGTCTTCACCACCTTGGCGTAGTAGGACTGGTTCACCAGCACCCGCGGCAGCGAATCCGCCACGAGCTCCACCAGCCACGAACCGTCGGCGCCGGCGCGCACGATGACGTCCGGCGTGACGGCCGGCGCGAGCTCGGCCCCGAAGGCGTGGCCGGGCTTCGGGTCGAGCCGCCGGATCTCGGCCAGCATCTCCGCGATGTCCTCGTCGTCGACGCCGCAGATCCGCTTGAGCGCCGCGAAATCGCGCCGCGCCACCAGCTCCAGATTGCCGATCAGCGCCGCCATCGCGGGGTCGAGCCGGTCGCGCTCGCGCAGCTGGATCGCGAGGCACTCCTTGAGCGAGCGGGCGCCGACGCCCGTCGGCTCGAAGGTCTGCAGCACGCCAAGCACGCGCTCGACCGTCTCTATCGATGCGCCGAGCCGCTCGGCGATCGCGTCGACCTCGTCGCGCAGATAGCCCGCCTCGTCGATCAGGTCGATGAGATGCACGCCGATCAGCCGCTCGACCGGGTCGGTCACCGCGAGCGTGAGCTGGTCCTGGAGATGGTCGGCGAGGGTGGCGCGCCCGGCGACATAGGCCTCGAGATCGGCGCCGTCGCCGCTCGGGGCGCCGCCGGAGCCGAGCGACGACCAGTCGCCGGGCTCGGCGGGCGTCTCCGCGGGCTTCTGCGCCTCGCGCGGGGCGTCGTCCGGAAACACGTTGCCGTAGTCGGTGTCGAGCTGCGCCTCGATCTCGGAGCGCGAGCCGGGGGTCTCGCCGTCGCTCCAGCCGTCGTCGCCGTCCAGGGCCGCGGCCCCGTCGGCGGCCTCGGCGAGGCGCTCCTCGGCCTGCTCGTCCTGCCGCTCCAGCAGCGGGTTCTGCTCGAGCTCGTTGTCGACATAGGCCGCGAGGTCGAGGCTCGAAAGCTGCAGCAGCTTGATCGCCTGCATGAGCTGCGGCGTCATCACCAGCGACTGCGACTGGCGCAGGAGCAGCTTGGGGGTCAGTGCCATCAGGCGGCGGTTTCTCGACGACGGCGGAACGGTTACGCGAAGCCGTCCCGCGCGGCCGTCCGCGCGGGACCGGGCCGCGCCTCGAACACGCGGCTCACGAACCCGTGGGCTCGTGGGCCGATTCTTGCATGAGACCCGGCTTCGCCTTCAGTTAAAGCCGGAATTCCTCGCCGAGGTAAAGCCGTCGCACGTCGGGATGGGCCACGACCTCGTCGGGAGCGCCCTCCATCAGCACGCGGCCGGCGTGGATGATGTAGGCGCGGTCGATCAGGCCGAGCGTCTCGCGGACGTTGTGGTCGGTGATCAGCACGCCGATGCCGCGGTTGGTGAGGTGCCGCACCAGCGCCTGGATGTCGCCGACCGCGATCGGGTCGATGCCGGCGAAGGGCTCGTCCAGCAGCATGAAGCTCGGCCGGCTCGCGAGCGCGCGGGCGATCTCCAGCCGGCGCCGCTCGCCGCCCGACAGCGCGATCGACGGCGACTTGCGCAGCCGCGTGATGCCGAACTCGTCGAGCAGGGCGTCGAGGTCGCGCTCGCGCTGCTTGCGGTCGGGCTCGACCACCTCGAGCACCGCCCGGATGTTGTCCTCGACGTTGAGGCCGCGGAAGATCGAGGCCTCCTGCGGCAGATAGCCGATGCCGAGCCGCGCGCGGCGGTACATCGGCAGCCGCGTGACGTCGTGGCCGTCGAGCTCGATGCGGCCGCGGTCGGCCGGCACGAGGCCGGTGATCATGTAGAACACCGTGGTCTTGCCGGCGCCGTTCGGCCCGAGCAGCCCGACCGCCTCGCCGCGGCGCAGCGACAGGCTGACGTCGTGCACCACGGCGCGCGACCCGTAGCTCTTGGCGAGGCCGCGCACCTGCAGCAGGCCGTCGTCGGTTGCGCCGGCCGCGGCGTCCTGCGGCTCGTCGCGGGACGAGTGCAGGTCGTCGCCATGCGGGAAAGCGGGGGCGCGCGCGTCGCGGCCGCCGATCCAACGCGACATGAAACTCACGCGTCGCTCCTCAAGCACGATGTCGGGGGCGCCGGCGGCGCCTCAGCGCTGCGCGCCGCCCGACGAACCGTTGTTGTCACGCTGCGCGGGGCGGAACACGCCCTGCACGCGGCCGCGGTTGGCGCCGCTTTCGATGCGCGAACGCTGCGACGTCAGGTCGACGAACAGCCGGTCGCCGCGGATGACGTTCTCGCCCTGCGACACCACGACGCCGCCCGTCAGCGTTACGGAGTTCGAGGGCATGTCGAACACGCCGCGCTGGCCGGTGGCGCGCTGGTCCTTCGAGGTCACGACCACGTCGCCCTCGGCCTCGAGCCGGCGGATGTCGCGGCCCTGCGGGGCGGCGGGCGTCCCGGCCGGGCCGGAGGTCGCCCCCTGCGTCGGGCGCTGCTTGTCGCCGGCCGCGGCGGGGCGGTCCTGGTCGCCGTAGTAGAAGATCGTGAGCTGGCGGCTCTTCAGCGTCGAATCGCCCTGCACGACCTGCACGTTGCCGCTGAAGATCGCGGCCTGGTCCTTCTCGCGCACCTCGAGGTTGTCGGCCTCGACGTTGACCGGCTCGTCCGAGCGTCCGGAGAAGCCCTGGAACGCGCTCGTGACGGACTGCGCCGCCGCCGCGGAGGTCAGGGCCAGACTGGAGAGCAGGACGAGGACGGTTCGCATGGGCGCCTCCTTGGGCGTGGTTTTTTCAGCCGTCATTGCGTCTGGGCCTTCGGAGGGCCGTTGGGTTCGAGCGCGCCGCGCAGCGCATTGGCTGTGTCGGCGCCGCGCCGGAGCGTCATCTTCACCCGCCCGGAGAACAGCACGCGGTCGCCGCTGTCCAGCACCTCCATGCGGTCCGCGGTCAGGTCGGAGCCGCCGAGCTTGATGGCGACGGGCTTGTCGGTGACGATCCGGCCGGTCTTCATCTCGGCGCGGGCGTCCTGCAGCGTGGCGTCGTCGCCCTTGTCGGAGATGACGCGCACGTTGTCGTGGAGGTCCAGCACCTGCGTGTCGGCCTGGTAGAGGCCGTTCCGCGAGCTGAGCTTCGCCCAGCCGTTCTGCGCCAGCTCGATGCGCGCGTTGAGCTCGTCGAGATCGATGCGGTTCGGGTCGGCGATGGTCTGCCGCGCGGTGCGGGCGCTGACCTCGTAGGCGCGGTCCTGGCTATTGAAGCCGCGCATCTTCGGCGCGTCCATCGCGACGGTCGGGCCGCCGACGCCGATGCCCGTGGTGTCGACGTGGATGTCGCCCGACAGCGGCTGCAGGACGGCCGAGAGCGCCGCCGCCGCGACCGCCGCGGCCGCGACGAACGGAGTCGCCACCCTCAGCCGACGCACCAGGCGCGAGTGCCGTTCCGCGGCGCGGAAGGCCTCCGCGCCGCGCCGGCCGGCGCCTGCGACCGCGATGGTGGGGGACGTCGTCAAGGACGGGCGCTCTCTGTCCTGGCTCAGGTGTGGGCGAAGATGTCGCTGTCCGCCCATCCCGCGAGATCGAGCGCGGCGCGAACCGGCACGAACGCGAAACAGGCCTGGGCGAACGCGGTCCGACCCTCGCGCTCCAGCAACCCGTCGAGCTTGGCCCTGAGCGCGTGCAGATGCAACACGTCGCTCGCGGCGTAGGTGAGCTGCGCCTCCGACAGTTCGCCCGCGCCCCAGTCCGAGGACTGCTGCTGCTTCGAGATCTCCACGCCGAGCAGCTCGCGGACGAGGTCCTTCAGCCCGTGTCGGTCGGTGTAGGTGCGCACCAGCTTCGAAGCGATCTTGGTGCAGTAGACCGGCTCCGTCATGACGCCGAAGGCCTTGTAAAGGGCGGCGACGTCGAAGCGGGCGAAATGGAACAGCTTGGCGACCGAGCGGTCGCGCAGCAGCGCCTCGAGATTGGGAGCCGACGTCTGGCCGGGCGCGATCTGGACGAGGTCGGCGTCGCCGTCGCCGGTCGAGAGCTGCACGAGGCAGAGCCGGTCGCGCTGCGGATTCAGCCCAAGCGTCTCGGTGTCGATCGCGACCGCGGACCCCGCCGCGTAGCCGTCTGGAAGATCGCCGCGATGAAGCCGGATCGTCATGCCGTTCCTAACCGAAGACACGGCGCGTCGGAGAAACGGCGGGGGTGCAATCGGCCGCCGGCGTCCGGCGCGCGCAGAACGCGAACGCGCCTCAGCGCCGCGAAGATCGTTTCGCGGCGCTGAGGCGCGGATGTGGTGCCCAGGAGAGGACTCGAACCTCCACGGTGTTACCCACACGGACCTGAACCGTGCGCGTCTACCAGTTCCGCCACCTGGGCTCGCGGCGGGTCTTAGGGGGTCGACCCCTGTCCTGTCAATGGCGCTTGCGCCCGCGACCGCGCTTTACGCCCTTCGGACGATGCTCTACCTCTTCGCGCGGTTTCGATCTTTTCCAAGGAGCTCGCGCCATGGCGCTCGGCCAATCCCCGCGTCCGGTCGGGGACAAGCTCGTCACCGTGTTCGGCGGCTCGGGCTTCGTCGGGCGTCATGTGGTGCGGGCGCTCGCCCGCGACGGATGGCGGGTGCGGGTCGCGGTGCGCCGGCCGGATCTAGCCGGCCACCTGCAGCCGCTCGGCGGCGTCGGCCAGATCTCCGCGGTGCAGGCGAATCTGCGCTTTCCCGAATCGGTCGCGCAGGCGGTCGCCGGCGCCTCCGCCGTGGTGAACCTCGTCGGCATCCTGGCCGAGAGCGGCAAGCAGAGCTTCGAGGCGGTGCAGGCGACCGGCCCCCGGCTGGTGGCCGAGGCCGCGGCCGAAGCCGGCGCGCAGCGTTTCGTGCAGATGTCGGCGATCGGCGCCGACCGGGCCGGCAAGGCCGCCTACGGCCGCTCCAAGGCCGCGGGCGAGCAGGCGGTCCAGGACGTGTATCCCGACGCCGTGGTGCTCCGGCCCTCGATCGTGTTCGGCCCCGAAGACAGCTTCTTCAACCGGTTCGCCGGCATGGCGCGCATCGCGCCGGCGCTGCCGCTGATCGGCGGCGGCAAAACCCGGTTCCAGCCGGTGTTCGTCGGCGACGTCGCCCGCGCCGTGGCGCTCGGCGCGTCTGGCGAGGCTGCGGGCGGCCCCGCTTACGAGCTCGGCGGGCCGCAGGTCCTCACCTTCGAGGAGATCCTGCGCTACGTGCTGAAGGTCACGGGCCGCAGCCGGCCGCTGGTCAACCTGCCGTTCGGCCTCGCGAAGCTTCAGGGGCGCATCCTCGAGAAGCTGTCGGGCGCGCTGCTGACCGAGGACCAGGTCGTGATGCTCGAGACCGACAACGTGGTCTCCGCCGAGGCGGTCGCCGCCGGCCGCACGCTCGAAGGCCTCGGCGTCGTCCCGACCGCGGTCGATTCGATCGTCCCGAACTACCTCTGGCGCTACCGCAAGTCCGGCCAGTTCGAGAAGATCAAGTCCGAGGTCTGAGCGACGCCCCCCGCGATCGCTCCCCCTCACCCGGATGACGCAGTCATCCGGGTGAGGGGGAGCGGTGGCCGGAAGACCTATGCCTTCCGCTACCGCGCGGAGGCCTGCGGGGCCGGGGCGCGCGCCTTGGCGATCTCAGGCGACAGCGTCTTCGCCACCGCCTCCGGCGTCAGCGGGCCCACGAACTTGAAGCGGATGCGGCCCTCGCCGTCGACCACGAAGGTCTCGGGCACGCCGTAGACGCCCCATTCCACGCCGGCGCGGCCGTTGGGGTCGACCCCGACCCGCTCGTAGGGATTGCCGAGCCCGCCGAGGAACCGGCGCGCGTTTTCAGCGGTGTCCTTGTAGTTCAGCCCGAACAGCCGCACGCCCTTGGACTTGAGGTCGACGAGGACCGGGTGCTCGACCCGACACGGCCCGCACCACGACGCGAACACGTTGACGAGCTTGACCTCGCCGTCGGCGAGATCGGTCCCGTCGAAGCCGGGCGAGGGCTTGCCGTCGAGCAGCAGTCCCGCGAGCGGCGGAAGCGCGAGCTCGGGCGCGGGTCGTCCGATCAGCGCCGAGGGCAGGGCGGACGGATCGCGCCCGCTGACGAGCGAGGCGTAGAAGAACCAGGCGCCGAGCGCGACCGCCACGAAGGGGATCGCGAACAGGGCCCGGCGCAGCAGCGACGGCGCCCCGGTGGAGGGGGCCTCGCTCATGTCCGCCCGCCGTCGGGACGCCGGCGACCGCTGCGGGCCTCGAGCTCCGCCAGCGCGCGCCGGGTCAGCCGCCAGTCCGCGACCGTCCAGAGAATGAGGCCGGCGATCACCGTGAAGGCGATGGCGTAGGAGGCGATGATGAAGGCGGCGTGCGGGCCGGTCATTCCGCGGGCTCCGGGGCGAGCGTCGCGCGGGCCGCGGTGGTGAGGCGCAGCGTCCGAAGCCGCCGGCGGATGAGTTCGGTGCGCATGCCGGCGAGGTGCAGGGTGGTGAACAGCGCGGTGAAGGCGAGCGCCGCCACCAGCAGCGGGATCAGGATCGAGACGTCCATGGTCGGCTTGCCGGCCCGGATCACGGAGGCCGGCTGGTGCAGCGTGTTCCACCAGTCGACCGAGAACTTGATGATCGGGATGTTGACCGAGCCGACGAGGGTGAGGATCGCGCAGGCCTTGGCGGCGCGCGACGGCTCCTCCATCGCGGAGCGCAGCGCCATCAGGCCGAGATACATCAGGAACAGGATCAGGAACGAGGTGAGCCGCGCGTCCCAGACCCACCAGGCGCCCCACATCGGCTTGCCCCAGAGCGAGCCGGTGGCGAGGGCGAGGAAGGTGAAGGCGGCGCCGAGCGGGGCCGCGGCCTTGGCCGACACGTCGGCGATCGGGTGGCGCCAGATCAGCACGCCGAGGCTCGCCGCCGCCATCAGCACGTAGGCGAACATGGCGAGCCAGGCCGACGGCACATGGATGAACATGATCCGCACCGTCTCGCCCTGCTGGTAGTCCGGCGGCGCGACGAACAGCGCGAGATAGAGCGCGGCCGCGAACAGGACCGCGGTGACGCCGGCGGCCCAGGGCAGCGCGCGGTCGGCGAAGGACGCGAAGCGCGACGGGTTGGCGAGCGAGGTGATGGCGGAGAGGATCGGCATGTCTCGTCTGTCGTCGCTCGGGCGTCGGCGCGAAGGCGCTCCGGCGCCGCGATGCCCGTCCGGACTAAAGCGCCGAATGTGGGGAATTTCCGGCGGAACGGCGCGTCCCCTGTCCGCGGCGCGCCTGTTCGTCGGCTGGACTCCTAGAACCGAACGGCCGGCGCCCGCAACCGGCCATCCGTCGCAACACGTTCAAATGTCAATCACGCAGCAGCCGCAGCGCCGCCGCGGAGGCGAACGGGCCCAGCACGGCGTAGCCGAGCGCCAGTCCCGCCAGCACGCCGAGCGGGCCGGCGGTCTCGGCCGCGGGGTCGCTCGCGGCCACGCCGAAGATCAGCACCGGGATCGCGAGCGGCAAGATCAGCACCGGCGCGAGCAGGCCGCCGCGGCGGAGGCCCACGGTGAGCGCCGCGCCGACCGCGCCGAGGCAGGCGAGCGCGGGCGTGCCGACCGCGAGCGCCGCCGCGACCTTCAGCGTCGCCTCCGGCCCGACGCCAAGCATCACGCCGAACAGCGGCGCGGCGACCACGAGCGGCAGCCCGGTCGTGAGCCAGTGCGCGAAGATCTTGGCGGCGATCATAAGCTCGAGCGAGGCCGGCGCGAGGTGCATGAGGTCGAGCCCGCCGTCCTCGTGGTCGGCCTGCAGCAGCCGGTCAAGCCCGAGCAGGGTCGCGAGCAGGGCGCCGAGCCACAGGATCGCCGAGCCGATCCGGCCAAGCAGCGCGAGGTCCGGCCCGACCGCGAACGGCGTCAGCGTCACGACCAGCAGGAAGAACACCAGCCCGAGCCCGCCCCCGCCGCCGCGGGCGAGCGCGAGGTCGCGCCGGAGCACGGCGGCGAGCGGCGAACTCATGGGCGGGCGCCGTGCGGGCGGGGGGATGCGGACGGGATGGGACGCTCCTCGGGGCGGCGGCGAACGGAAAAGGCGGCGTTTCTTCGCCGCCGGCGCGAAACATAGCAAGCGCTCGCGCGTTCAGCATGCCCAGGGCGGCCCCCGCCGCCCACGCATGGAGATATCCGATGACCAGGTCGTCCTTCATCCTCGCGTCGCTCTTCGCCGCCGGCGTCGCCGCCGCGCCGCTGTCGGGGGCGCTCGCGGACTCCACCGAAATGGCCAAGAACGCCAAGGTGTCGCTGGTTCAGGCGCTCGAGGCCGCCGAGGCGAAGAGCGGCGGCAAGGCGACCGAGGTCGAGTTCGAGGACGACAACGGCGGGCGCTGGGAAGTGAAGGTGCTGAGCGCCGGCGGCGACAAGCTCACCGAGTACTACGTCGATCCGAACTCGGGCCAGGTGACGGGCGAGGAGGAGCAGACCTTCGAGAAGTACTTCACGATGCTGAAGCCGGAGGCGTTCCAGAAGGCCTCGACGCAGCTCAAGGACGCGATCGCCGCGGCCGAGACCGCGGGCAAGGGCAAGGCGATCGACGCCGAGGTCGAGCGCGACGGCGAGACGGTCGCCTACGAGATCCACGTCGCCGGCGCCGACGGCACCAAGGAGGTCAACGTCGACGCCAACGGCAAGGCCGTTCTGGACTGATATGAGCCTGAAAAGCGGTCGGCCCGTCTCCTCCCCGCGCCGCGGGGAGGAGACGTCCCGCCGGTGATGGCTCAGGAGACCGCCGCGGCGGCGGCCCCCAGCTCCAGCCGCGCCGCCTCAAAACCCATGTCGAGATGCGTCGCGGCCACCACGAGGCCGCCCTTCGCCCGGTGCTCCGCCACCAGTTCGCCGAGCAGCGCCTGGCCGCTCGCGTCGAGCGCCGCCGTCGGCTCGTCGAGCAGCCAGACCGGGCGCGGCGCGGCCAGCAGCCGGGCGAGCGCGAGCCGCCGCTTCTGACCGGCCGACAGCACCGAGCCCGGCAGGTCGGCGAGCGCGCCCAGCCCGACGCGGTCGAGGCTGGCGTCGACGTCGCCTTCGCCGCCCAGAACGTCGCGGGCGAACACGATGTTGCGGCGCACGCTCAGGCCCGCCTTCACGGCGTCGAGATGGCCGAGCAGGTGCATGGCCTCGCGCGGCGGGGCGTCCGGATCGCCGCCGTCCAGCCGCACGGCGCCCTCGACAGGCGCGATCAGCCCGGCGAGCGCGCGCAGCAGGGTCGACTTGCCGGCGCCGTTCGGGCCGACCACCTTGAGCGCTTCTCCGCCGGCGACGGCGAAGGAGACGTCGCGCAGGATGGCGCGGCCGCCGCGATCGACGCCGAGCCGGTCCGCGATCAGCCGCATGGCCGGGCCTCCTTCGGCGCTGGAATGGTTCGAGCGGCCCCCGAATTCGGATGCCTGCCAAGCGCGTTCGCACGTATCTGTAACGTCTTCAACCTGCGCGCCACTTCCCCTATAACGAGCCAGCATTTATGTCTTGTGCACCGCACGCGACATCGCCCGGCGCACCCGCCGCTCGCCTCCTGCGACGGCGTTTCCGCCCTGCCCAAGGAGCTCGACACCCGTGTCCCATCCCGACAGCTTCAAGGCCGCCAAGACCCTGTCGGCGAACGGAAAGAGCTACCGCTACTACAGCATCCCCGACGCCGAGGCGAACGGGCTCGAGGGCGTCTCGCGGCTGCCCTTCTCTATGAAGGTCCTGCTCGAGAACCTGCTGCGCTTCGAGGACGGCCGGACGGTCAAGAAAGAGGACATCGCCGCGATCAAGGACTGGCTCCAGAACCGCGGCAAGACCGAATACGAGATCGCCTACCGCCCGTCGCGGGTGCTGATGCAGGACTTCACCGGCGTGCCCGCCGTCGTCGACCTCGCCGCGATGCGCGACGCGATGGTGAACCTCGGCGGCGACCCGAAGAAGATCAATCCGCTGGTGCCGGTCGACCTCGTCATCGACCACTCGGTCATCGTCAACTTCTTCGGCGACGACTCCGCCTTCAAGAAGAACGTCGACGAGGAGTACAAGCAGAACCTCGAGCGCTACCGCTTCCTGAAATGGGGCCAGTCGGCGTTCGACAACTTCCGCGTCGTGCCGCCCGGCACCGGCATCTGCCACCAGGTCAACCTCGAATACCTCGCCCAGACGGTCTGGACGAAGGATGTCGGCGGCGAGGCCGTCGCCTATCCCGACACCTGCGTCGGCACCGACAGCCACACCACCATGGTGAACGGCCTCGGCGTGCTGGGCTGGGGCGTCGGCGGCATCGAGGCCGAGGCGGCCATGCTCGGCCAGCCCGTCTCCATGCTCATCCCCGAGGTGATCGGCTTCAAGCTCACGGGCAAGCTGAAGGAAGGCATCACCGCGACCGACCTGGTGCTCACCGTCACCCAGATGCTGCGCAAGAAGGGCGTGGTCGGCAAGTTCGTGGAGTTCTTCGGACCCGGCCTCGACCACCTCTCGCTCGCCGACCGCGCCACCATCGGCAACATGGCGCCGGAATATGGCGCGACCTGCGGCTTCTTCCCCGTGGACGCCGAGACGCTCGCCTATCTCGACGAGACCGGCCGCGATCCGGACCGGCTCGCGCTGGTCGAGGCCTATTCCAAGGCGCAGGGCATGTGGCGCGACGCCGACACGCCCGACCCGGTCTTCACCGACGTGCTGGAGCTCGACATCGGCTCGGTCGAGCCCTCGCTCGCCGGCCCGAAGCGCCCGCAGGACCGCGTGCTGCTGAAGGACACCAAGGCCGGCTTCCTCGCGGCGCTGGAGGGCGAGTTCAAGAAGCCGGGCGAGGCGGGCAAGCGCGTCCCCGTCGCCGGCACGGATTTCGATCTCGGCCATGGCGACGTGACGATCGCCGCCATCACCTCCTGCACCAACACGTCGAACCCCTCCGTGCTGATCGCGGCGGGCCTGCTCGCCCGCAACGCGGTCGCCAAGGGCCTGAAGTCGAAGCCATGGGTGAAGACCTCGCTCGCGCCGGGCAGCCAGGTGGTCGAGGGCTATCTCGACAAGGCCGGCCTGCAGGACGACCTCGACGCGCTCGGCTTCAACCTCGTCGGCTTCGGCTGCACCACCTGCATCGGCAATTCCGGCCCGCTGCCGGAGCCGATCTCCGAGGCGATCAACTCCCACGACCTCGTGGCGGGCGCCGTCATCTCCGGCAACCGCAACTTCGAAGGCCGCGTGAACCCGGACGTGAAGGCGAACTACCTCGCCTCGCCGCCGCTCGTCGTCGCCTACGCGCTGGCGGGCTCGCTGCAGATCGACCTCGCCACCGAGCCGCTGGGCGAGGGGACCGACGGTCCGGTCTATCTTCGCGACATCTGGCCCTCGAACCAGGAGGTCGCGACCTTCATCCGCGAGAACGTCACCAAGGCGATGTTCCAGGAGAAGTACGCCGACGTCTTCAAGGGCGACGAGAACTGGCAGAAGGTCGACGCGCCCAAGGGCGAGACCTACGCCTGGGTCGACACCTCGACCTACGTGCAGAACCCGCCCTATTTCGAGGGCATGGAGCGCGAGCCGGAGCCGATCACCGACATCGACGACGCCCGCATCCTCGGTCTGTTCCTCGACTCGATCACCACCGACCACATCTCGCCGGCGGGCTCGATCAAGCAGGCGAGCCCTGCGGGCGAATATCTGCGCGACCATCAGGTGCGGCCGGCCGACTTCAACCAGTACGGCACGCGGCGCGGCAACCATCAGGTCATGATGCGCGGCACCTTCGCCAACATCCGCATCAAGAACCAGATGCTGGACGGAGTCGAAGGCGGCGTCACCAAGCACTTCCCCGATGGCGACCAGCTTCCGATCTACGACGCCGCCATGAAGTACAAGGCGGAGGGCGTGCCGCTGGTCGTCTTCGCCGGCAAGGAGTACGGCACCGGCTCGTCGCGCGACTGGGCGGCGAAGGGCACCAACCTGCTCGGCGTGCGCGCCGTGATCGCGCAGTCGTTCGAGCGCATCCACCGCTCCAACCTCGTCGGCATGGGCGTCGTGCCCCTGACCTTCCAGGAGGGCGTGTCGTGGCAGACGCTCGGGCTCAAGGGCGACGAGACGGTCACGATCCACGGCCTCGCCGAGGGCCTGAAGCCGCGCGTGACGCTCGAGGCCGAGATCACCTCCGCCGACGGCACGAAGCAGGTCGTGCCGCTGCTCTGCCGCATCGACACGCTCGACGAGCTCGACTACTTCCGCAACGGCGGCATCCTGCACTACGTGCTGCGCAGCCTCGCCGCCTGAGGCGAGGCTCGGCCGGCCGGGCGTCCCCGCGGGACGGCGCCCGGCGCCCTTGCTCCGCGAAGGCCGTCCAGCGTTCACATCCTGCGGCGTCACCGCAGTGTGAGTGGCGGGCGATCGGAGAGAGGCCCTATCTTGGGGCGGCCTACCGTCCTACCCCGTGGTGCTCCATCATGCGCGTCATCCCCCTTGCCCTCGCCGCGACCTTCGCCGCCGCGACCGGCGCGTTCGCCGATGACGCTCCCCGCCCGCGCGGCGTGATCGAGCTGTTCACCAGCCAGGGCTGCTCGTCCTGCCCGCCGGCGGACCGGCTGGCCTCGGAGCTCGCGCGCGACCCGGCCAACCTCGTGCTGACGCTCCCGGTGGACTACTGGGACTATCTCGGCTGGAAGGACACGCTGGCGAGCCCGGCCAACTCCGCCCGCCAGCGCGCCTACGCCATGGCGCGCGGCGACCGCAAGGTGTTCACGCCGCAGATCGTCGTGAACGGCCGCGAGACCGCGATCGGCGGCGACGGCGCCGCGGTCGCGGGCGCCGTGACCCGCGCCGAGGCCGTCGAGAACCCGTTCGCGCTGCCGGTGCGCCTCAAGGTCGAGGAGGGCCGCGTCGCGGTCGCGGTCGAGGCGGCGCGCCGCCCGATCCCGGAGCGTCACGGCGAGGTCTGGGCCTTCGCGATCGAGCGTTCGCGCACGGTGCAGATCGGCCGGGGCGAGAACGCCGGCCGCACGGTGACCTACGCCAACGTGGTGCGGAAGATGGTGCGGCTCGGCGCCTGGGACGGCGCGCCGGCCAAGTTCGAGGTGCCGATCGAGGAGGTCGCGCGGCCCGAGACCGACGGCGTCGCCGTGCTGGTCCAGGCCGGAAGCGGCGGCCAGCCCGGCGCCATCCTCGGCGCGACCCAGGCCGACAGCCCGGCTTCGCCGCCGCCTGCGCCCGCGCAGATCAGCCGCCTGCCGCGCGACCCGCTGTGATCCTGGCGAGGCTCGCCGCCGCGGCGGCGCTGTTCGGCGCGATCCTCGCCGCGCCCGCGCAGGCCGAGGGCTACGGCGCGCAGCTCGAGGGCTTCGACTACCCGCACGAGGTCCGCCGCTTCGCCTTCACGTCGCAGACGAAGCCGGTCGAGATGGCCTATATGGACGTCGCCCCGACCGGGGCCGCCAACGGCCGCGTCGCGCTGCTGCTCCACGGCAAGAACTTCTGCGCCGCCACCTTCGAGAGCGCGATCGCCGCGCTCGCCAAGGCCGGCTTCCGGGTGATCGCGCCCGACCAGATCGGCTTCTGCAAATCCTCGAAGCCGGACGGCTACCAGTATTCCTTCCACCAGCTCGCGGCCAACACGCGCGCGCTGCTCGCCTCCCTCGGCGTCGAACGCTCGGTCGTGCTCGGCCACTCCATGGGCGGGATGGTCGCGACCCGCTACGCGCTGGATTTCCCGGCCGCGACCGAGCGGCTCGTCCTGGTCAACCCGATCGGGCTCGAGGACTGGAAGGCGAAGGGCGTGCCCTACGCCACCATTGACAAACTGCTGGAAGGCGAGCGCAAGACCAGCCCCGAGGCGATCAAGGCCTATCAGCTCAAGTTCTATTATTCCGGCGAATGGAAGCCGGCTTACGATCGCTGGGTCGACATGTCGTTCGGCATGTACGCCGGGCCGGGCAAGGAGGCGGTGATGCGCGCGAGCGCGCTGACCTCCGACATGATCTTCACCCAGCCGGTGGTCTACGAGCTCCCGAAGCTGAAGGTCCCGACCACGCTGTTCATCGGCCTGACCGACCGCACCGCCCCCGGCGCCAACCGCGCCGCGCCCGAGATCGCGAAGACGCTTGGCGACTATCCCGCGCTCGGCAAGGCCGCCGCCTCAGCCATCCCCGGCGCCGAGCTGGTCGAGTTTCCGGAGCTCGGCCACTCCCCGCATGTCCAGGCCCCGGCGGAGTTCGAGGCCGCGCTGCTGAAGGCGCTCGGCCGCTAGCGGCGCCGCAGAAAGCCGGACCGCTCCTCTCCGCGCTCCGCCGTCTCCCCACGCTGCTCGTCGTCCTCCGGCTTGACCGGAGGACCCATCTCGGGCGTCGCGCTCCACGTCCGGGATGGATGGTCCAGTCAAGCCGGACCACGACGAACGCGTTTCGGCCCGCGTCGCCATCGGCCCGTCACCCGAATTCACAGATTTGAACGGCGCCTCGGCGCGTAATCCCGCCGGGGCGGGCGGTACGCGTCGGGCCGACATAAGTCGCCGCTCAATGTATCAAAGTATGTCAGCGTTCAGCCTTCGGCACAGTCTGCGACACGTCTCACGGAAAGTTCAATAAAAGGGACTTCTAACGCAAAGCGTTCGGACAAATTCAGGCGCGACAACGCCCGACCTGAATTCGCCGCCGCGGCGCGCCGCCGGATCGCAACGCCGATCCCGCCCTCGCCGCAAGCGGTCGCTCCCGCGAGGATCGAATGCCGGCTTCCCCAGATTCAACGCCCCGCCCGTCGCTGTCGGTGTTCGACGCGACGACGATCATGGTCGGTCTCGTCGTCGGCATCGGGATTTTTCGCACGCCGTCGCTGGTGGCCGCGAACGTCGGCAGCGAGCTGGCCTTCGTGGCCGTCTGGGTCGCGGGCGGCGTGATCACGCTGATCGGCGCGCTCTGCTACGCCGAGCTCTCCGCGGCGCATCCGAACGCGGGCGGCGAATACCACTTCCTCTCCCGCGCCTATGGCAAGCCGGTCGCCATGCTGTTCGGCTGGGCGCGCGGCTCGGTCATCCAGACCGGCGCGATCGCGGGCGTCGCCTTCGTGCTCGGCGACTATCTCGCGCAACTTCTTCCGCTCGGGCCCTACGGCCCGGCGCTTTACGCCGCGATCGCCATCATCGTCTTCACCGGCGTGAACGTGATCGGCACCCTTGAGAGCAAGACGCTGCAGATCGCCATGACCGCGACGGAGATCCTGGCGATCCTCGCGATCATCGCCTTCGGTCTGCTCGGCTCGGCCGAGGCGCCGCCGCCGGCCCCTGCGCTTGCGCCTGAGACCGCCTCGCTCGGCATGGCGATGATCTTCGTGCTGCTGACCTACGGCGGCTGGAACGAGACCGCCTATCTCACCGGCGAGCTGAAGGACCCCGCCCGCAACATCGCGAAGGTTCTGGTGCTCGGCACGCTGGTGCTGGTCACGCTCTACGTGCTCGCGAACCTCGCGCTGCTGTCGATCCTCGGGCTCGAGGGCCTGCGCGGGTCGGACGCGGTCGCGGCCGACATGATGGGCGTCGTCGCCGGCCCCGCAGGCTCCATCGTGGTCAGCCTCGCGATCGTGGTGGCGGCGGTCTCGACGCTCAACGCCACCATCTTCACCGGCGCGCGGGTCTATTACGCGATGGCGCGCGACATGACCCTGCTGCCGCGGGTGGGCAAGTGGGACGAGCGCGGCCGCACCCCCGCGAACGGGCTGATCGCGCAAGCGGTCGTGGCGCTCGCGCTGGTGGCGGTCGGCGCCGCGACCCGCGACGGCTTCAAGGCGATGGTGGACTACACCGCGCCGGTGTTCTGGGGCTTCCTGCTTCTGGTCGGCCTCGCGGTGTTTGTGCTGCGCTGGCGCGAGCCGGGCCGGGCGCTGCCGTTCCGGACGCCGCTCTACCCGCTGACGCCGATCCTGTTCTGCCTCACCTGCCTCTACATGCTGCACGCGAGCATCGCCTACACCGGCGTCGCCGGCCTGTTCGGCCTCGGCGTCCTGGCCGCGGGCGTGCCGCTTCTCCTGTTCCGGCGGCGCGAGCCGCGGACCGAAACCGAGGGCGGGCCGCTGCCGGCCGCCGTCGGGCTCAGCGACTGACATCCCCCCACCAGGAGCCCCCCATGACCAAGCTACGCACGGCCCTGCTCGCCGGCGCGCTGTCCGCGCTCACCTTCGGCGGCGCGTTCGCCCAGACCGCCGCGGAGGCGCCCGCGGCCGCGACCGAATACACGCCGTCCTCCGGCCAGGAGGGCAAGGATGTCGTCTGGGTGCCGACCGCGCAGGCGCTGGTCGACCGCATGCTGGAGATGGCCAAGGTCACCAAGGACGACTACCTCGTCGATCTCGGCTCCGGCGACGGCCGCACGGTGATCACGGCGGCCAAGCGCGGCGTCCGCGCCCACGGCGTCGAGTTCAACCCGGACATGGTGGCGCTGTCCCGCAAGGCCGCGAAGGCGGAAGGCGTCGCCGAGACCGCGACCTTCGAGCAGGGCGACATTTTTGAGACCGACTTCTCCAAGGCCTCCGTCGTCACGCTGTTCCTGCTGACGGAGCTCAACATCCGCCTCCGCCCGACCATTCTGGAGATGAGGCCGGGCACGCGGGTGGTCTCCAACAGCTTCGACATGGGCGACTGGCAGCCGGACGAGACCGCGCAGGCCGCGAGCGGCTGCTCGAGCTTCTGCCGCGCGCTGAAATGGGTCGTGCCCGCCAAGGTCGAGGGCGAATGGCGCCTCGACGGCGGCGCGCTGCGGCTCAGCCAGAAGTACCAGATGCTGACCGGCGCGCTGGTGAAGGACGGCAAGTCGACGCCGATCACGGAGGCGAAGATGAACGGAGCCGAGATCACCTTCACCGCGGAGGGCAAGCGCTACACCGGCCGGGTCGACGGCGCGGCGATGTCCGGAACCGTCGAAGGCGGCGGCGCCTGGAGCGCGACCCAGAACCAGACCTGACGCCGGCGGGGCGCCGCGCGCCA
>NZ_JBHUER010000011.1:111822-170652 GCF_042681025.1 Methylopila henanensis
CCGAGGCGGGGCGAATGGGCGGCGGCGTCCTCCGGATGGTGTTCCGATTGGCTGTTCCGCCATCCCACGCTCCCCGTCGTCCTCCGGCTTGACCGGAGGACCCACCTTCAGCGTCGAGCCACAAGCCGGTCATGGATGGTCCGGTCAAGCCGGATCATGACGCGGCGTTTAGGTCGTGAGCTGCGGCTCTGTCTGGCCATTAGAACGGCCGAACCTGAGGGCGTGAAAACCTGCCAGAATGTGCACTGGCTACCGTCGGGAAGAGATTGCGTCGCGGTACGAGGCAGCGCGCAGTCGCCGCGTACACGCGAACTGCCCCGCGCGCCGCGACAAGCTGCGAAAAAGCGATCACGTTCAAGCTCGTGCAGGCTCTGATGATGCCGCTGAGCGCGGGGATGTCCTGAAGTTTAATGAGCGAGGCCGCGTGCCAATGTTGGGCCCAGCGCGCGATTCAAAATGTGCGCCTTGCACCGGGGTGCGATTTACGAGACGGTGAAATCGGACGATATGCAAACTAGGCCGTGACATATGTCGACAACCAAATTCAATCCATTCAGGCCAAATAACATCACGGCTCCTGGCATGTTTGTGGGCCGACTTGAAGAACTAAAGCTCATCGAAAGAGCGCTTTTCCAAACTAAGAACGGAAATCCGCAACATTTTCTCGTCCAGGGCGAGAGAGGAATTGGAAAATCTTCTTTAATTTATTATATTGATAAAATGTCAACTGGAGATTTTCCGGGTCTTGCAGGTGGCGATTTCAAGTTCATAACTGTTTCAGTTGACTTAGGGGGGCTGTAATTCTCAACTAGATATTATCCGTAAGCTTGGGCGGGGTCTCAAGAGTGCGATTGCTTCGAAGCAGCACGTCAAAGAGGCGGTCAAAGATGTTTGGGACTGGCTAACTAATTGGGAAATTTTGGGCGTTAAGTACCATAAACAAAACGAAGATGTCGATATTGAGGAAGTGTCTGAGGAGTTGAGCGACAAACTTAAAAACATATGCTTGAAGTCTGGTGATAGTATTGATGGCATATTAATATTGATAGACGAAGCTGACCGGCCGTCAGCAGACGCTGGTTTGGGAGAATTATTGAAGCTGTTGTCAGAAAGACTGGCCAGATGCGACTGCAATCAAGTCTTGATTGGCCTTGCTGCGCTTCCAACTATTATGGCAAAGTTGCGCGACAGTCATGAGTCTTCTCCTCGTTTATTCCATACGATGCTCTTGGAGCCACTTGAGCAAGGCGAACGAGAGAAGGTCGTCGAGCTAGGGCTAATGTTGGCTACCCACAAGAACAAGTTCGTTACTAACATTACGGTTGATGCTAAAGCATTTATAGCAGAGCTATCGGAAGGATACCCGCATTTTATTCAACAATTCGCATACAGTGCGTTCGAGGTAGATGAAGACAATGAAATAGACGAAGATGACGTAGCAAGGGGGGCTTTCGAAGATGGGGGTGCCTTAAGTCAGCTTGGTGATAAATTTTTTAATGAAATGTATCATGCAAGAATTTCATCGTCTGAGTATAGGCGTGTATTAGATGCTATGGCAGAACATGGAGATAGCTGGATATCGCGTGCAAAGATAAAAAAAGAATCTGGTGTTGGGGAGACGAATATTAATAATGCACTGCAGGCGCTTAAAACAAGGCAAGTCATTATGTCAGATGAAACGAGGCGCGGTTTTTATAGGCTGCCGACGAATTCATTCGCAGCTTGGATCAACGCGACCAAAGCGGCTAGGGCTAAGCGGGATGCGCAGAGAGGCTATGTCGCTGGCGAATAGGCGGATTGGTCATGTGGCCGAGCGTCCATTAGCGTCCATTAGCGATCATTAGCGATCATTAGCGTCCATTGAGCCACCGTCCGTTGCCAGTCCCCGCATAAATCCGGCTGACGTCATGCCCCAACCGAAGTCCAAGCGAGCGGTAGGCGAGCGCACCGTTGTCCATCCGGCGGTGATCTTCCAAGCCGCCTCGTGGGCGTACTGGCTGAGGTGGCGGGGCGAGATGCCATGATGCTGGCCGGTCACCATGCGGCGCAGGCGTGAGAAGTAGCGTTCGGCCTGATTGGTGCACGCGCGCCGTTGAAGCTGAACGCCTCAGAGTGATTGATGCGAGGCTTCGTCCGTGTAGATGATGGCGAGCCGATCCACGTCAAGCTTTGCGATTCCGCCGCCTTCGCCTTCCGCGTTAGCAGAACCGCGACGACGCGGCGCGTGCCGCTCTATTCCTGCGAAGCCGCCGTCTCACGCTCCCCGCCAACCTCCAGCTTGACCGGAGGACCCATCTCGGGCGTCCAGCTCCACGTCCGGCATGGATGGTCCGGTCACGCCGGACCATGACGCGCGGCCGGGCCTAAGCCGGCGCCCGCGTAGGACCTCCAACAGTCCGCCTTGCGCGGGCTTGCCCACGGGGCGATCATGACGCCCCGATGAAGGAGGCGCCATGAGCGATCAGGAGCCCATACGTTTCGTGCCCCGGTCCGGTCCGTCCGCCGCGGGCGCGCCGCCGTCGTCCCCGCCGGGCGCTCCGCCGCAGCAGGTCTCGTTCGACCGCCGGGAGCTCAACGCGCTCCTGAACCTCTATGGACGGATGGTCGCCGCCGGCGAATGGCGGGACTACGCCATCGACTTCCTGAGGGAGCAGGCGGTGTTTTCGGTGTTCCGGCGCACGAGCGAGGCGCCGCTCTACCGCATCGAGAAGACGCCGAAGCTCGCGCGGCGGCAGGGCGCCTACGCGGTCGTGACCACGACCGGGCTGATCCTGAAGCGCGGGCCGGACCTCGCCCGCGTGCTCGACGTGCTGGACCGCAAGCTCCGCCTGGTCGTCAACTGACGGCGGAGCGGGGAGGGGGCCGCCGCCTCAGCGGACCCGGACGCGGGCCGTGACCTCGACCTCGACCTTCATCTCGGGCTTGAGCAGGCCGCACACCAGAACGGCGCTGGCCGGGCGGATCTCGCCAAAGATCTCGCCGGTGACCTTGAACAGCTCGTCCGCCGTGGCGGCGTCGGTCAGGTAGTAGCGGGTCTGCACCACGTCCGCGAAGGTGGCGCCGGCTTCCCGGAGCGCCTTCTCGATGGTCGCGAAGGCGTTGCGGGTCTGCTGCTCCACGCTCTCCGGCATGGTCATGGTGGCGTAGTCGTAGCCGGTGGTGCCGGAGACGAACACGAACTCGCCGTCGATCACGGCGCGGCTGTAGCCCGCGGTCTTCTCGAAGGGGGAGCCGGTGGAGATCAGGCGGCGGGACATGGGCTGGACGAGGCTCTCGGTGACGGGCGGAGGAGGAGGGAACGGGGCTTTGCGCGCGGCGAGAGGGCGTCCGCGCGGCGTTAACCCCGAGATTGCGCGCAAATGAACCCGATCCGGTTCATTTCAGGGCGCGGTTCACCCGGCATTCACGCGCGCGTTAACCCGCCGCGCAGGCCGTTTCAGGCCCAGGGGCGGTCGGCCGCGAGCTTCTGTTCGAAGCCGTCGATCACGGAGGCCTTCTGCATGGTGAGGCCGATGTCGTCGAGCCCCTCCAGCAGGCAGCGCTTGCGGAACGGGTCGATCTCGAACGTCACCTTGCCGCCGTCGGGGCCGCGGATCTCCTGGGCCGCCAGGTCGACGGTCAGCCTAGCGTTGGCGCCGCGCTCGGCGTCGTCGAGCAGCTTGGCGTGGTCCTCCGGCGAGACCACGATCGGCAGGATGCCGTTCTTGAAGCAGTTGTTGTAGAAGATGTCCGCGAACGAGGTCGAGATCACGCAGCGGATGCCCTTGTCGAGCAGGGCCCACGGCGCGTGCTCGCGCGAGGAGCCGCAGCCGAAATTGTCGCCGGCCACAAGGATTTGCGCGTCGGCGTAGGCCGGCTTGTTCAGCACGAAGTCGGGGTTCTCGCTGCCGTCCGCGTTGTACCGGAGCTCGGCGAACAGGCCCTTGCCGAGGCCGGTGCGCTTGATCGTCTTGAGGTACTGCTTCGGAATGATCATGTCGGTGTCGATGTTGATCATCGGCAGCGGCGCGGCGATCGCGGTCAGGGTCTCGAACTTCTGCATCTGACGTCTCCTTCGCGCGCTGTCATGCTCCCGCCGGAAAGTTCGGTCAAGGCGCTCGCGATGTCTGATATAGGGACGCCACGCGCGCAAAACCGCGTGGTTCCGGCGCGAACGGGGGCGCCTCGCCGCATGATCTTCTCGATTCACATTCCCAAGACCGCCGGCACCAGCTTCCGCAACGCGCTCCAGGCGCGCTACGGAGACCGGCTCGCGCTCTACTACGGGCCGAACGACCCGGCGACCCATCCGCTGCTGCGGCGCGCCTCGCGCAAGAACCTGGTCGCCCACGTGCCGCGGCTTGAAGACCACGGCATCGAGGTCCTGCACGGACATTACGTCCTGCCGCTGGTCGAGAAGGCGGTGACGGATCCCTCCCGTCAGCTCTGGACATGGCTGCGGGACCCCGTGGAGCGGATCATTTCGCACTACTCCTACATCCGCGAACGCCCGACGAAATGGTCTTTTGACGAAGAGATTAAGGCCGGCGAGCTGTCGCTGCTGAAGTTCTCCGCCATGCGCAGGTTCCGAAACCTGCACTCCCAGTATCTTCGCGGGATCGACATCGAGGAGTTCGGCTTCGTCGGTCTGTCCGAGCGGTTCGAGCTGGGGCTCGGCATGCTGTTCGGCGAAGAGGCGCCGCAACTGCCCCGGCGCTACAACGCCACCGACGACAAGCTGGAGGCCGACGAGGCGACGCGCGCCCGCATCCATGCCTTCAATGTCGACGACTACCAGCTTTACGGTCGCGCAGCCCGGACGCTGATCGATCGGGTCGCAGCGAGCCGCGGCGTCGTCACGCCGGCGCGGCCGGAAAAGGCCGGCGCGAGCCTCGTGAAGCGCCTCATCCGCAAGGTGCAGTGACGGCGGCCGCTCCGCGCCTCAGCGCAGCGGATAGGCGGCCTCGACCACATATGGACCGCCGCCGACGGAATCGCGCGACGAGTACAGCACGAACTGCTCCGCGCGGAAGGAGAGCCCCGGCGGCCCGCCCCTGAGGCCGAGATAGTCCGCGACCGCGCGGGGCGAGGCGTCCCTGAGCCGCGCCAGCGTCACATGCGGCGCGAACTTGCGGGATTCGGCGGGCAGCCCGGCGCGCCGCGCCAGCCGTTCGTGCTCAGCCTGAAGTTCGAGGATCGCCGGCGACGGCGAAACCTTCGCGATCAGCGCGCGGGGCCGCGCGCCTCCGAAAGCGTCCGGTCCGGCGATCGTCACCTCGAACGGCGGCCTTCGCACCTGACCCAGCAGGTAGGCGGCCTCCTGCGCGGTCTCCTCGTCGATGTCGCCGAGGAAGCGCAGCGTGATGTGGTAGTTCTCCACGTCGATCCAGCGCGCGCCGGAGAGCCCGCCGCGGTAGCCGGCGAGCGCCAGGCCGATCTCGTCCGGCACTTCGATCGCGGTGAACAGCCGAGGCATCGCCCGCGCCCTCAAAAACCACGCGCCTGAGAGCCGGAGCCCTCAGGGACAGGGGCTGGTGCGGACCCTGTGGATCGCGTCGACCCGCGCCTCGATGTCCTCCGACCATGGCTGGTCAAAGGCCGCGAGATCGTGCGCCAGCTGGTCCGTGGTGGTCGCCCCGATGATCACCGAGGTCATGAAGGACCGGGTCGCCGCGAACTTCAAGGCGAGATGGGCGGGGCTCCAGCCGATCTCCCCAGCAAGATCGAGATAGGCCGAGATCGCGCCTTCCGCTCCGGGAGTCTCGTAGCGCTGCAGGCGGTCGAACAGCGTCTTGCGGGCGCCCGCCGGCAGAGCGCCGTTCGCGTATTTGCCGGTGAGGTAGCCCTGCGCCAGCGCGGAATAGGCGAGCAGGCCGACGTCTTCGCGCAGCGCGATCTCGGCGAGGCCGGTCTCGAAGGTGCGGTTCAGGAGGTTGTAGGCGTTTTGTATCGAGGCCGGCCGCGGCAGGCCGCGGGCTTCCGCCTCGGCGACGAAGCGCATCGTTCCCCAGGCGCTCTCGTTCGACAGGCCCACATGGCGGATCTTGCCCTCCGTCACCAGCTCGCCGAGAATCGCCAGCGTCTCGTGGATCGGATGCTCGGCCTCTGACGTCACCGGCCGGAACACCGTCGGGTTGGAGCCGAACTGGCTGACCTCGCGATCCGGCCAGTGGAGCTGGTAGAGGTCGATGTAGTCCGTCCGGAGCCTGCGCAGACTGCCCTCGACCGCCTCGCGGATCTGCGCGCGCGAAAGCTCCCCGGTGGAGCCGTCCTTGCGGAACCAGTCCATCACGGTGCGGCCGACGACCTTTGTCGCGACGATCGTGCGCGCCCGGTTGCCGTCCTTCGCGAGCCAGGTTCCGACGATCTCCTCGGTGCGCCCATGCGTCTCCGGCTTGGGCGGGATCGGGTAGAGCTCAGCGGCGTCGAGGAAGTTCACGCCGCGGTCGCGGGCGATGTCGAGCTGGGCGTGGCCTTCGGCTTCGGTGTTCTGTTCGCCGAAGGTCATGGTGCCGAGGCAGACGAGGCTGACGTCGAGCCCCGTGCGCCCGAGCTTGCGATATTCCATTGGTCTGGGTGCCTTCAGGATCGGCGCGCGGCGATCTCGGCGAGGAAGCGTTCGACAGAGGGCGTGATCTTCTCGACCACGACGTCGATCCCGCGCGCGGTGGGATGGATGCCGTCCTGGAGGTTGAGCGTCCGGTCGCCGACCACTCCCTCCAGAAAGAACGGATACAGCACCAGCCCGCGCTCGCGGGCAAGATCGGGATAGATGCTGTCGAAACGTCTGACGTAATCCGCGCCGAGATTGGGCGAGGCGCGCATGCCGGCGAGCATGGCGGGGATGTTGCGCTCGTTGAGCCGATCGAGGATGCGGGTCAGCGCCGCGCGGGTGCGGGTCGGATCGAGGCCTCGCAGCATGTCGTTCGCGCCGAGTTCGACGATCACGCCGTGGGTTCCGTCCGGCACGGACCAGTCGACGCGCTGGGCGCCGGCTTCGGCGGTGTCGCCGGAGACGCCTGCGTTCGCGACGCGGACGTCGTGGCCGCGCGCTCGCAGCGCAGCTTCGAGCCGCGGCGCGAAACCCTCGCGCGGGCCGAGGCCGTAGCCGGCGGTGAGGCTGTCGCCGAGAGCCACGAGCCGGATCGGCCCGCTCTGCGCGGTCGCCGGGCCTGAACGAATGATCACGCTTGCGAGAGCCGCGGCGGTCAGGACCGCCACGGCGCGCCGCGACGGCTGGCGCGCCGCATTCGCGTCGCTATCTGAACCGATGTTGCGGCGCACAGGCGCATTTTCCCGGAAGGCCCACGGCTTCATGACGGCGATCGAACTCCATGGCGTGAATCTGGCGCTGGGCCGGGGGGCCGCCCGTGTGCACATCCTGAAGGATGTAAGCCTTCAGATAGGTCGCGGCGAGAGCGTGGGCATGATTGGGCCTTCGGGTTCTGGCAAGTCGACCCTTCTCATGACGCTCGCGGGCCTCGAACGCCCGGATTCGGGGACCATCAAGGTGCTTGGCCAGGATCTCGGCGCGCTCGACGAGGATGGTCTCGCGCGCTTTCGAGGCCGCAATGTGGGCGTCGTGTTCCAGTCCTTCCATCTCATCCCGACCATGACGGCGATCGAGAACGTCGCGACCCCGCTCGAGCTCGCCGGCGCTCCCGACGCCTTCGAGCGCGCCCGCGCCGAGCTCTCGGCGGTCGGACTGGCCCATCGGATGGACCATCACCCGGCCCAGCTGTCCGGCGGCGAACAGCAGCGCGTGGCGCTGGCGCGGGCTCTGGCGCCGCGGCCCGAAATCCTCGTGGCCGACGAGCCGACCGGCAATCTCGACGAGGGCACCGGCCGCCAGATCGTCGACCTGCTGTTCGCCAAAAGCGCGGAGCGGCGGACGACGCTGGTGCTCGTCACCCACGATCCGGCGCTGGCGGCGCGCTGCGACCGCACCATCCGCCTGCGCTCCGGCCGCATCGAGACCGCGACCGAGGCCGCGGCGTGAGCGACCTTGCGGCGACGGGCGGCGCCTCGGCCCGTGCCGGCGGCTCCGCCTTCCCCGGCGTCATTCTGCGGATCGCGGCGCGCGAGCTGCGCGGCGGGGTGCAGGGCTTCGTGGTGTTCCTGCTCTGCCTCGCGCTCGGCGTCGCGGCCATCGCGGGCGTCGGTTCGCTCGCCCGTGGCCTGACCGAAGGGCTGCAGCGCGAGGGCCGGGTCATCCTCGGCGGCGACGCCTCCTTTTCGCTGATCCACCGCGAGGCGACCGCGCAGGAGCGGGCCACGCTCGACGCTAGGGGCCGGGTGTCCGGCGTCGCCGCGATGCGAGCCATGGCGCGCGCGCCGTCGGGCGATTCGGCTCTCGTCGAACTCAAGGCCGTCGACGACGCATGGCCTCTGGTCGGGGCCGCGACGCTCGATCCGGCGCGGCCGCTGCCCGATCTCCTGGCTGAACGCGACGGCGTCTACGGCGCGGTGGTCGATCCCGCTCTGCTCGCCCGGCTCAATCTCAAGATCGGCGACCGCGTCGAGCTCGGCGTCTCGACCTTCGAGCTGCGCGCGACGCTGGAGCGTGAGCCGGATCAGCTCTCCGCCGGCCTCGGCTTCGGTCCGCGCGTGCTGGTGTCGGACGCGGCGCTGCGCGCCTCGGAGCTTCTGCAGCCCGGCAGTCTGGTGCGCTGGACGTATCGGGTCGTTCTGCCCGGCGCCGCGAACGACGATCAGGTCGCCGCGCTGATCGCGGACGTCGAGCGCGACGCGAAGGAGGCCGGTTTCGAAGCGCGCTCGCGCCTCAACGCCGCGCCGCAGCTCGAGCGAAACCTCAACCGCTTCACGCAGTTCCTGACCATCGTCGGGCTGACGGCGCTGATCGTCGGCGGCGTCGGCGTCGCGAACGCGGTGGCGGCGTTCGTCGACCGCAAGCGGGAGACCATCGCCACGCTGAAAAGCGTCGGCGCCTCGGGGCGCACGGTCTTCCTGATCCACCTGGCGGAGGTGGCGGCGCTCGGGCTGTTCGGCATAGCCATCGGCCTCGCCGCCGGCGCCGCCATCCCGTTCGCGGCCGCCTGGGCGCTGCAGGACCTGCTGCCGCTGCCGCTCGCGCCCTCCGTGTTTCCGCGCGAGCTGGCGCTCGCCTTCGCCTATGGCGCGTTGACGGCGCTCGCCTTCACGTTCTGGCCGCTCGGGCGCGCGCATGACGTCCCGGTGGCGGCGCTGTTCCGCGATCAGGTCGATCCCGGCCGGCGCTGGCCTAGGCCCGCCTACATCGTCGCCACCGTTCTCGCCGTGGCGGCGCTTGCGACGCTCGCGGTCTATGCGTCCTACGACCGGCGTATCGCGGCGATCTTCGTGGTCGCGGCGATCGCGGCCTTCGTCGCGCTTCGGCTGGTGGCGAGCGGGGTCATGGCGCTGGCGGCGCGCCTGCCGCGACCGAAGACGGTGGAGCTGAAGCTCGCGCTCGCGAACATCCACCGCCCCGGCGCGCTGACGCCCTCGGTGGTGCTGTCGCTCGGCCTCGGCCTCGTGCTGCTCGTCGCCCTGACGCTGATCGATTCCTCGATCCGACGGCAGCTCTCGAACGAACTGCCGCAGAAGGCTCCGGCGTTCTTCTTCCTCGACATTCCCTCGGCCGAGCGTGACGCCTTCGACGAGGCGGTGCGCCGCGACGCGCCGGACGCGGAGCTGAACAGCGTGCCTATGCTGCGGGGCTCATTCGTCTCGATCAAGGGCCAGCCCGTCGACGAGGTTTCGGTCGATCCGGAATTCCGCTGGGCGCTGCGCGGCGACCGTGGCGTCACTTTCGCCGAGACGCCGCCCGAGGGCTCGAAGGTGGTCGAAGGCGAATGGTGGGCGAAAGACCATGCCGGCGACGTGCTGGTGTCGTTCGACCGGAGGCTCGCCAACGCCCTCGGCCTCGCCATCGGCGACGAGATCGAGGTCAACGTGCTTGGCCGCACCATCGGCGCGAAGGTGGCGAACCTGCGCGAGATCGCGTGGGAGACGATGGGCATCAACTTCTTCATGGTGTTCTCGCCAAACGCCTTCGCCGGCGCGCCTTACATGAACCTCGCCACCGTCGCCTTCCCCGGCGGCGCGGACGACGCCCGCGAGCTCGGCCTGCTGCGGGACCTGACGAAGGCGTTTCCGAGCCTCACGGCGGTGCGCGTGAAGGACGCGCTCGCCTCGATCAACGTCATTGTCGGCAACCTGGCGCTCGCCATCCGCGCCGCGAGCGCGGTGACGCTGGTCGCGAGCGTGCTGGTGCTCGCCGGGGCGCTGGCCGCCGGGCGGCGACGCCGCGTGTATGAAGCGGTGGTGCTGAAGACGCTCGGCGCGACGAGGTGGCGGCTGCTTGCGGCCTTTGCGGCGGAATACGCCCTGCTGGGCCTCGTCACCGCGGCGTTCGCTCTGGTGGTGGGATCTTTGGCCGCCTGGGGCGTCACGTCCAACATCATGCGCATCGACTTCGCCTTTGATCCCCTCGGCGCCGGGCTCGCCGCGCTGGTCTCGCTGATGCTCACCGTGACGCTCGGGCTGATCGGCGCCTGGCGCGTCCTGGGCGAGACGCCGGCGCGACATCTGAGGAACCTGTAAGCGGCGACGCACTTGCGAAGCGGCGGTCCCGCACGAGGTTCATGGAATGTGAGCCGAAGCAGGAGCCGCCATGGCCGCCGATCCGCCGCCGGCGCCGTTCGACGATCTGGTTTCGCAGCCTGAGGAGCCGCTTCGCGCGGCGGTCGCGGCGGATGCCCTGCGTCCGGAGCAGGAGCTTGTTCCAGAACTGCTGGATCAGCTGCGCTGGACGCCGGACGAGGCGGAGCGGACCCGCACGCTGGCGCTGAGGCTCGTGGCGAGGATGCGCGCCCAAACGCCGCCCGGCGGCGTCGCCGGATTGCTGCGCGCATACGACCTGTCGACGCCGGAAGGTCTCGCGCTGATGCAACTCGCCGAGGCGTTGCTGCGCGTGCCGGACGCCGCGACCCGCGACCTGCTGATTCAGGACAAGCTCTGGGGGCGCGACTGGCGGGCGCATCTCGGCCGCGGTCGCCCCTGGTCGGTGAACGCCGCGACGCTCGGCCTGATGGCGGCGGCCGGTATTGCCGCGACCGCCGGCTCCGCGAGCGCCCCGTCCTTCATCCGCGCGGCGGCCGGGCTTGCGCGGCCGCTGATCCGCCTCGGCGTCGTCCATGCGGTCCGGCGCGTCGGCGACCATTTCGTCGCCGGGCGCGCCATCGACGAGGCGCTGGCGCGGGGACGCGGAGGGGAGGCGAAGGGGTACCTCCACTCCTACGACATGCTGGGCGAAGCCGCGATGACCGCTGAGGACGCCACGCGCCATTTCGCGACCTACGAGGCGGCCATCCACGCCATCGGGAGGGCGTCGCCGGGCAGGAGCCCCTACGCGGGTCCGGGCGTCTCGATCAAGCTGTCGGCGCTTCATCCGCGCTACGAGCGCGCGAAGCGCGGGCGCGTCATGGCCGAGCTGCTGCCGCGCGTCGCGCGGCTCGCCAGTCTCGCGAAAGCGTACGACATCGGGCTGAACGTCGACGCCGAGGAGGCCGACCGGCTGGATCTGTCGCTCGACCTGTTCGAGGCGCTGACGCTCGATCCGGCGCTCGCGGATTGGCAGGGGCTCGGCTTCGTCGTTCAGGCCTACGGCAAGCGGGCGTCGCGGCTGATCGACTGGCTGGCCGACCTCGCCGAGCGCTCGCAGCGGCGGCTGATGGTTCGGCTGGTGAAGGGCGCCTATTGGGACGCCGAGATCAAGCGCGCGCAGATCGCCGGTCTCGACGGGTTCAAGGTGTTCACCCGCAAGGAGCACACGGACCTCAGCTACCTCGCCTGCGCGCGCAAGCTTCTGAGCGCGACCGCACGGCTGTTCCCTCAGTTCGCGACCCACAACGCCCAGACGGTGGCGGCGGTGCTCGCCATGGCCGGCCCCGGATTCCGGCCGGGCGACTACGAGTTTCAGGCGCTCCACGCCATGGCCGATCCGGTCTATGGCGCGCTTTCGCAGGAGAGAGAGAAACGGCCGGTTCGCATCTATGCGCCGGTCGGGGCGCATGAGGCGCTCCTCGCCTATCTCGCCCGGAGGCTGCTGGAGAACGGCGCGAACTCGTCCTTCCTCAACCGCGTCGCCGATGAAACGGAGACGGTGGAACGCCTCGTCGCCGATCCCGTCGCCGTGGCGTTGGCGCGCAAGCCGCTCGGAGCCCCGCACGAGCGCATCGCCGCTCCGCTCGACCTGTTCGAGCCGGAGAGGCGCAACGCCCGTGGCGTCGATCTCGTCGACGATCGCGCTCTCGATGATTTCGCGGCGGCCGCGCGGAAAGCCGCGGCCGCGCCCTGGCGCGCGAAGCCAACGAGCGCAGGGGAGGCGACGACTTGCAGGCCGGTCGTAAATCCCGCGGATCGGGAGGACGTCGTGGGCTACGTGGCGGTCGCGGCGCCCGCCGACATCGAGCGCGCTCTGGCGCTGGCGTCCTCGTCCGCGGGCTGGCGTGGAACGCCCGTGGCCGGAAGGGCCGCGCGCCTGCGCTCCGCAGCCGACGCGATGGAGCGCGAGCTTCCGGGCCTGGCGGGCCTGATCGTGCGCGAGGCGGGCAAGACGGTCCCGAACGCGGTCGCCGAGGTTCGCGAGGCGGTCGATTTCCTTCGTTACTACGCCGTCGAGGCCGAGCGCCGCCTTGGCGACGCCAAGCCTGTCGGGGTCGTCGCCTGCGTCAGTCCGTGGAACTTTCCGCTCGCGATCTTCACCGGACAGGTGGCGGCGGCGCTCGTCGCGGGGAACGCGGTGGTCGCGAAACCGGCGGAGGAGACGCCGCTGAT
The DNA here is from genome assembly GCF_042681025.1 of Methylopila henanensis. Lineage (NCBI taxonomy): Bacteria > Pseudomonadati > Pseudomonadota > Alphaproteobacteria > Hyphomicrobiales > Methylopilaceae > Methylopila > Methylopila henanensis. The sequence continues at coordinate 124,621 of NZ_JBHUER010000011.1, forward strand.
CGCAGCTTGGGCCACGCGCCTGCTGCACGAGGCCGGCGTGCCTGAGGACGCGCTTCAGCTCGTCACCGGGGACGGCGACGTCGGCGCGGCGCTGGTTTCGGACGCGCGTGTGGAAGCGGTCGTCTTCACGGGATCGATTGAGGCCGCCCGCAGCATTCAGCGGGCGCTCGTGGGGCGCCGGACGCGCGACGGCCGGCCGGCTCCGTTCATCGCCGAAACCGGCGGCCAGAACGCGATGATCGCCGATTCGACGGCTCTGCCCGAACAGGTGGTGGCGGACGTCATTCAGTCGGCGTTCGATTCGGCGGGGCAGCGCTGTTCGGCGCTGAGGGCGCTGTTTCTTCAGGATGAGATCGCAGACCGCACGCTGCGGATGCTGAGAGGCGCCTTCCGCGAGCTTGAGATCGGCCGGCCCGACAGGATGTCGACGGATATCGGTCCAGTCATCACGGAGGAGGCGCGCGGGCGCTTCGAGGCGCATGTGGAGGCGATGCGGGCGCGGGGCGCGCGGATCGACCGGCTGCGCCTACCCGACGCGGCGAGGGACGGCTGCTTCGTCGCGCCGACGATCATCGAGATCGCGAGCCTCGCCGATCTGGGGGGCGAGGTGTTCGGCCCGGTCCTGCACGTGCTGCGTTACGACGCCCGCGACCTCGACCATGTGGTCGACGCCGTCAACGCCACCGGCTACGCGCTGACGTTCGGCCTGCACAGCCGGATCGACGAGACAGTGGCGCGGGTGGTCGCGCGCGCGGCGGCCGGAAACGTCTACGTGAACCGCAACATCGTCGGCGCCGTCGTCGGCTCGCAGCCTTTCGGCGGCTCGGGCCTCTCGGGAACGGGCCCCAAGGCGGGTGGGCCGCATTACCTGCGTCGGCTTTGCGCGTTCGCCTCCGATCCTCCCGTCCCCGGCGCCTCCACAGCTGCGGGAGGAGCGGAGCAGGCCTACTCGGACTGGCTCGCCATTGAGGGACTGGACCCCTCGGCGATCCTCGCCCGCGTACATGGGGTCGGCGTCCCGGTCGGACCCATGCGCGACCTGCCGGGACCCGTCGGCGATCGCAATCGCTACGCGCTGGCGGCTTGCGGCCGCGTGCTGACAAGGGCGGAGGAGGAAATGCAGCAACTCGCGCAGGTGGCGGCCGTAATGGCCGCCGGCGGCGTCGCGATCGTGGAGGCCGGGTCACCGGCCGCGGCGCGGCTGTCGCGGCTGCCGGACGGCCTCGCGCCCCGCGTGCGCATCGTCGAGGATTGGCGGGAGGCCGGGATCGCCGCGGCCCTGTTTCAGGGCGGGGATGACGCGCTGACAGATCTGCAGCGCGAGCTTTCCGAGCTGCCGGGCGGGGTCACGACGGTCCATGTGGCGAAGGCCGCGCCGGACGATCGGGAGCTTCGTTACGACGTGACGGCCCTGCTTCGGGAGCGTTCTGTTTCGATCAACACGGCCGCGGCCGGCGGAAACGCCGAACTGATGGCGCGAGCCTGACGGTTCGTGTGGTCGACGCGACCGTCGGGACCTGCGATCGCCGGTCCCGACGGTTCGGTCGAGCTCAGCTCAGATAGCCCAGAAACCATAGGATCAGAACGATCGGCAGCGGAATTCCGATCAGCCAGAGCAATCCGCCTTTGAGCATGGTTTCCTCCTGCATTCGCGCAGCGGAGTAACCCGCGACGCGAACGCGAGGTTCCATCCGGCGAAGCTTCGCTCAGATCTGGTCCTTCTGGTCGGTGATCAGGCGGGCGCCGCGCTGGAAGGTCGCGAAGTCCCACGCCCACTTGAAGGCGACGGCGATGCGGTGCCGCACCCCGATGAGGAAGTAGATGTGCGCGACGCACCACAGAAGCCAGGCCGTGAAGCCGCGCATGTTCATGAACGGCAGCTGCACCACGGCGGCCTTGCGCCCAATCGTGGCGAAGTCGCCCTGATGCTTGTAGGCGAACGGCGGCGGGGGCACGGCCTCCCGCGCCCGGCAGGCGATGACGTCCGCGACGTAGGCGCCCATCTGCTTGGCGGCGGGCGCGACGCCGGGAACGGGCTGGCCGTCGGGACGCTTCACCGAGGCGGTGTCGCCGATGACGAAGATTTCGGGATGGCCGGGCACGGAGAGGTCCGGGCCCACGACGACGCGGCCGGCGCGGTCGCGCTCCGCGCCGATCCACTCGCCCGCCGGCGAAGCGACGACGCCGGCCGCCCAGACGATCGTCGCGGCGTCGAGGCGTCCGCCTTCGAGGTCGACGCCGGCGGCGTCGCAGTGGGTGACGCGTGTGTTCACGCGCACGTCGACGCCCATCTTCTCGAGCGCGGCCTTGGTGTAGTTCGACAGATCCTCCGGGAAGGCCGGCAGCACGCGCGGCCCGGCCTCGATCAGGATGACCTTGGCGGTGCGCGGATCGATCAGCCGGAAATCGGCCGGCATCACCTTCTTCGCCACCTCGACGATCGCGCCCGCCAGCTCCACCCCGGTCGGTCCCGCGCCGACGATCGCGAAGGTCAGCAGCCGCTCGCGCTCGGCCGGGTCGGCGGCGAGCTCGGCGCGCTCGAAGGCCATCAGCAGCCGCCGGCGGATGACGGTCGCGTCCTCGATCCGCTTCATGCCCGGCGCGACGGGGGCCCAGTCGTCGCGGCCGAAATAGGAATGGGTCGCGCCGGTCGCGAGGACGAGTTCGTCGTAGGGCAGCGTGACGGTGTCCGCGACGACCTTCCGGTTCGCGACGTCGACGCTCGTGACGGCGCCGAGCAGAACGCGGGCGTTGGCCTGGTCCTTCAGCACATGGCGGATCGGCCACGCGATGTCGGCCGGCGACAGCTCGGCGGTCGCGACCTGGTACAGCAGCGGCTGGAAGCAGTGGTAGTTGTGCCGGTCGAGCACGGTCACGTCCACGTCCGCCTTGGCGAGCCCGCGGGCGACCGTCAGGCCGCCGAAGCCGGCGCCGACGATCACCACCTTCCGGCGGCGCTTCGGGTTTTCGGGAACGGGAGGCGTGTCGGTCATGAGGAGCGCATCCTTTTCGACTGTCCTGGCCGCTTGTCTAGCACGCTTCCAGTTCGCGCCGGCCGTTCCGGCGCCGCGACCATGTGACGTCTCCGGGGCCGGCCGCGATTTGCAATCGCGCGCGCCTTCCCCCATCTGTGACGCCGACAGCGCCGCCGCATCGAGGACCATCGCATGACGTTCGCAGCCGGGGCCACGCCCGCCGCCGCCACTGACGGCCTGATCGTCGCCACCACCACGCAGAGCTTCATGAACGACGTGGTGCAGGCCTCGAACGCCGTGCCGGTGCTCGTGGACTTCTGGGCGCCGTGGTGTGGGCCGTGCCGGCAGTTGACCCCCGTGCTGGAAAAGGTGGTTAAGGCCGCGCAAGGCAAGGTTAAGCTTGCGACAATGAACATCGACGAGCACCCGGCGATCGCGGGCCAGCTCGGCATCCAGTCGATCCCGGCCGTCATCGCCTTCACCCGCGGCCAGCCGGTCGACGGCTTCATGGGCGCGCTTCCGGAAGCCCAGGTGAAGGCCTTCGTCGAGCGTCTCGTGGGCGGCGAGGTCGGCGACGAGGCGGCGGACGTGCTCGCCGAGGCGGAAGCCGCGCTCGAGGCCGGCGACGTGGCTTTCGCCGCCGAAGCCTTCGCCGCCATCCTCGCCGAGGAGCCGGACAACCTCGCGGCGCTCGCGGGCCTCGCCAAGGTTCGGCTCGCCATGGGCGATCTCGACGGCGCCAAGGGTATGCTCGCCTCGGTTCCGCCCGCCAAGGCCTCGGATCCCGCGATCGCCGGCGTGCAGGCCCAGATCGATCTCGCCGAGAAGGCCGCCGCCGTCGGCGACCTCGCCCCGCTTGAGGCCAGGATCGCGGCCGATCCGCTCGACCATCAGGCCCGCTTCGACCTCGCAGTCGGCCTCGCCGCCGCCGGCTACCGCAAGGAGGCCGTCGCCCACCTGCTGGAGATCGTCCGCAAGGACCGCGCCTGGAACGACGACGGCGCCCGCAAGGAGCTCGTCGGGCTGTTCGAGGCCTGGGGGCCGAAGGACGAGCACACGATCGCGGGCCGAAAGCGCCTGTCGTCGCTGCTGTTCTCGTGACAGGGTAGGCCATGGCCTCCAACGTCATCTATCACAAGATCGACGAGCTCCCGGGAGTGATCCCGGTGTTCCCCCTGCGCGCCGCGCTGCTGCTGCCGCGGGGCGAGATGCCGCTCAACGTCTTCGAACCCCGCTACCTCGCCATGATCGAGGACGCCCTCCGTGGCGGCCGCATCATCGGGCTGATCCAGCCCGATCCCGAGGAGGCCGAGGACGCCGAACGGCCGATGCTGGTGCAGGTCGGCTGCGCCGGGCGGCTGACCGCCTTCGCCGAGACCGGCGACGGCCGCTACCTCGTGACCCTGACCGGGGTCGCGCGCTTCCGCGTCGCCGAGGAGCTCAAGGTCGCCACGCCCTACCGTCAGGTGCGCGCGGCGTTCGAGGAGTTCGCGATCGACCTCGCGCCGGGCGAAGGCCAGGAGGACGTCGACCGCGAGGCGCTGCTCAAGACGCTCAAGGACTATCTCGCCGCCAACAGTCTCGAGGCGGACTGGGACGGCATCCGCCGCGCCCCCAACGAGGCGCTGGTCAACGCGCTCGCGATGATGAGCCCGTTCGGGCCGCGCGAGAAGCAGGCGCTGCTTGAAGCTTCGGATCTCAAGGCCCGCGCTGAGATCCTGGTCGCCGTGACCGAGATGGAGCTGGCCCGTGCGCGCGGCGACGCGAGCTCGTCCCTGCAATGACCGACGCGACCAAAGACGCCCGCCGCCCGAGCGGCGTCGACCCGAAGCTGCTTGAGATCCTGGTCTGCCCGCTGACCAAGGCGACGCTGACCTACGACGCCGAGCGGCAGGAGCTGATCTCGAAGCCGGCCCAGCTCGCCTATCCCATCCGCGACGGCATCCCGATCATGCTGCCGGACGAGGCGCGTCCGCTCGAAAGCTGACGCCTGGCGCATTGGACGGCGCCGTCGTCGAACGGGGCGTCAGAGCCCGGAGGCCGCCTGCACGATCCGGCGCTTGAGGCCGGGGGTGCGGTCCACCAGCCCCATGCCGACGTCGCGGGCCGTCCGGGTCGCCTCGTGTCCGAACAGGCGGTAGAGCGCGTCCGTCGTGGCGGCGAAGCCCGCGACCTCGAACCGGCGCGCGCTCTCGTGACGCGAAAGCGTCGCCGGCGAGCCGAGGTCTTCGCCCGCCCGCGCCGCTTTCGTGAGGATCGTCGTCAGGGCCATGACGTCGCGCAGGCCGATGTTCAGTCCCAGACCGGCGAGCGGGTGCACCACATGGGCGGCGTCGCCGACCAGCGCGACGCGGTCGCCGACGAAGCTGCGCGCGAGCAGGAAGCGCAGGCGGAAGGCGCCGCGGGGACCGGCGAGCCGGATCGCGCCGTAGTCCGGTCCCGCCCGGCGTTCGACCTCGCGCAGGAAGCTCGCGTCGTCCGCCGCCGCCACGGCGCGCGCCGCGTCCCGGCGCTCGCTCCACACCAGCGACGAGCGGTTTCCGCCGAGCGGCAGCATGGCGAAGGGCCCGCCGGGCAGGAAATGCTGGACTGCGACGCCGCCGTGCGGCGCGTCGTGCTCCAGCGTCGCGACGAGCGCGACGTGGTCGTAGGGGAAGGCGTGGGCGGCGATGCGCGCCTGCGCCCTGACGGCCGAGGCCGCGCCGTCGGCCCCGATCAGGACGGCGGCCCGCATGGGCTCATGGCCGTCGAACGCGAGCGTCACGCCGCCCGCCGACGCCGCGTGCGCGCGCAGGGCCAGCGGCGCCAGCGCGATCCCGGCGGCCTCCGCCCGGGACCGCAGCGCGGCGCGCAGCTCGGCGTCGAACGCCATATGCGCGAAGGGCTCGTCGTCGGCGCGCTCCCCGAGTTCGAGGAAGGTCGGCCGTATGGCGTCGTGGAGACGGCTGTCGGTGATGCGGAGGCCCGCGACAGGCGCGGCGGAGGCGGGCCAGACGCCGAGCCGCTCGAACAGACGCCGGCCGTCGGCCGCGATCATCGAGGCGCGGCCGTCGTCTCGGACCGGGCGGTCGAGCGCGGGATCGACGACGACGACCCGCAGGCCCGGCCCCAGTTCGTCGACGAGGGCGAGCGCCAGCGCGAGGCCGGCGACGCCGGCGCCGGCGATCGCGACATCGAACGGCGGGGAGGGGCGGTTGGTCATGGCCTATCTCTAGCGCTTCGTTCGGCGAAGCTGAACCGCCTTGGCGGGGGATGTCGCTCGTCCCACCCGCCGCGCCAGCGGTCTGCAGGCGAGGGCTTCGGCAAGGGAGAAGGCGTGGCGTTGCACACCCTTATCCCGCGCCGTCGCGCGGCGGACCGATCTGCCGGGTTGACGCGCGGGGCGGGGCGGCGATGCTCGGCCGGACGCGAAGGGAGCCCGCATGTCCGCCGTCGACGAACTGCTCACGATCCTCGATCTCGAAACGCTGGAGCGCAACCTGTTCCGCGGCCGGAGCCCGCAGACGAACTGGCAGCGCGTGTTCGGCGGGCAGGTGGTCGGGCAGGCGCTGGTCGCCGCGACCCGCACCGTGGACGGCCGGCCGCCGCATTCGCTGCACGGCTACTTCATGCGGCCGGGCGATCCGAAGGCGCCGATCATTTACGAGGTCGATCCGATCCGCGACGGCCGCAGCTTCGTGACGCGCCGGGTCAACGCCATCCAGCACGGCAAGGCGATCTTCTCCATGGCCGCCTCGTACCACCTCGACGAGGAGGGCTACGAGCATCAGATGGACATGCCCGACGTGCCCCGGCCGGACCAGCTGCCGAGCGAGCAGACGCTGAAGGAGCGGCTGATGCCGACGATGCCGGAGGCGATCCGGCTCTATTTCGAACGTGAGCGGCCGATCGAGCTCCGGCATGTGGACCCGATGCGCTTTCTCGACGGCAAGCCGCGGCCGCCGTTCCAGAGCGTGTGGATCCGGACCACCGCGCCGCTGCCGGACGCCCCCGCGATCCACCAGTGCGTGCTGGCCTACGCCTCCGACATGACGCTGCTCGACACCGCGCTCGTCGCCCATGGCGGCACGGTGTTTTCCGGCGAGATCCAGGCGGCGAGCCTCGACCACGCGCTGTGGTTCCACCGGCCGTTCCGGGCGGACCAGTGGCTTCTCTACACCCAGGACAGCCCCTTCGCCGGCGGCGCGCGCGGGTTCACCCGCGGCCGCATCTACACGGAGGCCGGGGAGCTGGTGGCGTCAGTGGCTCAGGAAGGGCTTATCCGCCGGCGCAGGCCAGATTGAACGCTTATTATGCTTATTTCCTATGCGCGGCCATGTGACGGCCTAAATTGACTGCTCTGAAAATAGACAATCAGTTCAAAAAATAATCATTGCTGCCGCAGGTCGCACGGCGGGCGAGTGGCGCGCGCCTGCTTCGCGTTCTGAATCAAGCCGTTCCGGGCTGCGCCGCGAGTTGGCACGACCCTTGAATTCAACGCGCCGGCGAGGCCCGGCGGCGGCGTATCCGTTCTTTCCGCGTCTCGAACCACGCAACTGTCGATCGACCCCTTGGGCCCTTCTCGAAGGCGCAGGAGGTCGGTGGGCCAACGGGGAAGCGACGCATGAAACTCGTGATGGCCATCATCAAGCCGTTCAAGCTGGACGAGGTGCGCGACGCCCTCACCGGCATCGGCGTTCACGGCCTGACCGTCACCGAAGTGAAGGGTTACGGACGCCAGAAGGGACACACCGAAATCTATCGCGGCGCGGAGTACGCCGTGAGCTTTCTGCCGAAGCTGAAAATCGAGGTCGCGGTCGCCGCGGGCTCGGTCGACAAGGTCGTGGAGGCGATCGCCGCCGCCGCGAAGACCGGCCAGATCGGCGACGGAAAGATCTTCGTCTACTCGATCGACCAGGCGGTGCGCATCCGCACCGGCGAGACCGACGGCGACGCGCTCTGAGCCGCGGTCGACGCCTTAATCCTTTCACGATGTCTTCGGGAGTTTGCTCGATGAAACTCGGTTCCGTGCTCCGCTGGGGAGCGCCGGCGCTGACCGCCGGATTGATGATGGCCGTCGCGGCCTATGCGCAGGACGCCGCGGCGCCTGCCGCCGAGGCCGCCGCGCCGGCGCCCACGGTCGACAAGGGCGACGTCGCCTGGATGATGGTCTCGTCCGTGCTCGTCCTGTTCATGACGATCCCCGGCCTCGCGCTGTTCTACGGCGGCCTCGTCCGCGCCAAGAACATGCTGTCGGTGCTGATGCAGGTCTCCGCCATCGCCTGCCTGATGATGGTGGTGTGGATCGTCTACGGCTACAGCCTCGCGTTCAGCGGCGGCAACGCCTTCATCGGCGACTTCGGCAAGGTCTTCCTCGCCGGCGTGACGTCCGAGTCGCTCGCGGACACGTTCTCCGACGGCGTGAAGATCCCCGAGTACATCTTCATCGCCTTCCAGATGACCTTCGCGGCCATCACCCCGGCCCTGATCGTCGGCGCCTTCGCCGAGCGCATCAAGTTCTCGGCGGTGCTGCTGTTCTCGGTGCTCTGGGTCACCTTCTGCTACTATCCGATCGCGCACATGGTGTGGGCGTCGAACGGCATGATCTTCGGCTGGGGCGCGCTCGACTTCGCCGGCGGCACGGTCGTGCACATCAACTCGGGCGTCGCCGCGCTCGTCGGCGCGCTCGTCATCGGCAAGCGCACCGGCTACGGCAAGGAGATCATCGCTCCGCACTCGCTGCCGCTGACGCTGATCGGCGCCGGCATGCTGTGGGTCGGCTGGTTCGGCTTCAACGCCGGCTCCAACCTCGAGTCGAACGCGGGCACCACGCTCGCCGTGCTGAACACCTTCGTCGCCACCGCCGGCGCGGGCCTCGCCTGGATGTTCGTCGAGTGGGCGGCCAAGGGTAAGCCCAGCATGCTGGGTCTCGCCTCGGGCATCGTCGCCGGCCTCGTCGCCATCACCCCAGCGGCCGGCGTCTCCGGCCCGATGGGCGCGCTGGTGCTCGGCGCCGTCGCCGCGATCGTGTGCTTCATCTTCTGCACGAGCGTGAAGAACGCCCTCGGCTATGACGACAGCCTGGACGTGTTCGGCATCCACGGCGTGGGCGGCATCGTCGGCGCGATCGGCACCGGCATCGTGGTGGCCCCGGCCCTCGGCGGCGTCGGCGTCGACGACTACACGATGGCCGGCCAGGTGGTCACGCAGATCAAGGCGGTCGCCGTGACGATCGTCTGGACCGGCGTCGGCAGCTTCATCCTCTACAAGATCGTCGACGTGCTCATCGGTCTGCGCGTCACGGTCGACGAGGAGCGCGAGGGTCTCGACCTGATCTCGCACGGCGAGCGCGCCTACCACAGCTGAGCGGACCTCCCGCTTTAACGACTGGCAAGGCCCCGGTTCGCCGGGGCCTTCGCTTTTTCCGGGAGCGCGCAAGGGCTTGGCCTGCGTTCCCGCGGGGCCGCCGGCCCCCGCCGCGCGCCTTTTCTGCGTTGCGGGTAAGGCCCCCTTAACCCTCCGCTCTTAACCTTTGGGGAAACGATCGACGCCTTGTCGGTCGAGCGTTCATGAGGGTTGCGTCGTTCATGCCGGTGCGAAGCGGGAACGGTGACGCGGCGGTCCGGGCCGCCCGCGCGATCGCGTCGCTCGTCGTCGGCGGCCGGAGGCCGCGGTGACGATGCGGACGCTGAGGACGACCCGTCCGCGCGGCTTCCAGCCGGTCGCAATGCTGCCCGAGAGCCTGCGCGAGACGCTGCTGCGGCGGGCGACCGAACTCGGCGGCCTCCTGCTGGTCGCCCTCGGCGCTCTGGCGGCGGTCGCGCTCGCCACCTGGTCGGCGCTCGATCCCAGCCTCAGCCACGCCACCGACGCCCCGGTTCACAACGCCCTCGGACCGGCCGGCGCCGTCGTCGCCGACCTGCTGACGCAATTGTTCGGCCTCGCCGCCGCGGCCTTCGTGCTGCCGGTCGCGATCTGGGGCTGGCGGCTTCTCACCCACCGCGCCATCGCCCGCGAGCGGCTGAAGCTCGCGGCCTGGCCGGTCGCGGCCATGCTGCTCGCCGGCTTCTGCGGCCTGATGCCGACCACCGCGGGCTGGCCGCTGCCGGCCGGCCTCGGCGGCGTGCTCGGCGACCTGTTCGCGCTCGCCGCGGATTCCCTGGGCGTGACCGCCGGCGTCGGCCGCTGGGCCGCGGCCGGGGTGCTGGCGCTTGCGGGCGCCGGGACCTTCGCGGTCGCGATCGGCCTGCTCGCGCCGCGCGAAGACGACGACCTGCCGGCGCCGGACGCCGCCCGCCGCGTCGCCAAGCAGGGCGCGTTCGAACGCGCCGAGCCGGTGATGTCGCGCGATCCGCGCCGCCAGGCCCCGCCCGTGACGGCCGAACGCGACGACGCAGGTGACGACGACGAGGAGGACGACGATCGCCGTCTTATCTCGCTCGGCCTGCTGACGCATTGGGCGCTCTCGGCCAAGGCCGCGGTCGGCCGGACCTTCGCGCGCCGCTCGTCGGACGACGCCGACGACGAGCGCGCGCTGTCGCGCATCCTCGCCCGCGCGGCGGAGGACGACGGCGACGGCCCGATCCCGGCGCGCCGCGAGCCCGCTTTCGCGGGCGCGGGGACCGGAGAACGTCCGCGCCGCGAGCCTGCGCTCGGCCCCGGCGTGCTCGGCGGCGCGCCGCAGCAGCTTGTCGCGGAACGGCCGGCCGGCCGCGTCGCTCCGGCGCCGACGGCCCCCAGGCCCGGCCGCCGTCTCGCCCGCGAGGCGCAGCCCTCGCTGCTCGACCGCGACGGCTACGAGCTGCCGCCGCTCACGCTGCTCGCGGAGCCGAAGAAGGGCGTCGCGCCGCAGGTCAGCCCGGAGGCGCTGGAGCAGAACGCGCGCATGCTGGAGGAGGTGCTTCAGGACTACGGCGTCCGCGGCCAGATCATCAATGTGAAGCCCGGCCCGGTGGTCACGCTCTACGAGCTCGAGCCGGCGCCAGGCATCAAGTCGAGCCGCGTCATCGGCCTCGCCGACGACATCGCCCGCTCCATGAGCGCGGTCGCGGCCCGCGTCGCCGTCATCCCCGGCCGCAACGCCATCGGCATCGAGCTGCCGAACGCGCGCCGCGAGACCGTGTACCTGCGCGAGCTGCTGGCCTCGGCCGACTTCGAGAAGGCCAAGATGCGGCTGCCGCTCTGCCTCGGAAAGACCATCGGCGGCGAGCCGGTGATCGCCGAGCTCGCGCGCATGCCGCACCTGCTCATCGCCGGCACCACCGGTTCGGGCAAGTCGGTCGCCATCAACACCATGATCCTGTCGCTGCTCTACCGGCTGAAGCCGGAGGAGTGCCGCCTGATCATGATCGACCCCAAGATGCTGGAGCTGTCGATCTATGACGGCATCCCCCATCTGCTGACGCCCGTCGTCACCGACCCGAAGAAGGCGGTGGTCGCGCTGAAATGGGCGGTCCGGGAGATGGAGGACCGCTACCGCAAGATGTCCAAGCTCGGCGTCCGCAACATCGACGGCTTCAATGCCCGCGCCGAGCAGGCCCTCGCCAAGGGCGAGGCCATCACCCGCACGGTCCAGACCGGCTTCGACAAGGAGACCGGCGAGGCGATCTACGAGCAGGAGGTGATGGAGATCGGGAAGCTGCCCTACATCGTCGTCATCGTCGACGAGATGGCCGATCTGATGATGGTCGCGGGGAAAGAGATCGAGGGCGCGATCCAGCGCCTGGCGCAGATGGCGCGCGCCGCCGGCATCCACATCGTCATGGCGACGCAGCGCCCCTCGGTCGACGTGATCACCGGCACGATCAAGGCGAACTTCCCGACCCGGATCTCCTTCCAGGTCACCAGCAAGATCGACAGCCGCACGATCCTCGGCGAGATGGGCGCGGAGCAGCTTCTGGGCCAGGGCGACATGCTGCACATGGCCGGCGGCGGCCGCATCAGCCGCGTCCACGGCCCGTTCTGCTCGGACGGGGAGGTCGAGGACATCGTCGCGCATCTGAAGGCGCAGGGGCAGCCGGACTATCTCGACGCGGTGCTGGCCGAGGACGACGAGGACTCTTCGGGCGAGGACGGCGCGGTGTTCGACAAGGGCGCGTTCGGCGACGAGAGCGCGGACGTCTACGATCAGGCGGTCGCCGTGGTGCTGCGCGACAAGAAGTGCTCGACCTCCTACATCCAGCGCCGGCTGCAGATCGGCTACAACCGCGCCGCCTCGCTGGTGGAGCGGATGGAGAAGGAGGGCGTGGTCGGCCCCGCCAACCACGCCGGCAAGCGCGAGATCCTGCTGGAAGGCGCCGACCGCGACGACGACGCCGCCTGAACGGCGGCCTGCGCCGCCCGCCGGCGCGTCCACAGAGCCTTCGCCATCATCCCTACGCCTGCCGCGTCGTGGTCCGGCTTGACCGGAGCACCCATGCCCGGCGTCGAGCTTGGCCTCGCCGATGGGGCCTCCGGTCGAGCCGGAGGACGAGGGCGGAGGTTGGCGCGGCCGCATCCTTAGCTGCCCTACTCGTCCTCCGTCAGCCTCGAAATCACCGAGCCCGGATCGCCCAGAAACCGCTTGTAGAGCCTCACATGGTTGAGCTCGTGGTAGGCGCGCCGCACGGGTCCGTCCGGACCGAGCTCGTAGATCAGGGCGCCGGGGATCGCCATCAGCAGCGGGGAATGGGTGGCGATCACGAAGCGGGCGCCGTCGCGGACCAGCGCGATGATCCGCGTGATCACCTCGAGCTGGGTTTCCGGGGCGAGCGCGGCCTCCGGCTCGTCCATCAGATAGATTCCGCCGGCGCGGAAGCGGTGGTGAAGCAGGCGCATCACCGACTGGCCATGGGACATCTCGTGAAGGTCGTCGCCGCCGTAATAGGACTTGATCGGAGCTCCGCCCCGAGGTTCGTCGTCGAGCCGGCGGATTTCGGTCGCGAGCGCGTGGAAGGCGTCGGCGCGATAGAAATAGCGCGGAGCGTTGCGGCGGATGCGGCGGGGGAGCCGCATGGCCTTGTGGAGGTCTGACAGCGTGTTCGTGGCGTTGAACTGGAAGTTCGGCGAGCCGCCCTCCGGATTGCAGCCGATTTGCGCCGCGATCGCCTCCATCAGCGTGGACTTGCCCGAGCCGTTCGCGCCGACGAACATCACGACGGGCGCGTCGAGGTCGATCTCGTCGACGCCGGCGATCGCCGGCAGGTTGAACGGGTAGGCGTCGCGGTCCTCGACGCGGTCCCAGTCGATGCGCAGCGAAAGCAGCATGAACGCCTCCCGGCGCCCAGAATGACGGCGAAGCGGCGCGTCCGAAACCTCGGGATTAGGCAGCAGCTGCCAAAGCGAAGCCGTTCCGCATAAAGAGATGTTTATGTCGCCATATCTCACGCCGCTTTGACCGACATATGTGGGCATCATCACCTGTGATGGGGAAAACCTGGAACATGCCTTCACAGGTCTTCACACAGCGTTTGAATCAATCTATAAGGGTGAGATGGAAACGTCGCCCGTCGCTCTCATCAAAGTCAGAAGGTTCGAGGTCGAGCGAGAGATCGCCGAGCTGACCGAGCGGCTTCAGTCATTGAAGGCCGAGCTGCCCGAGCTTGATGTGGCGGAACGCGTTTTGTCGCGTATTTCCGGTGAGGCAGGGCATTCGGTTGGCCACGGCGACCCAACGCCGCCGGCGCGCTCTGCAACTACGAAGCCAGAGGGAGCGCCTACCGTACCGGAGATGATTTTGACTCTCCTGAAGGAGGCGCGCGCCGAAGGGCGTGTTGGTCTCGAACCAAGAGAGATGGTGCAACGCGTTGCACGGCGCTGGTGGCCGGACGTGAGAACCGAGGCCGTCGGCTCGATCGCTTGGCGCATGTGGAAGCGAGAACAGCTCCGCAAGGACGGGCCGGTCTACATGTTGCCAGATACGAACAAGGGCTCCGACACGGATGCATCGGAGCCCTCTGAAGTTCCGAGTTCTCGATCAGACAACAGGGGTGATGATCTGATCTGACCGAGAACGCTCTAACCCCGCTAGGCGGGAAGGCAGGTGGTACATGAAAAAGCCTGAAGACTGATCTCACGCATTTCCGCCGGTCGTCGCCGAAGAGACGGCCGGCACATTGGGGCCGAGAGCTGGAAGCTCACACACCGGGTTTGCACTGGTAGTGTAGGGGTTCGATCCCCCTTCGGTCCAGCATTTTCTACGTACTATCGACCCGTATAGCTAAGAGACTGAGTCGACTCGCCCTTTTCGGAGAACGCGAAGCCCTTGCCTTCCAGAACCGCGCGAATGGCCGCGAGGTTGTTCGTCACCGGCGTCCGCGTCCCCTTCTCGAAGTCGCGAAGGGTCGACAGGCCGACGCTTGCGGCCTTCGCCAATTCCTCTTGCGACATGCCTATCCACGCGCGAGCGGCGCGGCACTGTTCCGGTGACATGCCCTATGAGTAGCGACCATAAACGGCGAGCCGGTGTGCTCGCGCTGCGGATGCTGCGACAGCTACGACATCGCCCGAAACCTTGAACGCCGCGCCGGTCCGCTCCGCTGCGGAGCGTGCCGGCGTAGCCCCGCACGTCGGGTGGGACGGGACGAGCCTCAGTCCGCGGCGGCCTTCACGGCTTCGAACGCCTGATCGGCGAAGGCGCCCAGGGCGCCCTTGCGCTGCTTGTAGTCGATGCCCTGCACGACGCTGACCGTCGTGTCGCCGACGGCGATGCATTGCGCCACGAACGCGCCCTCGTTCTCGCGCCCGCCGCTGACGGTGACGAGCTGTCCCGGAAAGCTCTGGGCGTCGGCGCGAAGGCCGGCCTGACGGGCCGCCTGGACGACGGCGTCGCCGCACGCTTCGATGTCGAGCTGGGCCGCCGGCGTCCGTTCGACATGGTAGGTCAGATTGAAGTCGGCGTTCTGAGCCTGCGCGGGCAGGGCCGCGCCGAGAAGCGCGATGACGCAGGGCGCGAGGGTCGTTCGCATCATTCAGGGGTTCTCCGGAGATTCAGGTTCGATCGAGGACGCGATGGCTGATGTCGGCCCCGCGTCCGGCGCGGCCGAAACCGGCCGAGTTCTATGGCCGCCGTCGGGCTCTTCAATGGACGTGATACTTATGGGATAGGGCGAGAGGCGCGCGGCCGCGCTCCAAAACCTCAAAACGCCACGAACGCGCCCTACATCGCCGGGCATGTCGGCGCGGCCGGGCGGGAGCCCGGACTCGACGCCTGACCCGATCCTTTGCCGACGCGCGCGGTCCGGAGCGCGTCCCTGACGAGGTGCCCTTCGCCGATGACAGCCCGCCTGTTCGCCGCCCTTCTGGCCGCCGCCTCCTTCGCCGCGCCGGCGCTTGCGCAGCAGCAGGCGGCTCCGGTGGACGCGCTCCCGCCGCCCGGCCTGTCCGATCCGCAGCCGGCCGCCGCCAATCGCGGGGTTCCCGTCGGCCGGCTCGACGCCGCCCAGCGCGCGACGCTCTCCCGCGTCAACGACTACTTCAACGCGATCCAGACGCTGGTGGCGAAGTTCGAGCAGGTCGGGCCGGACGGCCGCCGCACCACCGGCACGGTCTATGTCGACAAGCCCGGCAAGATCCGGTTCCAGTACGACCGGCCGAGCCCGCTCGAGATCATCGCCGACGGCAACTCGGTCGCGGTGCGCAACAGCAAGCTGAACACGCAGGACCTCTATCCCCTCAGCCAGACGCCGCTGCGCTTCCTGCTGCAGGACCGCATCAACCTGCTGACCGACGCCAATGTGCTCGGCGTGTTCCAGGAGCCGGAGCTCGTCTCGGTGATCCTGGAGGAGAAACGCGCCATCGGGGGCAAGGCGCAGCTCCAGCTCATGTTTGGCGGCCCGAACTACCAGCTCCAGAGCTGGACCGTGACCGACGCACAGGGCGGGGAGACGACGGTCGCACTCTCCGACCTCGACACCGGCCGCAAGCCGGACCCGCGGATTTTCCGCATCAACCGCCAGGGCGTGAATCGCGGCGGGCCGAAATGAACCCGGAATGAAAAGATTTCGCGGGTCCGTAATATCACGCATACGTGCCCTTGACGGTAGCCTGTTCCGGGGCCATTTCGGTGCTTGAGCGAGGCTTCTGCGACACAGGTCGCGTTCCCCCCGTCGCGCCTTTCGCGGGGTCTCGTGGCGCCGGCCAACTGCGCCGGTGTAAAGCGCGTCAAGCGCGGGCGTCCGACCTTTCCCCCGGGGTCGGACGCCTTTTTTTGTCGTGCTGACGGCCCGGATCGCCTAAACGGACGGCTCTCTCCTCCGCTGTCCGGCGCTTGTCCCCATGCCCATCCGCATCGCCACCTGGAACATCAACTCCGTGCGTCTGCGCATTGGGCTGGTCGAGAAGCTCGTACGCGAGCATGCGCCGGACGTGCTGTGCCTGCAGGAGACCAAGTGCCCGGACGACAAGTTCCCGCTCTCCGACGTGCGCAAGCTCGGCTATGAGCACGTCGCGATGCACGGGCAGAAGGGCTACCACGGCGTCGCCACCTTCTCGCGGCTGCCGTTTGTGACGACGGCGCGCGAGCGCTGGGCGGACAAGGACGACGCCCGGCATCTCGCCACCACCTTCGCGGCCGGGCCGCTTGAGGGCGTCACGCTGCACAACTTCTATGTGCCGGCCGGCGGCGACGAGCCCGATCCGGTCATCAACCCGAAATTCGCGCACAAGCTGCAGTTCCTGAAGGAGCTGACCGACTGGTCCGCGCGGATCGCCGACACCGGCGGCCGGATTCTCGTCGGCGACCTCAACATCGCGCCGCATCCGGACGACGTCTGGAGCCACAAGCAACTGCTCAAGGTCGTCAGCCACACCCCGATCGAGACCGAGGGCATGGACGCGATGCGCCTCGCCGGCCGCTGGGTGGACGCGGTGCGCGCCCACGTTCCCTATCCCGAGAAGCTCTATTCCTGGTGGAGCTACCGGGCGGCGGACTGGAACGCTGCCGACAAGGGCCGCCGGCTGGACCACATCTGGGCGAGCGCGGACGTCGCCGCCCGCGCCACCTCGGTCGAGACGCTGCGCGACGCCCGCGGTTGGGAGCGCCCGTCCGACCATGTGCCGGTGATCGTCACGATCGCCTGAGAGGCGCGGACGTCTATTCCGCGGCGTCCTGCGCGCCGCCGGCGGATTGGCCGAAGCGGCGGGCGACGTAGTCCTCGACGATCGCCTTGAACTCGGCGACGAGGTTCGGGCCGCGGAGCGTCTTGACTTTCTTGCCGTCGATGAACACCGGCGCGGTCGGAATCTCGCCGGTGCCGGGCAGCGAGATGCCGATGTCGGCGTGCTTGGATTCGCCCGGCCCGTTCACGATGCAGCCCATGACCGCGACGTTCAGCGCCTCCGCGCCGGGATAGCGCGTCTTCCACTCCGGCATGCGCTCGACGATGTAGCCCTGCACGTCCTGGGCGAGCTCCTGAAACACCGTCGAAGTGGTGCGGCCGCAGCCGGGGCAGGCGGCGACCAGCGGCACGAAGGTGCGGAAGCCCATGGTCTGCAGGATCTCCTGCGCGACCTTGACCTCGAGCGTCCGGTCGCCGCCGGGCTCGGGCGTCAGCGAGATCCGGATCGTGTCGCCGACGCCCTGCTGCAGCAGCACGCCGAGCGCAGCCGAGGAGGCCACGATGCCCTTCGAGCCCATGCCCGCCTCGGTCAGGCCGAGATGGAGCGCGTAGGACGAGCGGCGCGCGAGTTCGAGATAGACCGCGATCAGGTCCTGCACCGCGGAAACCTTCGCCGACAGGATGATCCTGTCGCGGCCGAGCCCCAGCTCCTCGGCGCGGGCGGCGGAGAGCAGCACCGAGCGGATCAGCGCCTCGCGGGTCACCTCGCGCGCGTCCTTCGGCTGGGCCGCGGCGGCGTTCTCGTCCATCAGCGCGGTCATCAGCTCGCCGTCGAGCGAGCCCCAGTTGCCGCCGATGCGGACCGGCTTGTCGTGCCGCGCCGCGATTTCGATGATCTGGGCGAAGTGCTTGTCCTTCTTGGCGCCGAAGCCGACGTTGCCGGGGTTGATGCGGTACTTCGCCAGCGCCTCGGCGCAGGCCGGGTGCTCCGAGAGCAACGTGTGGCCGATGTAGTGGAAGTCGCCGACGAGCGGCGTCGTGATCCCGCGCGCGGCGAGCCGATCGCGGATGTGCGGCACGGCGGCGGCCGATTCCGCGCGGTCGACCGTGATGCGCACCAGCTCCGAACCCGCGCGCGTCAGCGCCGCGACCTGGGCGACGGTGCCGTCGATGTCGGCGGTGTCGGTGTTGGTCATCGACTGCACGACGACCGGCGCGCCGCCGCCGACCGCGACCTCGCCGACGCGCACCGCGTGCGACGCCCGCCGTCCGGAGAGCGCGGACGGGCAGGAGACCGGGACGGCGGCGGCGGGGGCGTTCATCTCGGGAGGTCCTCAGGACGCGGCGGTCTTGGCTTCGTTCTGGACGGCGGGCTTCGCGCCGGCCTCGCTCCGGCAGTGCGCGCAGTCGCCGGCGATCTCGATCACGGGCGCGCGGGCGTGGAAGCCGGCGGCCCGCGCCAGCGCGTCGAGAGCGGCGGAGAAGGCGGGCGACGACGCCTCGCCCACGGCGCCGCAGCGCTCGCAGATCAGGAACACGACCGGCTCGGAGCCGCCCGCGCCGTGCTCGTGGTTGCAGGCGACGAAGGCGTTGCGGCTCTCGATGCGGTGAGCGAGCCCGTGCGCCAGCAGGAAGTCGAGCGCGCGGTAGACGGTGATCGGGGCCGGGGCCCGCTCGCCGGCGCGCGTCACCCGCTCGATCACCTCGTAGGCCCCGGCCGGCGCGTGGTCCGCGGCCAGCGCCTCGAGCACGCGGCGGCGCATGTCGGTCAGCCGCGCGCCGCGCGCCGCGCACAGCCGCTCGGCGCGCGCGATCACGTCCTGCGCGCAGGCGCGATGGTCGTGGCCCGGCGCGGCGAAAGGCTCGGCGTGGGAATGCGAATGGGTCATCGGCGCGCTCCTCTTAGCACGATTGGCCGACGTTCGCGCGACGTATGACGGACCGTTGCGGAGCCGCCGGGCCTGCGCCAATTGTGGTCGCGGCGCCGCGGCGGCGTCGCAGGGAGGCAGAAGCATGCTCGAGGGCAAGACTGCGGTCGTCACCGGCTCCACCAGCGGAATCGGGCTTGCGATCGCGCGCGCGTTCGCGTCCTCCGGAGCCAAGGTCGTGATCAACGGCCTCGGCGACAAGGACGCGATCGAGGCGACGCGGGCGAGCGTCGCCGACGAGTTCGGCGTCGAGGTCGTCTACGATCCCGCTGACATGCTGAAGGCCGCCGAGATCGCCAGCATGATCCGCGGCGCGGAGGAGCGCTTCGGCGCGGTCGACATCCTCGTCAACAACGCCGGCATCCAGTATGTGGCGCCGGTCGACGAGTTCCCGGACGACAAGTGGGATCAGATCATCGCGATCAACCTGTCGTCGGCCTTCCACGCCACCAAGGCGGCGCTGCCCGGCATGAAGCGCAAGGGCTGGGGGCGGGTCATCAACACCGCCTCGGCGCACGCGCTGGTGGCTTCGCCCTACAAGTCGGCCTATGTCGCCGCGAAGCACGGGATCGCCGGCTTCACCAAGTCGGCCGCGCTCGAGGTCGCGCAGGCGAAGATCACCGTCAACGCGATCTGTCCGGGCTATGTCTGGACGCCGCTGGTCGAGGCGCAGATACCCGACACCATGAAGGCGCGGGGCATGACGGAGGAAGAGGTCAAGCGCGACGTGCTGCTCGCGGCCCAGCCGACCAAGGAGTTCGTGACGGTCGACCAGGTCGCCGCCTTCGCGCTGTTCCTGTGCTCGGACGCCGCCGCGAACATCACCGGCGCGGTGCTGTCCATGGACGGCGGCTGGACCGCGGCGTGACGCCCGGGAGCGGTTTTCCCGCCGGCTCTTAGCCCTTCCGAAACCCGGCGAGCGGATGCTTCCCGCGGCGTCGGGGCGGCAGGGAGCGGAGCGGGTGGCGACAGGCGAAGCGACGGGCATTGCGATCGTCGGCTGCGGCTACGTGGCGGACTATTACCGCCAGTGCCTCGGGCTGCATGACGGCGTGCTGCGTCTCACCGGCGTCTGGGACCATGATCCGGCGCGGCTCGCGGCCTTCTCGTCGTGCTGGGGCGACCGCGCCTACCGCTCGATGGACGATCTGCTCGATGACCGGAGCTGCGCGCTCGTCGTCAACCTGACGACGCCCGAGAGCCACGCCGAGGTCACCGCGCAGGCGATCGCCGCCGGCCGCCACGTCTATTCCGAGAAGCCGCTGGGCATGACGCTCGCCGAGGCCGAGCGCATGCGCGCGGCGGCCCGCGAGGCCGGAGTGCGGCTCTCGGCCGCGCCGTGCAACGTACTGGGCGAAAGCGCGCAGACGGCGTGGTCGGCGGTGCGCCGGGGCGACGTGGGGCGCGTCGTGCTGGCCTACGCCGAGCTCGACGACGGCATGATCCACCGCGCCGACTACCGGAGCTGGATCAGCCGCAGCGGGCGCGCCTGGCCCGCGCGGGGCGAGTTCGAGACCGGCTGCACCTTCGAACACGCCGGCTACGCGATCACGGTGTTCGCGGCGATGTTCGGCCCTGTCAGGCGGGTGACGGCGTTCTCGTCGCTGCTGATCGCGGACAAGCGCACCGATCCGCCGCTGCCCCACCCGGCGCCGGACTTCTCGGTCGGGTGCCTCGAGTTCGACGGCGGCGTGGTGGCCCGGATCACCAACTCGATCGTCGCGCCCTATGACCACCGCATGCGGATCATCGGCGAAGACGGAACCCTCGAAATGAAGGAGCCATGGGACTACGCTTCGCCTGTGCGCCTTCGCAAGGCGGCGCAGGGGCGCTTCGGGCGGCTCATGGAGCGCCGCTTCGGCGGCGCGTTCGCCAGCCGCGTCGCCCCGGTGCGCGCGACGCCGTTCCGCGGCGGCCGCGGCAAGCCGACGATGGACTTCATGCGTGGTGTCGCGGAGCTCGCCTCCGCGGTGGCGTCCGGCCGCAATCCGCGGCTCGACGAGGATTTCGCGGTTCACGTCACCGAGGTCACCGAGATGCTGCAGCACCCCGAACGGTTCGAGCGGCCGGCGACGGTGCGGTCGGGCTTTGCGCCGATCGCGCCGATGGACTGGGCGGGATGAGCGAGCCGCCCCCGCTTTCCGCCCGACTGAGCACCTGTTCGTTCCGCGGCGACTTCGAGGCCTGCCGCGCCCTGTGCGAGAGCGTCGATCGCTTCGTGCCGGAGGCGATCGAGCACTGGCTGATCGTGCCGAAGAAAGACATGCCGCTGTTCGCGCCGCTCGCGGGCGGCCGCCGGCGCGTCGTGGCCGAGGACGCCTTCCTGCCGCGTGGCTTCTTCAAGGCGCCGATGCCGCCGCAGCGCTATCGGCGGCTGCTGCGGCTGCCGCGCCGCAACGTCTATCTCACGCCGTTCAGCCCGCCGGTGCGCGGCTGGATCGCGCAGCAGATGATGAAGATCGCCGCCACCGCCGCGGCGACCACGGACATCGTGGTGCATGTCGACAGCGACAACGCCTTCATCCGCCCGCTGACCCTCGGGCATCTCGCCCGCGACGGCCGCGTGCGGCTCTACCGCGACCCCGAGCCGGCCGCGAGCGAAGGCCACAGGCTGTGGCACGCCGCTGCGGGGCGGTTGCTTGGCCTGCCGCCGAGCGACTTCTACGACGCCGAATACATCGACGCGCTGGTGGTGTGGCGGCGCTCGGCGCTCGTCGCGATGACGCGGCGGATCGAGGCGACCATGGGCGTGTCGTGGCAGGTCGCGCTCTCCCGTACGCCGCACTTCGCGGAGTACGTCCTCTACGGGGTGCACGCCGACAAGGTGACGGGGTTCGACGCGGCCGGCGTTTACCCCGAGCCGCGCTCGCTGTGCCACTCGCGCTGGACCGGGGACTTCACGGGGCCGGCCGACGAGGCCGCCTTCGTGCGCGGCGTCCGCCCGGACCACGTCTCGTGCCTGATCCAGTCCACCATCGACCTGTCGCTCGACCGCCGGCTCGACATCTACCGCCGGGTCGAGGCGGAGGCGGCGCGTCAGGACCGGGCCGGACTGGCCTGAGCGGCGCTCAGCCCCGCGCCCGCTTCGCGCCGTCGTTCTCGTGGCGGTAGATCGGATAGAGGCGGCCGAAGGACAGCTTGCCGAGCACGCCGGCGAAGCGGAAGCCGTGGTCGGTCCAGGCCTCGCGCCCGCGCAGGGCCGCGACCGGCGTCGCGAGCGCCATGAGGACGGCCTGGACCGCGGCCTTGGCGCGGATCGCCCAGCGCGCCGCGGACGGCGACGGCGAGGCCCGCGCGACGGCCGCCGCGAAGGCCTGCCCTCCGGCGTAGAGCCTGCGCCTGAGATAGCCGACGTCGCAGCGCCGCGCCGGCACCTCCTCCGACACCCGCGCGCTCGGCAGCCATCCGAAGCGAAACCCCCGCGCCTGAAGCTGGCACAGCAGGTCGTAGTCCTCGCCGCCGGCGTTGCCGAAGGCCTCGTCGAAACGCGCGTCGCGGAACGCCGCGGTGCGGAAGAACGAGTTGTTGGTCGCGAGCGTGATGCCGGGCGTCTTGCGCGGCCCCATGGCGAACAGCTCCGCGCCCGCCGGCGCGGCGAGCCCGCGCGAGAACAGCGCGCGGATCGCGGCCGTGGTGCGCTCCGGCGCCTCGAACACCGGCGTCACGGGGCCGAACAGCACGTCGTGGTCATGGGTCGCGACGCCGTGCAGCGCCTGCGCCAGCCAGTCGCTGTCGACCTGCTGATCGTCGTCGAGGAAGGCGATGACGGGACCCGTCGCGGCCGCGACGCCGGCGTTGCGCGCCACCGAGATGTTCGGCGGATGGGCCTCGATGTAGACGATCGGGAACGGGCTCCGCGCCGCCTCGGCCGCGACGATCGCCTCGGCGGAGCGGTCGTCGCTGTTGTCGACCACGATGAGCTCGACGCGGACGCCGTCCGGCGCGCGCTGCGCGATGACGCTGTCGAGCGCGCGGCGCAGGGGCTCGGCGCGCCTGTAGGTGCAGACGATGATCGAAAGATCGGCGGTCATGCTCTGGTGGTCTGTACTCGATCGGGAGGGGGCGCCGACGCCCGAGCCTGCGCGCGCCCGGATTCGATGCGGACCCGGTGGATCAGCGCGTGAATTCCTTGAGATAGAGTCGCAGAATCCGGGGGCTGTCCACCAGGTAGCGGCGCCACAGCCGGCGCGGCTCGCTGACGAGGCGGAAGAGCCACTCCATGCCTATGCGGGACAGCCAGGCCGGCGCGCGCTTCCGGCGACCGGTGAGGAACTCGACGCCCGCGCCGATGCAGAGCCCGACGCCCGTCGCCTCGCCGCGGCGGCGCAGCTCCTCGGCGAGGAGCTCCTGCTGGGGCGAGCCGACGGCGAGGAAAACGTAGCGCGACGGGTTGGATTCGACGAAAGCCACGGTCTGGTCGAAGGCGGCCCGGTCCGACAGCAGCCGCATGGGCGCCTCGAAATGCCGCGCGGAAGTCAGGCCGGCTTTCGCCACCAGAGCGTCGAACGTTTCGGCGTCGCCGCCGACCAGCAGCACCGGGGAGCTTTTGTCGAACCGCGGATCGCCGAGCAGCTCGATCACCAGATCCGCGCCGGGGGTCGCCGGGAGCTCCACGCGCCGGGACTTCGCCAGGAAGTGGACCACCCGGCTGTCGTTGACACAGAGCCACGCCTGGGAATAGGCGCGCCCGATCGCGGGGTCGCCCTCGGCGAGCCGCACCACGTGGGCGGAGTTCGGCGTGACCAGCGCGGCGAAGGGCGCCTCGGCGGGACGCTCCAACAGCCGGCTCACGACCGCGTCCATCTCCAGCGGATCGTAGTCGACGCCGAGGAAGCGGGTGCGTGGCGGGTCGTTCGGCGTCAGCGTCATGGCGCGCGCCGCCGCTCGCGCGGGGCGGCCGGCGCGGGCCGCGTGGGGTGATCAGGTCGGACGGTCACGTTCACAGCTACATCATCCGACGGGCGTCTTCGCAATCGCTAAAGACCTGGCGCGCGTCAGGCTCGCCATGCACAAGATCGCGATGTTGCAGAAGGGGATGCCCCGCACGAACAGCGTCGCCTCGGTGAGGTTGTGCAGCAGGTAGATCAGCAGGATCAGCCCGAAGGCGCCGGCCGCGGCCCGCTCCGGGCGCGGGAGCGTCGAGACCGCCCAGCGTGTTCCCCTCAGCATGTGCCCGACGACGACGAGGCTCGCGAGCGCCGTCGCCGGCAGTCCGATGTGCAGCCAGAGTTCGAGATAGCCGTTGTGGGCCTGGTTGATCGTGCCGACCTCGACGTCGCCGAGCCAAGTGCCGGGATCGATGCGGTTGAGCGGATCGTTGTCGGCGCCGACGTCCCAGAACGCGCCGTACCCATGACCGAGCCACGGCCGCTCCTGCGCGGCGCCGAGCGCGAAGGCCCAGAGCTCGTCGCGCCCGGTGAAGGAGGCGTCGCCGGTGAACAGCGCCGAGAACTGCGAGACGTCGAAGTCGTAGGCCGCGAACAGGACCAGGAAGCCCACCAGCCCGAACAGCCCGGCGCCGACCAGCAGCAGCACGAAACGCGCGCCGAGCCGCTCCGAAAGCGCGAAGGCCGCGATGATCGCGAGCGCGAGCGCGGTGAGGGCGATCGAGGTCTTGCTGCGCGTCAGCATCAGGAACAGCAGCGCGGGCATCAGCGCCGCGAGCCCGATCGCCACGTCGCGGCCCCGCCGCGCGCCGAGCATCCAGGTGACGGTGACGATCACCGCGACCATGGAGGCGATGCCGGCCACGTTCTTCTGCGAATACATGCCGCGGACGCCGAGCTCGGTGATCGCGATCCCGGGCAAAAGCGCCGTGCCGACGATGTTGAGCGCGATCACCACGGCGCAGGCGACGAACATGGCGGTGTGCAGCCGCCTGAGGCTCGGCAGGCCCGCGGCGCAGGCGAACGCGATCGTCGTGAGGAAGAACAGCAGCAGCGAGCGGCGCACCGTCAGGCCGGGGAAATCCGACCAGAGCACGCTCGCGAGGCAGATCCCGACGACCGTCGCGAGCCCGAGGCCCGGCAGGATCATGCCGGGGATCGCGCGGCGGTTGGTCCAGAGCACGATGAGCGCGAGCCCGAACAGCGCGAGCACGCCGAAGCGGTCGACCACGTTGCCCTCGACGCGCTGGGCGGCGCTCGGATCGGCGAAGGGCTGCGCGCCGATCAGCACATAGAACAGGAAGGCGTAGAGCAGCGTTGCGTGCAGCCGCTCGCGCCAGCCGGCGAGGGCGTGCGCGCGCTCCGTCTGCGTCGCGATCATCGAGGCGTCGACCATGCCGGTCTCCGGGCGCTGGGCGCGCCGGGCTTGCGCGGCGCCTGCGCGCACACTCGCCGCAGTGATTTTAATGTCAAATTAAGCGGCCTCGTCCGGTGTGGGAATTCGCTTGGAGCCGTCGCCCGTGGACCTCGTCTCGATCGTGATCCCGACCCTGAACCGGCCGGAGCCGCTGAGGCGCGCGGTCGCGAGCGCGCTGGCGCAGCAGGGCGCGGACGTGGGCCTCGAGGTGCTCGTGGTCGACAACTCGGCCGACGGCAACGCGGCCGCCGTGGTCTCGGGCCTGGCGGGGCCGGCCGACCGGCCGGTGCGTTATCTCGCCGCCCCGCGGCCGGGCGTCGCCAACGCCCGCAACGCCGGCGTCGCCGCCGCGGCGGGGCGCTGGGTCGCGTTCCTCGACGACGATCAGGAGGCGTCGGTCGGGTGGGTCGCCGCCCATGTCGCGGCCGCGCGGGCGAGCGGAGCCGACGCCACCTTCGGCCCCGTGGAGGGCCGCGCCGAGGACGGAGCGTCGATGGGGCCGTTCGAGCCCTATTTCTCGCGCCGGATCGAGCGGCCCGACGCCGACGACGTGACCGCGATCGCCGCCTATCTCGGCACCAACAACTCCATGTTCGACCGCGCGCGCTGCCTGTCCGACGATCCGCCGTTCGATCCGCGCCTGAACGAGAGCGGCGGCGAGGACAGCCTGCTGCTGAAGCGGCTCACGCTCGCGGGGCGCCGGCTCGGCTGGGCGGCCGGCGCGACGGTGATCGAGTGGACGCCGGAACGGCGGCTAACCTGGGCTTATGTGCGCAAGCGCAAGTTCCTGAGCGGTCAGGTCCGCACCTTCACCCACCACATGGTCTCGCCGCCGCAATGGGGGCGGATCGCGTTCTGGATGGCGGCGGGCGTAGCGCAATGCCTCGCCGCCGGCGCTGCGGCCGCCGCGTTCGCGCCGATCGACCGCGAGCGTTCGCAGAAGGCGCTCGCCGCGGCCTATGGCGGGCTCGGCAAGGTGCTGTGGGCGGAGCGTTTCCGGCCTTCGCTCTACGGACCGGGCCTCGTGTCGTGACGGAACCGACCCGCCGCGCGACGCTCGCCGGCGGGTTGGCCGCCGCGCTCGCAGGCCGCCCGGCCGTCGCCCGGTCGGCGTCGCGGGCGACGTTGCGTGTGCGCGACGATCTCGCCGGCCGGGCGATCAGCCCGCTCGTCTACGGCTCCAACGAGATCGGCGCGATGGAGGGCGGCGCGCTCTCGGCCGATCTCGACCGGGCGGCCGGCGTCGCCTTCCGCCGCCTTGGCGGCAACCTCATGACGACCTACGACTGGGCCACCAACGCCTCGAACGCGGGCAAGGATTGGCGGCACGCCAACCTGCTGTTCCTGCCGGACGCCCTGCGCATGGAGGGCGACCGCCGCTCCGAGCCGTTTTCGGTCATCGACGTCATGCACCGCGCCTCGCTCGCCATGGGCGCGAAAAGCCTCGTGACGCTGCCGCTTGCGGGCTACGTGGCGGCCGACGCCGACGGCGACGTCGCGCCAGCTGACGCCGCGCTGTCGCGCCGCTTCAAGCCGGTGCGCTGGGACGGCCGGACCCCGGCCGGCGCCCCGATCGACCCTGCCGTCTGCGACGTTCCCCATCTGCTGGCGAAGCTGCTGGAGCGCTATGGCGACGCCGGTTCCGCCGACGGAATTTTCGGCTATTCCCTCGACAACGAGCCCGGCCTGTGGCCGGAGACCCATCCGCGGGTCGTGCGCTCCAAGCCGACGGTCGCCGCGCTGATCGAGCGCTCGATCGCCGCGGCGAAAGCGGTGAAGGCGCTCGATCCGAAGGCGCAGGTGTTCGGTCCGGCGAGCTGGGGCGCGACCGAGTTCGCGACCTTCCAGGACGCGCCGGACTGGAGCGCCTTCCGCCGCTACGGCAGCTTCCTCGCGGCCTATCTCGACGCCTTCCGCCGCGCGTCGGAAGAGGCGGGCGTCCGCCTGCTCGATGCGCTCGACGTGCACTGGTATCCCTATTCCCGCGCCGGCGACCTGCTGCACGCCAAGGACCCGGCGCTCGGCCACGCGCTGCTCGACGCGCCGCGCTCGCTGTCGGAGCCGGGCTTTCGCGAGCGCAGCTGGGTGACGGACGTCCTCGGGGCCGACGACGCTGAGGACGCGGCGGTGACGCTGCCGCTGCTGCCGAGCCTGGAGCGGATCGTCGCGCGCTGGTTTCCGGGCGTGCGCGTCGCCGTCACCGAGTTCAACTACGGCGCCGGCGTCCTGCCCGCCGCAGGGCTCGCGCTCGCCGACGCGCTCGGGCGGCTCGGGGCCGGCGGGGTCTGGTGCGCGAGCCACTGGGGCGCGCTCTCGGGCGCGCTCGGCGAGGCCTACCGCCTGTACCGGGCGACGGACGGCGCGGGCGGCGCTTTCGGCGACGCAGCGCTCGGGCTTGAGGGCGCCGGTCCGGGGCTCGCCGCCTACGCCGCACGGTCAGGGGAGGGCGGTCCGGTGCGGATCGTGCTGATCAACAAGGCCGAGACGCCGACCGTGGTCGACATCGCCTTCGCCGGGGGCGAGCGGGCCGCGCTTGGCGGACTGGGCTTCGACGCCGGCCACGCCGTCGGCCCGGTCGAGCGGCTGCCGGGGCGCGCCGACGGCGGCTGGCGGATCGAGCTGCCGCCCCGCTCGGCCCGCCGCTTCGCCTTCGGCTGAGCCATCAATCGCTGCGGTCACGTTTGAGCCCGCGGGCATGACGGACGCTGGTCTCACACGCTGCGCGCGAGACCATCCTTGAGGCCGATCACCGCCGAGGTCAGCAGTACCCGTTCGGCCGCCTCGGTTGAGAAGGCGGCGCGGCGGGCGAACAGCGCCCGCTCGCCTGGCGCCGGCGAAAGCGCGAGGCCGGCGAGCCCCGGCAGGCCGAGACGTCGTCCGATCTGGGCGGGGCGGAGCAGGGCCGCGCGCAGTCCGCGTTCGACGGCGCCGACGCTTCGGGGCTCGGGCAGGCCGGCTGCGGCGGCGAGGCCCGCAAAGTAGCGGTTCCAGCTCGGGGTCTCGGGGCCGACGAGATTGAGTGCGGCGACGCCCTCGAACGGCGCGACGTCGGTGAGCCGGCGGACGGCGGCGAAGGTCATCTCGGCGACGTCGTCCACATGGATCAGCGGCGCGACGCCGTCGCCGGCCGGACCGAGGTCGCCCAGCGCGCCGGCCTCGAGGCGCGCGCGGATCTTGTCGATCCAGAACCGGCTGCCGCGGCCGTAAACGGCGCCCGGGCGCAGCAGCAGCGCGCGCCGCTCGGCGGGCCGTTCGCCGGCCCAGGACGCGATCGCGGCCTCGCAGGCGATCTTAGCTTCGCCGTAGCCGCCGGGCGATCCGACCGGCCCGTCGCTCTCGACGATCACGCCTTCGCGCTCGCCATAGACGGCGATCGAGGAGAAGTGGACCAGCGCGCCGCAGCCGGCCTCCGCCATCGCGGCGAGCAGGCGCCGGCACTGCTTCTCCATCTCGGCGTCCGGACCGTAGGCCGCGTGCACGACGACGTCGGCGCCGTCGACCGCGGCGCGGAGGTCGCCGGGCTGGTCGAGGTCGCAAGGGGTGGCGACGAGGCGCTCCCGCCGGCGCAGCGTCTCCGGCAGCGCAGAGCTGCGCAGACCGGCGCGCACCTGATAGCCGGCGTCGGCCAGCCGCGCCGCGACGCCTGAGCCGATGAAGCCGCCCGCGCCTGTGACGAGCGCGACGCCGTGTTCGCTCATGTCCCGGTCCTTCCCGACTTGCGCTTCAGCACGCCGCCCGCGAGCGCATGCAGCGTCGGACGGGCGAACAGGGCGAGCAGCGCTACATAGATGGCGACGCCGGCGGGCGTCGCCACCACGAGCGCCGTCACGTCGCCGAACGGCCGCAGCGCCGCGGTCGCGGCGCCGACCGCGAGCCCCATGAGGCCGGCAAGCGCCCAGGGCGGCAGAAACGCCTTGAGCCGCGCCGTGCGCGACCACCCGAGCAGCCGCGTCGGCAGGCCGATCGCGATAGCCGCCTGCACGCCGTCGCCGACGAGGCGCGCGAGACCCACCGCGAGCGGCCCCAGCGCGATCGCGCCGATGAGCGTGACGACGGTCGCGACGAAGCCGAGCACGCTGGAGGCGAGGCCGAACTCCGGCCGCGCGCTCGCCGACAGCGCGGTGAACACCAGCCGCGCCGGCACCGCGAGCGCGCCGCCGAGCGCGAGGAACACCGCGATCTCCGCGGCCTGGTCCCAGCCGGGGCCGGCGACGGCGGGCAGCAGCGCGGGCGCCACCGCCGCGAGCCCGACGAAGATCGGCGTGATGACGTAGGCCGCGCGCGCCGCCACCGTCTCAGCGGTCGCGGTCAGGCTGGCGCGGTCGGCGTTGGCGGCGGCGAAGAAGGAGAAGGCGAGGTTGTGGGCGGTCGCGATCACCGCGCCGCGGATCGGCTCGATCAGCCGCATCGCCATGTTGACGTAGCCGAGCGTGGTGACGCCGTAGACCGCGCCGACGACGTTGTTGAAGGCGAGATAGGTGAGGTTGTCCGCGAGCCGCTCCAGGAAGGAGAAGCCGGCGAAGCGGCCGAGCTCGCGCAGCCGCGCGCCCGACCAGCGCGGACGGATCAGCGCGCCGAGCCGCGCCTGCAGCAGGATCGCGCGCGCGATCATCACGAACAGCCGCACGCCGATCAGCGCCCAGGCCGGGTGCCCCAGGAACGCGACCACAAGCGCGACGCCGACGCCGATGGCATGGCCCACGAGATTGGCGTAGGCGACGTCGTTGAAGCGCCGCCGCCGTCGGGCGAGCGCCGTCGCGATGTCGGTGTGGCCGCTGAAGAACATCGCGAGCGAGGCGATCGGCAGCAGCAGCCCGATCTCCGGCGCGTCGTAGAACGCGCCGAGCGCGTAGCCGCCGGGGATCGTCAGGGCGAGCAGGGCGAGGCCGGCGGCCCATGAGGCGGCGAGCGCCGCCTCGAGATGGCCGCGGCGCAGGCCGCGCCGCTGCGCCAGCGCCTCCTCGAACGGGGCGCCGACGAACACCGACATCACCGCGACGACGGTCAGCACGAGCGCGGTGACGCCGAACTCGCGGGGGCTCGCGAGGCGGGACAGCACGGCGGTGCTGACGGTGAGCAGCAGGATGCGGCCGACAGCGTCCGCGCCAGCCCAGCCGATCCAGCCGAAGACCCGCGCCGCGGGGCCGGCGGTGGACTGCGCGCGGGTCACCCGGCCTGCAACAGGTCCCGGCCGCCCCGTCCGGGCGGGTTCGCTCCGGCCTTGGCGGCGGCGGCCGCGGCGCGCACCGGGTTCGCCGGCGCCTGCGCCGGTCCCGACGCCGCGGCGGGCGGGGTCGCCGCGCCGCCGCGCCGCTTCGCGACCCGCCCGACCGAGATCATCGCCCACAGCGCCACGCCGCCGAGCGCGAGCAGCAGTCCGAGCGCGCCGCCGAGGATGGCCCAGGCCGCCGTAGCCACGATCTGCGAGCCGGCGCGGGCGGGCACCGCCCCGGACGCGACGCGCAGGTTGATAGCGGAGATGCGGCCGAATTCGTCGGCCTCGCGCGAACGGGTCTCGAACGAGGTGAGCAGGTCGCGGTTGGCCTTGACCTCCTGTTCGAGCGCGCCGAGCTCGATCTGCGCCTGCCGCGCCTTGCCGAGGTCGGCGGTCAGGCTCGCGACGCGCTTCGTGACGTCCTCCTGCTCACCCCGCGCGCGCACGAGATCGGCTTGCGCCGCCTGCCTGATGCGGTCGAGCTCGGCGCGGATGCGGCGCTCGATCTCGTCGACGCGGCTGCGGGCGCTGGTGAGCGCCGGGTGGCGCGGCCCAAGGTTGAGGTTGAGCTCGGCCATGTTCTCGCGCGCGGCGCTTAAGCGCTCGATCAGATAGGAGACCGTGCGCATGTCCTCGGTCGCGGTCAGCGAGCCGAGCGAGCCGAGATCGCGGTTGGCGCGGTCGAGCTGCTGGGCGCGGGATTCGGCGCGGGCGAGGCGGGCCTGCGCGGCGCCGGCCTCGGTCACCGCCTCCTCGAGCCGCTGCTCGATGACGAGCTTGTCGCCGGAGGCGGTCAGGCCGTTGTCGCGCCGGAACGCTTCGGCCTTGGCTTCGGAGGCGCCGAGGCGCGCGCGCAGCGTCTCGAGCCGGCCGGTCAGCTCCTTGGTGAGGCGGCGTCCGGAATCGGCCCGGCTCTCGGCGTCCTCGGCCATGAAGGCCTTCACGGTCCCGTTCGCGATCCGGGTGGCGAGGTCGGGCGAGCTGGCCGTGGCGGTGACGTCGACGAGATAGCTGCGTTCGCCGCGCTTGACGGTCAGCGCCTTGCGCAGCGCGGTCAGCGTGGCGCTGTCGACCAGCGGAGCGTCCGGGCCGAGCGGCCCGCGCAGGCCGGCGTCGGAGGGCTCGCCGTCGGCCGCGAAGCCGGGCTCCTTGTCGAGCCCTTCGTCGCGGACGAGACGCGCGAGCACGCGCTCCGACGTCAGCATCTGCATCTGGCTTTCGACGAAATTGATCGCAGCGTTCGCGTCGAGCTGGTTGTTGACCATCTCGTTGGGGAACACCTGCAGGGCGCGGGGGTCGATCAGAAGCTGCGCGGTGGCGGCGTAGCGCTTCGGCAGCGTCGCCTTCACCGCGACGCCGATGAGGACGCCGAGCAGGACCAGCGCGACGACGACCCACAGCGCGCGCCGCAGATGGGCGAGCAGGACGGCGAAGGCGTAGGGCCAGACCGCGGCGCCGGCCGGTGCGCCGCTCGTCCTCCTGTCCATCGCCTCGTCACCCATGATCCGCCCGCTCCGCTCGATGCGTCATGCCTCATTCCGGCGGGAGGCGCGTCGCCGGACCGACGCCGACGGTCGGACGATCTTCGGTCCCGCGTCTCCGAAACTCCGCAAACAAGCTTAATATTTCGTGGCCGGCGCGAACAGGGGCGGCCGTGGCGAGGCGACGCCGCAGGGTGGCGGCGCCGCCTCGCTCGATCGCTCCGGCCGGGAATGGCGTGACCGAAGCGATGACACGATCGAGGCCGGCACGCCCCATGCGCGGGCGTTGTCCTTCATCGATGCAGCGACAAATTACGCCTGACTTGTCGCATCTTCCATAAAATAAGACTCAAATCCGTAATCCGACCTGAAATCGCGCGTATACTAGTTAAGGATCGAAGAATTTGCTCGAAGGATTACTTCGCTGTGCCCCGATCTGAGGCGGCCGGCGTGTCAGGCCGGCACGGCGTCCCGGTCCGGGACGTCTGCTCCGGCGGCGAGGGCGGCGCAGCCGAGAAGTCCGGAGATCTCGGAGACGACGATCAGCGTCGCGGTCCGCCGCATCAGCCCCTCGTGCGGCCGCTTGGCCTCGAAGGCGGCGCGGAACGCGGCGTCGTCGATCAGATGGCGCAGCTTCGGCACGACGCCGCCGCAGATGTACGCGCCGCCCTGCGCGCTGAAGGTGAGCGCCATGTCGCCGGCGAAACGGGCGAACAGCCTCAGGAAGGTTTCGATCGCCTCGATCGCCAACGCGTCGCCGTCCTGCGCGCGGGCGGCGACGTCGGACGCCTCCTCGAGCGCCTCGACGCGCCCGTCGATCTGGCTGAGCGCCGCATGGAGGCGCACGATGCCGGGCCCGGACAGCGCGCGCTCGGCGGACACCCGGCCGAAGCCGCGCCGCAGCAGGGCGAGGACGGCGGCCTCCCGCTCGTCGATGGCGGCGAGTTCGATGTGCCCGCCTTCGCTCGGCACGGGCGTCCAGCCGCCGCCGGTCCGCAGCAGCCCGGCGACGCCGAGCCCTGTGCCGGGCCCGAGCGCGACCTTGTTGCCCTCGGCGGAGGCCTGCGCCGCGCCGATCGGGAGCAGCTCGTCGGCGCGGTAGTGCGGCAGCGCCGCCGCCTGCGCGACGAAGTCGTTCAGCAGCGTGACCCGCGCGAAGCCGAAACGGCGCTCGATCGCGTCGGCGTCGATGGTCCAGTCGAGGTTTGTCAGGCGCATGGAGCGACCGGCGACGGGGCCGGCGAGCGCGAACGCCGCGTGGTCGGGCCGGCTGTCGAGCCCGTCGAGATAGGTCGCGACCTCGTCCTCGAACGAGTCGTGGTCGGCGTTGGCGAGCGAGGCCACGGCGTCCGGCCGCAGGTCGTCGCCCGAGAC
Source organism: Methylopila henanensis (assembly GCF_042681025.1). Classification (NCBI taxonomy): domain Bacteria; kingdom Pseudomonadati; phylum Pseudomonadota; class Alphaproteobacteria; order Hyphomicrobiales; family Methylopilaceae; genus Methylopila; species Methylopila henanensis. The sequence continues at coordinate 157,912 of NZ_JBHUER010000011.1, forward strand.
GAGGCCGAAGCGACCGTTCGTTCCTCCGATGTCACCGACGAGTAGCGTCACGAGATCCCCGGTTCTGGCGTGCCGTATCAGCCGAGATCGAACAGGCGCACGCGCCGGAGCTTGATATAGGGGCGGACCGCCTCCTCGAAGGCGCGGGCGGCGGCGCTGTCGTCCCGGCCCTCGGCCGCCGCCGCGTCGGCGTAGAGCGCCGACGTCAGGAAGAAGCCGGGCGCCTCCGGGTCCTCGGCGATGGCGACGCCGCGGCAGGCCGGATCCCGCCGCTCCATCTCGCGGGCGCCGGTGAAGACGGCCGCGCGGAACGCGGCGACGTTCTCCGGTTCGACCTCGAAAACGGTGGCGACAAGCTTCATGAACGCGACATAGTGCGGGCGCCTGCCCCGCCCATACCGAGCCATTCACCTCATCCTGAAAATGCGCGAAAACGTACCGTTCGACGCCGACGATCTCGCCGCCCGCGTGCTGCACCGGGACGGCCTGATTCTGATCGTCGACAAGCCCGCCGGCCTGCCCGTCCACGCCGGTCCCAAGGGCGGCGTCAATCTCGAGCAGATGTTCGGCGCCCTGCGCTTCGGGCTGCCGCGCGACCCGGCGCTGGCCCATCGCCTCGACAAGGACACCAGCGGCTGCCTCGTGCTCGGCCGCCACCGCAAGGCGCTGGCGCGGCTCGGCAAGCTGTTCTCGAACGGGCGCGTGGGCAAGACCTACTGGGCGGTGACGCGCGGCGCGCCGGAGGCGGACGCCGGCCGGATCGACGCCCCGCTCGCCAAGCGCGACCCCGAGCGCGGCTGGTGGATGGCGGTCGACCCGAAGGGCCTGCCCTCGGCGACGGAGTGGCGGGTGCTGGCGCGGGCGGCGGGGCTCGCCTTCGTGGAGTTCACTCCGCTCACCGGCCGCACCCACCAGATCCGCGCCCACGCCGCCCATGTCGGCATGCCGCTGCTGGGCGACCCGATCTACGGCGCCGGCGGTCCGGCCGGGGCCCGGCTCCACCTCCATGCGCGTTCCGTCTCGGTCCCGATGCGCGAGGGCCATCCTCCGGTGGTCGCCGAAGCGCCGCCGCCGCCGCACATGGCGGCCACCTTCGCCGCGATGGGCTGGAGCGCCTGAGCGCCGCCCGCGTCCCGGGCCGTGTCGTCCGCGGCCGAGGACGCTATATGCCGGTCGGCCGCGGGCTGGACCGCGCCGGACCCGACGGAGCCCCCATGGCGCGCTGCCTCGTTCTGCTGAACCCGCGAGCGGGCACGCTCAAGGACCTCGCCGCCTCGTCCGGATCGCTGTCGCCGGCCGAGCGCGTGCGGCAGGCGTTCTCATCCGCCGGCAAGGACGTCGACGTGCGCATGGTTCCGCCGCGCGACCTGGGCGCCGCGCTCGACGAGATCGGCCGCGGCGATTCGCATGACGAGATCATCGTCGGCGGCGGCGACGGCTCGCTGTCGCGCTCGCTCGGAAGGCTGCTGTCGTCGGGGAAGACCTTTGGCGTTCTGCCGCTCGGCACCATGAACCTGCTGGCGCGCGACCTTGGCGTGCCGCAGGAGATGGACGACGCGATCGCGGCGCTCGCCCGCGCGAAGCCGGCGGAGATCGACCTGGCCTCGGTCAACGGCCGGCCGTTCCATTCGATTTCGGGGCTTGGCTTCTTCGCCCAGATGGCGCGCGCCCGCGAGGCGACGCGGGGCTTCAAGGGGCTCGGGCGCTACGCGGCCTTCTCGCTCGCGGCGCTGCGCGCCTTCTTCCGCTCGGGACGCTCGCGCTACCAGCTCGTCATCGACGGCGCGCCGATCACCGTCGAGGCGACGGCGGTGCTCGTGACCAACAACGCCCTCGGCGACGGCGCCTGGCGCCGGCCGCGGCTCGACGGCGGCGAGCTCGAGGTGATCGTCGCCCACGCCGGCACGGTCCGCGAGCGCCTGCGCCTCGGCGTCGACGTGGTGGCGGGCGGCTGGCGGTCGAACCCGCTGGTGGAGTCGTTTCGCGCCCGGCACGTGAAGATCGAGAAGTCGCTGCGCCGGCGGGTCTGGCTTGCGACCGACGGCGAGCTCACCCGCGAGAACACGCCGATCATCTACGAGACCATGCCGAAGGCGGCGCGGATGCTGAAGCCGGACGTGCCGGCCGCCGCGATCGGGGAGACGCTCGCGTCAGGCGCGGCGGGCGCCGAGCATCCTCCGGCCGAGCCGCGGCGGAGCGCCGTCTGAAGCTCCGCCGGCGTCAGGCCGCCGCGGCGGCGACCGGCCCCGCCGGCTTGACGCGGGGGCCGTCGATCGATCCGCCATGCAGCGCGCGCAGCAGCGTGCGCGCCCCGACGTCGTAGATCTCGGCGATCTGGCGCGCTTCCTCGCCGTCGCTCATGACGCGCTGCGCGTGGAACACATGTTCGCGCACCCGCACCATGGTCATGGCGTTGTGGAACGAAAGCACCATCGCGCGCTCGCCCTCCATCATCGGAAGCTCGTCAAGCTCCGGCAGCCCTTCCTCGCGGCGCCACTGCGCGAGCAGGGCGAGCCAGAGCGGCCAGCTCCGCTCGGCGCTACGCGTGATCGGATCGGGGTAGGAGTCGAGGCCCGCGCGGAAGAACAGGCGGGTCGACACGCCCGAGACCTTCGCGAGCATCGCCTCGTAGAGGTCCGTCAGGCGGTCCACCATCGGGCGGCCTGCGGAGGCCGCGAAGATGTCGGTCGCGCCGTCGCTCCAGTGATCGCGGAAGACCTCCGCGAACACCGCCTCGATCAGGTCGGTCTTGCTGTCGAAGTAGCGGTAGAGCAGCGCCTGCGTGACGCCGATCGAGGCGGCGAGGTCGCGGGTCGGGCCGCCGAAGCCGTTGTCGGCGAAAAAGGTGCAGGCCGCGCCGATGATCTGGGCCCGTCGGGCGTCGCCCGCCAGCCGAGGCGCGCGCCTTCGGCCAGACGAGGCAAGATGCGTCACCGACATGCCGGATCCCTTCAGTTTTGCGACCGCGAAGCGCCGCCGCTCGCCGCGTCGCTCCGCGCGCACAATGCTCCCCGAGGCTGCGGCCGCGACAGGCGGGGAAACGCGTAGAGACGTTTTGTCGCATAATTTCGCCTTGGCGGCGCGTCTTCTCCTGCGTCTTCGGTACGCAGCCGTACGCAGACCGGGCGCCTTTAAGGGTCGGAATCGCGCAGATGTGAACGGAAGCAATGATCGAGCCATAACGGTCTGCGACCACGCGTCGCGTTTAGGTCGTCAGGGGTGGTCGCCCGACGGCGCATGCGCGCTATGACGAAAGAAGGCGATCAAGCCCTGATCGCGACATTGCGCTGCAGCGCACCATCGGATAACCCATCCGAGCGACATTCGAAGAGGTCAAAAGAAACCGATGGCGCCACCGAAGGCGGATGCGGCCCGGCCGCTCTCTCCGCACCTCCAGATCTACCGCCCGATGCTGTCGATGATGATGTCGATCGTGCATCGCATCACCGGCGCCGCGCTCTATTTCGGCACGGTGCTGCTGGTGATCTGGCTGGTCGCCGCGGCCTCGGGGCCCTCCGCCTTCGCCAACGTGCAGGCGATCTACGGCTCCTTCCTCGGACAGCTCGTTCTGTTCGGCTATACTTGGGCGCTGATCCATCACGCTCTCGGCGGCGTCCGGCATTTCATCTGGGACGTCGGCCGCGGCTTCGACCACGCCTCGCGCGAGCTGCTGGTGAAGGCGGGCCTCGTCGGATCGATCGCGCTCACCGTCCTGATCTGGATCGTCGGCTACGTCGTGGCGGCCTGAGGGAGATGACTCCGATGAGAACCCCCCTCGGCCAGGTGCGCGGACTTGGCGCCGCGCGCTCCGGCACCGGCCATTTCTGGCTGCAGCGCCTCACCGCCGTGTCGAACCTTCTGCTGTCGATCGTGTTCGTAAGCGTGCTGGTCTCGCTCGCCGGCGACAGCCACGCCGCGGTCACCGCGACGCTTTCGAATCCGGTGATCGCGATCCTGATGCTGCTGTTCGTGATCTCGGCCGTCGTCCACATGCGTATCGGCATGCAGGTCATCATCGAGGACTACGTCCACGCCGAGCTGCCCAAGCTGCTCGCGCTGATGGCCAACACCTTCTTCGCCATCGCGATCGGCCTCGCCGCCGTGTTCGCGCTGCTGAAGATCAGTTTCGGAGTCTGAGGCCATGGCCGACGGAGCGAAGTCCAGCGGATCGGCCCCCGGCGTCAACGGCCGCGCCTATGCCTTCGTCGACCACACCTTCGACGTGGTGGTGGTGGGCGCGGGCGGCGCCGGCCTGCGCGCCGTGGTCGGCTGCTCGGAGGCCGGCCTCAAGACCGCCTGCGTCACCAAGGTGTTCCCGACCCGCAGCCACACGGTCGCGGCCCAGGGCGGCATCTCCGCATCGCTCGGCAACATGGGCGAGGACGACTGGCGCTTCCACATGTACGACACCGTCAAGGGCTCCGACTGGCTCGGCGACCAGGACGCGATCGAGTACCTCGTGCGCAACGCGCCCGCCGCGGTCTACGAGCTCGAGCATTGGGGCGTGCCGTTCTCCCGCACGGAGGAAGGCAAGATTTACCAGCGCCCCTTCGGCGGCATGACGACCCATTACGGCAAGGGCACCGCCCAGCGCACCTGCGCGGCGGCCGACCGCACCGGCCACGCCATCCTGCACACGCTCTACGGCGCGGCGCTGAAGGCCAAGGCCGAGTTCTTCATCGAGTATTTCGCCATCGACCTGATGATGGACGAGGACGGCGCCTGCATCGGCGTGGTCGCGCTCAAGATGGACGACGGCACGCTGCACCGCTTCCGCGGCCACAAGACCATCCTGGCCACCGGCGGCTACGGCCGGGCCTATTTCTCCGCGACCTCCGCCCACACCTGCACCGGCGACGGCAACGCCATGGTGCTGCGCGCCGGCCTGCCGCTGCAGGACATGGAGTTCGTGCAGTTCCACCCGACCGGCATCTATGGCGCGGGCTGCCTGATCACCGAGGGCGCGCGCGGCGAGGGCGGCTACCTCACCAATTCCGAGGGCGAGCGCTTCATGGAGCGCTACGCGCCCTCCGCGAAGGACCTCGCCTCCCGCGACGTGGTCTCCCGCTCCATGACGGTCGAGATCCGCGAGGGCCGCGGCGTCGGCAAGAACAAGGATCACATCTACCTGCACCTCGATCATCTGGATCCGAAGGTGCTGCACGAGCGCCTGCCCGGCATCTCCGAGAGCGCGAAGATCTTCGCGGGCGTCGACCTGACCAAGGAGCCGATCCCGGTGCTGCCGACCGTGCATTACAACATGGGCGGCATCCCCACGAATTTTCACGGCGAGGTGCTGACCAAGAAGGACGGCGATCCGGACACCGTGGTGCGCGGGCTGATGGCGCTGGGCGAGGCGGCCTGCGTCTCGGTGCACGGCGCGAACCGGCTCGGCTCGAACTCTCTGATCGACCTCGTGGTGTTCGGCCGCGCGGCCGCGGTGCGCTGCGCCGAGACCATGGAGCCGAACGCGCCGCACCGCGAGCTGCCGAAGGGCGCCTCCGACCTCGCGATCTCGCGGCTCGACCGCCTGCGCCACGCCTCCGGCGGCACGCCGACCGCGGAGCTTCGGCTCGACATGCAGAAGGTGATGCAGTCGAACTGCGCCGTATTCCGAACCGGCGAGGTGCTGGAGGAGGGCAAGGGCCTGATCCACAAGGTCTGGGCCGGCGCCGAGGACGTGCGCGTGTCGGACCGCTCGCTGGTCTGGAACTCGGACCTGATCGAGACGCTCGAGTTCGACAACCTGATCGCCCAGGCCGTCGTCACCATGGACAGCGCGGTCAACCGCAAGGAGAGCCGCGGCGCCCACGCCCGCGAGGATTTCCCCGACCGCGACGACAAGGAATGGATGAAGCACACGCTGTCCTGGGCGGACGACGCCGCGCGGACCGTGACCATCGACTACCGCCCGGTCCATACCTACACGATGACCAACGACATCCAGTACATCGAGCCCAAGGCGCGGGTGTATTGATGGGCGAGGAACCCGACAGCCTGATCCTGCGCTATCTCCGTCAGATCGACGGGAAGGTCGATAGGATCGACGAGCGGCTGAACGATCTCACGGCGCGCGTCTCATCTCTTGAGGAGCAGATGTCGGGTCTGCGCTCCGACATCGTGCGGCTCGATCACCGTCTTGATCGGTTTGACGCCCGCCTTCAGCGCATCGAAAAGCGCCTCGATCTGATCGAGGCGTAGGAAACGCCATGGTCCAGCTCAGCCTCCCCAAGAACTCCCGCATCGTCGGCGGCAAGTCCTGGCCGAAGCCGGTCGGGGCGAAATCGGTCACCGAGTTCAAGGTCTACCGCTGGAACCCGGACGATGGGCAGAATCCGCGGGTCGACACCTTCTATGTCGATCGCGACGACTGCGGCCCGATGGTCCTGGACGGGCTGATCTACATCAAGTCGAAGATCGACTCGACGCTGACCTTCCGCCGCTCCTGCCGCGAGGGCATCTGCGGCTCCTGCGCCATGAACATCGACGGCACCAACACGCTCGCCTGCACCAAGGGCATGGACGAGTGCGCGTCGGGCGGGACCGTGAAGATCTATCCGCTGCCGCACATGCCGGTGGTGAAGGATCTCGTCCCGGACCTCACCCAGTTCTACGCCCAGCACGCCTCGGTGGAGCCCTGGCTCAAGACCGACACCCGCGCGCCGGGGACCGAGTGGAAGCAGTCCCGCGAGGACCGCGAGAAGCTCGACGGGCTCTACGAGTGCATCCTCTGCGCCTGCTGCTCGACCTCGTGCCCGAGCTACTGGTGGAACGGCGACCGCTATCTTGGGCCCGCCGCGCTGCTGCAGGCCTATCGCTGGCTGATCGACAGCCGCGACGAGGCGACCGGCGAACGGCTGGATGACCTCGAAGACCCGTTCAAGCTCTACCGCTGCCACACCATCATGAACTGCGCCAAGGCCTGCCCGAAGGGGCTGAACCCGGCCAAGGCGATCGCCGAGATCAAGGGCATGATGGTCGCGCGCCAGTTCTGAGGCCGGTTCGGGGCGGGTATGGCTTCCGACGCGCTGGTCACTGTGGCCGTCTGTTACGGATACCCCGCCGCCGCGGTCACGCGGTCGGCGCTCGAGGCCGAGGGCATCCCCGTCACGGTCGTCGGCGGCGCGTTCGCCTCGTTTGACTGGCATATGCTTCCAGCGATGGGCGGGATCGAGATCCGGACGCCAGCGAGTGACGTTGAACGCGCCCGGGCGCGCCTTGCGGGCGAAGAATTGCCCTTGCGGGAGTCGCGCGCATTCTGGGCCGCGCCCCTCCGTAACGCCGCAACGTTTTTCCTCGTGCTCTATATCGCAGGGGTCGCGGTTCCGTTCTGGATACGCCGAACGGCGCCATCGGACATTGTGGAGTCCGCCTGAATTTTAGGCGTGCCTAGCGCTCGAAAGGCGTCCTTCGCCGACCCACGTCGATCGAACGATCAACGCGTGTCAGGGAGGTTGCGATGAACGACGTGGTCGACCAGGACCGTCCGTGGACGGTCGAGAACGTGCAGGACCTGCAGGCGCTCGCGCGCGAGAAGGTGCCGGCGAGCGTGATCGCGCTGCGGCTCCGGCGTTCGCAGGCGGACATCCACGCCAAGGCGTCGGAGATCGGCGTCACGCTCGTCGCCGAATAGCTCAGCTCCAGGCCGGCGACGTGAACAGCGCGAGCGTCGCGAGCAGCCCTGCGCTCCAGACGCCTGACCGCAGGGTCGGCTGGTTCGCGAGGTAGCAGGCCACATAGGCGATCCGGGACGCGATGAAGGCGACGGCCAGCAGGTCCGCTGTCATCGCGTCCGCGCCTTGCGTCGTGGCGACGAGGCCTGCGGCGGCGAAGAACGGAAACGCCTCGAAGCCGTTCTGCTGCGCGGCGATGGCGCGCCGGCGCCAGCCCGTGGCGTCGTCCGCCCAGCCGCGCGGGTTAGCGTTGTCGAAGCTCCGGTCGCTCCATTTGGCGAGGCCGACGGTCAGGGCCGGCATGAGGCCCGCGATCAGCACGCACCACAGGGTCAGGGACATGGCGTTTGGTCTCCGGATCGCGCCGCGCCGGACGCCTCGCGCCCGATGATAGCGCTTTCCGCGCGCCGCCATTGCGCCCTCGGCTTACGCGGGCCAGCATCGCGCCGATCACCGCTCAGGATAAGACCGCCATGACCGATGCCCGCCCGCTGCTGCCGCTCGTGTCCGACGCCGAAGCCGACCCCCGGGCGCAGGCGGTGTTCGACGACATCCGCGCGGTGCGGAAGACCGACCGCGTCAACAATTTCTGGCGTGCGCTCGCGAACGATCCCGACGGCCTCGAGCGCACATGGGCCGAGGTCAAGGCGGTGATGGGCGAGGGCGCGCTCGATCCGCTCGTGAAGGAGCTGGTCTACATCGCCGTCTCAGTCACGAACGGCTGCGAATACTGCATCCGCTCGCATTCGGCCGCCGCCCGCGCCAAGGGCCTCGACGACGCCGGGCTCGCGGAGCTGTTCGCCGTGATCGCGCTCGCGAACAAGACCAACGCGCTCGTCACCGGGCTCAGGCCGCCGGTTGACGAGGCGTTCCGTTAGAGGCGCGCGTCCGGGCAGGACGCGCGCCCCCGGCGTTCAGCGAACGGCGCTCACTTCGGCGCCGCGCCCTCGATCTTCGCGAGCAGCGCCTTCATCTCCGCGATCTCGCGCTCCTGCGCGGCGACGATGCGCTCGGCGAGGTCGCGCGCCGCGGCGTTCCGGCCATGCTTCAGCTCGATGCGCGCCATCTCCAGCGCGCCTTCGTGATGGGGGATCATGGCGCGCAGGAAGTCCGCGTCGGCGTCGCCGCTGAGCGGAAGGTTCATCGCCTTGTGCATCCGCTCGTTCGCGTCGCGCAGGGCGTCGGAGGCCGGGCTGCTCGCGGCGCCGGCGTCTCCATGGCCGTGATGGCCCGACATATCGTGCTGTCCCGCAAGCGCGGGCGCCGCCGCGGCGAGCGCCAAGGCGCACGGCAGCGCGATCCTGAAACGTGTCATGGGATTGGTTCTCCATCGATCGGTTGAAGGGTGGGGGCGCTCGAGGCGCCGAACCATCAGGCCGTTCGGGGAGGCGGGATCGATGTTTCGGGGGCGTGGCTCTCCGGCGCTCCGGAGACGGGGAGGAAGCTTGCGGCCGGTCCGTGGGACAGGGGGCGCAGCGTGGCGGCGAAGGCCGTCGGCAGCGTGGCGCAGATCGCGGCGCAGACGGCGCGCTCGATCGGATGGGCGCCGGAATGCCCGTCATGCGAAGGCGCGGCGTGGGACGCATGCGCGGAATAGCCGGCGGCCGCGTGAGCGGGGCGCAGCGACGCCGCGGGGCACAACCCCAGAACGCCTGCGCACAAGGCGATGAACAGAAGCCGCACGATCCGCATGCCGTAAGCCTAGAGGCTCTCGGAGGCTATGGACAGGGTTTTGACGTCACCCCGACGGAGCGCCGCGCTTCGGCCGATCGACGCGCGCGTCAGTAGCGCCACCAGTATTCCTTGATGTTGCCTTTGCCGCCGGTGGCGAAGTCGTACATCGACTGGCGGACGTCGTCCTGGCTCGGATGGATCGGGCCCCATGGCGTGTCGTCCTGTGGCTCGGCGCGAGGGACCCGGCGCTCGACGGACGGCCGCCGTTCCGTGGCCGTCGCGCGTTCGCGCCAGCCGTCCCGGTCGCGCGCGCGCCGGTCGTGCGCGTCGGCGACGGTGGCGGTTACGCCGGCGAGCGCCGCGGCGAGGACCAGAACGGACATGCGCATGGCGCGGCTCCTTCGGGCGGAACGTGACCCGAACCGAACGCGCCGGGAGGGCCAGCGTTCCGGCGAGGCCTGTGATCGACGAAGGTCTGCTCCACGTTCGTACGCATGACGGGGACGGAACGGTCTGCTAATCGACCGCGGTCGGGGCGGCGGAAAGCCTCCGGATGGAGGCGCCGGGCCGCCTGATGACCGAGACGACCGTTCAACGCTACGAGGCGGCGGTGCGCTCCGGCGCGCTGGAGCGCGATCCGGCGCAGGAGCAGGTGATCGCGCGGCTCAACGCGCTCGACCAGAATCTGCGCGACCGCAGCCGCAGCAAATCCGGAGCGCTGGGCTGGCTGTTCGCCAAACGCGCCGCGGAGCCGCCGCGCGGTCTCTATGTCTGGGGCGAGGTCGGCCGCGGCAAGACGCGGCTGATGGACATGTTCTTCGAGGCCGTTCCGGTCGCGAGGAAGCGGCGCGCGCATTTCCACGACTTCATGATCGACGTGCATGCGCGCATCCATCAGGCGCGCCAGCGCGCGAAGACCGGCAAGGGGCCGTCCGGCGACGTGATCCCGGTCGTCGGCGAAGCGATCGCATCCGAGGCGTCGCTGCTGTGCTTCGACGAGTTCCACGTCACCGACATCGCCGACGCCATGATCCTCGCGCGCCTGTTCGAGCGGCTGTTCGAGGCTGGCGTAGTGGTGGTCGCGACCTCGAACGTGCCGCCGGACGACCTCTACAAGGACGGTCTCAACCGCTCGCTGTTCACGCCGTTCATCGCGCTTGTGAAGAGGCGTATGGAGGTGGTGAAGCTCGCGTCCCGCACCGACTTCCGGCGCGAGAAGCTCGGCCATGGCGGGGTGTGGCTGACGCCGGCGGACGAGGCCGCCCGCGCGGAGCTCGACCGCGCCTTCGAGGCGCTCGCCGGCGGCCCCGGCGCGCCGGCCAGCTTCGAGGTGCAGGGCCGCTCGGTCGCGCTCGCGGGCGCCGCGAACGGCGTCGCCCGGGCGAGCTTCGCGGACCTCTGCGGCAAGCCGCTCGGCGCCGCCGACTACATCGCGCTGGCGCGGCGTCATCACACTCTCGTGCTCGACGACGTCCCGACCCTCGACGAGACGCGGCGCAACGAGGCGCGCCGCTTCATGACGCTGGTCGACGCGCTGTATGAGCACAACGTCAAGCTGGTGGCTTCGGCCGAGGCGCCGCCGGACGAGCTTTGGCGAGGAACCGACGGTTACGAGACGTTCGGCTTCGCCCGCACCGCCTCCCGCCTCGCCGAAATGGGCTCGGACGAGTGGCTGTCGCGCCCCCATGGCCGGCCCGACAGCGCGGCGTCCGGATCAGCGTCCGGGCTGGTCGAAACGTGAGGCGTCCGCTATGTGCCAGCGGAACGCCGCATTGCAACAATTTACGCCTTCTATCACTTGAACGGACCTTTCAATCGGGCTAGTCGAGGGGCCCCGCCGCCCGGCGTCAATATGTCTCGCCCCTCCGGCCTGTCCGTCTGATCAACGAGGAACTTGAACACCATGGCGCGCAGCAAGATCGCACTCGTCGGGGCCGGCCAGATCGGCGGAACGCTCGCCCACCTCGTGGGGCTCAAGGAGCTGGGCGACGTGGTGCTGTTCGACATCGTCGACGGCGTGCCGCAGGGCAAGGCGCTCGACATCGCGGAAAGCTCGCCGGTCGACGGCTTCGACAGCGTGCTCAAGGGCGTTTCGTCCTACGAGGGCATCGCCGGCGCCGACGTGGTGATCGTGACCGCCGGCGTGCCGCGCAAGCCCGGCATGAGCCGCGATGACCTCATCGGCGTCAATCTCAAGGTGATGGAGCAGGTCGGCGCCGGCATCGCCCAGTACGCGCCCGACGCCTTCGTCATCTGCATCACCAACCCGCTCGACGCCATGGTGTGGGCGCTGCAGCAATCGTCGGGCCTGAAGCCGGAGAAGGTCGTCGGCATGGCCGGCGTGCTGGACTCGTCGCGGTTCCGCTACTTCCTCGCCGACGAGTTCAAGGTCTCGGTCGAGGACGTCACCGCCTTCGTGCTCGGCGGCCACGGCGACACCATGGTGCCGCTGACCCGCTACTCCACTGTCGCCGGCATTCCGCTGCCGGACCTCGTCAAGCTCGGCTGGACGACGCAGGAGCGCCTCGACCAGATCGTGCAGCGCACCCGCGACGGCGGCGCCGAGATCGTCGGCCTGCTCAAGACCGGCTCGGCCTTCTACGCGCCGGCAGCCTCCGCGATCGCGATGGCGGAGAGCTACCTCAAGGACAAGAAGCGGGTTCTCCCCTGCGCCGCCTACCTCACCGGCCAGTACGGCGTCGACGGCATCTATGTCGGCGTGCCGGTCGTGATCGGCGCGGCCGGCGTCGAGCGGATCATCGAGATCGAGCTCGCCGGCGACGAGAAGGCCGGCTTCGACAAGTCGGTCGGCGCCGTGAAGGGCCTGATCGACGTGTGCAAGGGCATCGCGCCCAACCTCGGCAAGTAAGCCGGCCCGAACGGGCGGCGGATCGGACCAGGAGCGGACGTCATGCAGCCGGACAGCGCCGACGGGAGCCGCGATGGACGACGTCGATCTGTCCGACGTGGCCGACGCGCTTCGGGACTGGCCGGACGGGCCCGCTCCCGGGCGGGGTCCGCTGCGGCGGATCGTAGACTGGGCGACGGCGCTCGCGGGGGCCGCGTTCGGGACGTTCTGGGGGTTCGGAACGCTCTTCGGGGCGGTCGGCCCTCGCCAGCCCGGCTACGGGCTCGCGGAAGACGTCCTCACGCCGATCATCGTGGGGGCCGTCCTCACGGCGCTGCTGCTTGTGATCCACGCCGTTCTGGCTTCCGCCGCCAACGCTCTGGACCGCATCTTTTTCACCACGCGCCGACCGGGGGCCGAGCGCCCGCGGGCCGGCGCCTCGCCGCCATCGGGCGGCGGAACGCCGCTCAGGCCTCGGGGACACGCCGATGAACATACATGAGTACCAGGCCAAGGGGTTGCTGCGGGGGTTTGGGGCTCCTGTTC
>NZ_JBHUER010000012.1:0-17220 GCF_042681025.1 Methylopila henanensis
ATCCGCGAAGGCGGCCGCACCGTCGGCGCTGGCGTCGTCGCGTCCATCATCGAGTGATCCGAAACGGCCGTCGCTTTTATGCGGCGGCCGCTTCGCAGGAAGGCGCGAACGGCGCGCTTTCTGCTGACAAGGCTGTCCGGGGGTGGTTGCGGACAGCCCTTGGGCGTGGCATATGAAGCGCCCCGCCCAAGACCCCTGCGCGTAGGAGTGTAGCTCAACTGGTTAGAGCACCGGTCTCCAAAACCGGGGGTTGGGGGTTCGAGTCCCTCCACTCCTGCCACGCGCAAGAGGGAGACCAGCGCGACGGTCTAGACAGCTGTCGGGGACGGAACAGGGCGCAGGGCGACGCGCCGTGGTGGTGAACAGAAGTGGACGGGGTGCGGCCCTCGCGGACTGCGCCCCTTTTGGACGTGATACGGTAGCGATGGCGAAGACCAACCCGATCGAATTCATGCAGGAAGTGGGCGCCGAGACCGCGAAGGTGGTCTGGCCGACCCGCCGCGAGACGGCGATCACGACGGTCATGGTGTTCGTGTTCGTGTTCGTGGCGTGCGTGTTCTTTTTCTTCGCCGACATGATCCTGCGCACCGCTGTGACGCTGGTTCTGGGGCTCGGCCAATGAGCGTGGCTGGGGCAGCGGCCGGCGGCCGGCGCAAGCGCTGGTACATCGTGCACGCCTATTCGAACTTCGAGAAGAAGGTCGCGGACTCGATCCGTGAGAAGGCCGAGCAGACCGGTCTGTCTGACCTCTTCGAAGAGATTCTCGTGCCGACCGAGAAGGTCGTCGAGGTGCGCCGCGGGCGGAAGGTCGACGCCGAGCGCAAGTTTTTCCCCGGCTACGTGCTGGTGAAGATGGATTTGACGGATCAGGCGTACCATCTGATCCGTAACACGCCGAAGGTGACCGGCTTCCTCGGGGCGGACAACAAGCCGTCGCCGATTTCGGACGCCGAGGCCGGCCGCATCCTGCAGCAGGTGCAGGAGGGCATCGAGCGGCCCAAGCCTTCGGTGTCTTTCGAGGTCGGCGAAAACGTGCGCGTCTCCGACGGGCCGTTCGCCTCGTTCTCGGGCGTGGTGCAGGACGTCGACGAGGCGCGTGCCCGCCTCAAGATCGACGTTTCGATCTTCGGTCGCGCGACGACCGTCGATCTCGAATACGGGCAGGTCGAGAAGGTCTGATCCGTTCCCGGCTGTGGGAGGAGGGCTCCGGCGCGCGTCGCCGGGCGGCCGTCTCCGCACCACGGCTCAACGATGCGGCGGTTGCGACCGGACGCATCCCGGCGAGTGAGCGAAAATGGCTAAGAAGATCACAGGTTACATCAAACTGCAGGTGCCCGCGGGCTCCGCCAACCCGTCGCCGCCGATCGGTCCGGCGCTCGGTCAGCGCGGTCTGAACATCATGGAGTTCTGCAAGGCGTTCAACGCGCAGACGGGCCAGCTCGAGAAGGGGATGCCGATTCCGGTCGTCATCACCGCTTACGCGGACCGCTCCTTCACCTTCGTGATGAAGTCGCCTCCGGTCAGCTACTTCCTGAAGCAGGCGGCTGGCATCAAGTCGGGCTCCAAGACCACCGGCAAGGCTGCGCCGGTCGGCAAGGTGACCCAGGCCCAGCTCCGCGAGATCGCGGAGAAGAAGATGGCCGACATGAACTGCTCCACCGTCGAGGCGGCGGCGGCGATGATCGCGGGCTCGGCCCGTTCGATGGGCCTGCAGGTGGAGGGCTGACCATGGCGAAGCTTGCGAAGCGCATTGCGAAGGTCCGTGAGGGCATCGACCGCGAGAAGCTCTACGGCCTCGACGAGGCGATCAGCCTCGTGAAGGAGCGGGCTGTCGCCAAGTTCGACGAGACCATCGAGGTCGCGATCAATCTCGGCGTCGACCCGCGTCACGCCGACCAGATGGTTCGCGGCGTGTGCCAGCTTCCGAACGGCTCCGGCCGTACGGTCCGCGTCGGCGTGTTCGCGCGCGGCCCGAAGGCGGAGGAGGCCAAGGCCGCCGGCGCTGACGTGGTGGGCGCCGAGGATCTGCTCGAGATCGTCCAGGGCGGCACGATCGAGTTCGATCGCTGCATCGCGACCCCGGACCTGATGCCGCTGGTCGGCCGTCTCGGCAAGGTGCTGGGCCCGCGCGGCCTGATGCCGAACCCGAAGGTCGGCACCGTGACCATGGATGTCGCGGGCGCGGTGAAGGCCGCGAAGGGCGGCGCGGTCGAGTTCCGCGTCGAGAAGGCCGGCATCATCCATGGCGGCGTCGGCAAGGCGTCGTTCGACGCCGAGAAGCTGGTCCAGAACATCAAGGCGTTTGCGGACGCCGTGGTGAAGGCCAAGCCGACCGGCGCCAAGGGCCAGTACGTGCAGCGCATTTCGGTGTCCTCCACGATGGGCCCGGGCGTGCACGTCGAGCCGGCGACCGTTCTCGGCGCCTGACGTTTAACGAATTCGCCCGGGGCTTTCCCGGGCGCTAGGCGGCGCGGGCGTCTTCGTCCGCATCGCCGACCTGTCCGAGACCGCAGGCGGCCGTCCACGGGGACGGCCTTAAGCTCCGAGCACGGGGGCCGGCATAGACGGGGAGACCGGACGTTTCGGCCCGCGCGAGCGGCCCGTCCGACCGGTTCGAACCATCGCCGCGGCGTTTCTCGCGTCGCGCGCGGACAGGCGTGAAGCCGCCGTTCCGTGGTTCCGCAAGGGATTTCGGAGCGGTCGTAGCAACCCGGCGATCCATCAGCCTTCGGGCCGGATCGTCAACCGGAGAGAGCACGTGGACCGCGCAGAAAAGCGTGAAGCGGTTGCGACGCTGAACTCGGTGTTTTCGGACTCCGGGGCCATCGTCGTCGCTCACTATTCGGGCCTGACCGTCGCGCAGATGCAGACGCTTCGTCGGCAGATGCGAGAGGCTGGCGCGAGCGTGAAGGTCGCGAAGAACCGGCTTGCCAAAATCGCTCTCGAAGGCACGGACGTCGCCCACCTCGGGACCCTGCTCACGGGTCCCACGATCCTCGCCTACAGCGATGATCCGGTGGCGGCGCCAAAGGTCGCGGTCGAGTTCGCCAAGGGTCACGACAAGTTCGTGATCCTGGGCGGCGCGATGGGCGCGACTTCCCTGAACGTCGACGGCGTCAAGGCTCTCGCCACGCTGCCGTCGCTCGACGAACTGCGCGCCAAGCTCGTGGGCCTCATCCAGGCGCCCGCGACCAAACTCGCGCAGCTGTCCACCGCGCCTGCCGCAAAGCTCGCGCGCGTGTTCGGGGCCTACGCCAATCGAGACGAGGCGGCGTGAAGCCGTTCTTCAAACTTAAAACCTGGTTCGAACTGAAGGACGTAAAACAATGACTGATCTGACGAAGATCGTCGACGAACTGTCCAACCTGACGGTTCTCGAGGCGGCTGAGCTCGCGAAGCTGCTCGAAGAGAAGTGGGGCGTCTCGGCCGCGGCTGCGGTCGCGGTCGCTGGCCCGGCCGCCGGCGGCGCCGCGGCTGCGCCGGTCGAGGAGCAGACCGAGTTCACGGTCGTGCTCGCGGCCGCTGGCGACAAGAAGATCGAGGTCATTAAGGAGGTCCGCGCGATCACCGGCCTCGGCCTCAAGGAAGCCAAGGACCTCGTCGAAGGCGCTCCGAAGCCCGTCAAGGAAGGCGTGGCCAAGGACGAGGCCGAGAAGCTCAAGGCCCAGCTCGAGAAGGCTGGCGCCAAGGTCGAGCTCAAGTGATCTCTCGCGGGCGTCTCGCCCGCGGTTGATCTGCCGCGCGGACGGGGCTTCGGCCTCGCCCGTCGCGCCGCGAAAAAGCCGCGGAGGACGGCGCCGATGGCGCCGCGTCCTCCGCGGCTTAAGCGCCTTCCGGGCACTGCCCCGGCGGCGTCACTGAGCGGGTTCCGCGCGTCCGAGCGGATCCGCCGCGCCTGAACCAAGAGCCGAGCGCCGCATCGGTCCGGTTTTTGGTTCAGGCGTGCCCCTCGGCATGGATGAGGAAGACGATGGCTCATACGATCACCGGCCGCAAGCGTGTCCGCAAGTTCTTCGGCAAGATCCGTGAAGTAACGGAAATGCCGAACCTCATCGAAGTTCAGAAGGCGTCTTACGACCAATTCCTTCTGTTCGACGGCAAGGGCGCGCGGCCGGACGAAGGCTTGCAGACGGTGTTCAAGTCGGTGTTCCCGATCTCCGACTTCTCGAACACGTCTATGCTCGAGTTCGTGTCGTATGAGTTCGAGCAGCCGAAGTACGACGTCGACGAGTGCCGTCAGCGCGGCATGACCTTCGCGGCCCCGCTCAAGGTGACGCTGCGCCTGATCGTGTTCGACGTGGACGAGGAGACCGGCGCACGCTCCGTGAAGGACATCAAGGAGCAGGACGTCTACATGGGCGACATGCCGCTCATGACGGACAACGGCACCTTCATCGTCAACGGCACCGAGCGCGTCATCGTCTCGCAGATGCACCGTTCGCCGGGCGTGTTCTTCGACCACGACAAGGGCAAGACGCACTCCTCGGGCAAGCTGCTGTTCGCGGCCCGTATCATCCCGTACCGCGGCTCCTGGCTCGACATCGAGTTCGACGCCAAGGACATCGTCTACGCGCGCATCGACCGCCGCCGGAAGATCCCGGTGACGTCGCTGATGTTCGCCCTCGGCATGGATGGCGAGGCCATCCTCGACACCTTCTACAAGAAGGTCGCCTACACCCGCGACGGAGACGCCTGGCGCACCCCGTTCGACGGCGCGCGGCTGAAGGGCCTGAACGCCGCCGTCGACCTCGTCGACGCGGACACCGGCGAGGTGGTGCTCGAAGCCGGTCGCAAGCTGACCGTCCGGCAGGCTCGCCTGATCTCAGAGAAGGGCGTCAAGGACCTCAAGATTACGGAAGAGGAACTGGTCGGGCAGTACGTCGCCGAGGACCTCGTCGACCTGCAGACCGGCGAGATCTGGGCCGAGGCCGGCGACGAAGTCACGGCGAAGCTGCTCGAGCAACTGAAGGACGTCGGCACGACCGAGCTCAACCTGCTCGACATCGACCACGTCAACGTCGGCGGCTACATCCGCAACACGCTGGCGGTCGACAAGAACGCCACCCGTGAAGAGGCGCTGTTCGACATCTACCGGGTCATGCGCCCGGGCGAGCCGCCCACCCTCGACACCGCCGAGGCGATGTTCCAGTCGCTGTTCTTCGACGCCGAGCGCTACGACCTCTCCGCGGTCGGCCGCGTGAAGATGAACATGCGCCTCGACCTCGACGCGCCGGACACCCATCGCACGCTGCGCAAGGAAGACATCCTCGCCGTCATCAAGACGCTGGTGGACCTGCGCGACGGTCGCGGCGAGATCGACGACATCGACCATCTCGGCAACCGCCGGGTGCGCTCGGTCGGCGAGCTCATGGAGAACCAGTACCGGGTCGGCCTGCTCCGCATGGAGCGCGCCATCAAGGAGCGCATGTCGTCGGTCGAGATCGACACCGTCATGCCTCAGGACCTGATCAACGCGAAGCCCGCGGCCGCGGCCGTGCGCGAGTTCTTCGGCTCGTCGCAGCTCTCGCAGTTCATGGACCAGACCAACCCGCTGTCCGAGATCACCCACAAGCGGCGCCTTTCGGCGCTCGGGCCGGGCGGTCTGACGCGCGAGCGCGCCGGCTTCGAGGTGCGCGACGTGCATCCGACGCATTACGGCCGCATCTGCCCGATCGAGACGCCTGAAGGTCCGAACATCGGCCTGATCAACTCGCTCGCGACCTTCGCGCGCGTGAACAAGTACGGCTTCATCGAGGCCCCGTACCGCAAGGTGCGCGACGGGCAGGTGACGGACGAGGTGCACTACCTCTCCGCGGTCGAGGAATCGAAGCACCACGTCGCGCAGGCGAACGCCGTGCTCGACGCCTCGGGCCGCTTCACCGACGACCTGATCGTCTGCCGCCACATGGGCGAAGTGGTGTTCGTGCCGCTCGAGCGCGTCGACTACATGGACGTGTCGCCGAAGCAGCTCGTCTCGGTCGCAGCCGCGCTCATTCCGTTCCTCGAGAACGACGACGCCAACCGCGCCCTCATGGGTTCGAACATGCAGCGTCAGGCGGTTCCGCTTGTGAAGGCGGACGCGCCGTTCGTCGGCACCGGCATGGAGGCCGTGGTGGCGCGCGACTCCGGCGCGGCCATCGCTGCGCGGCGTTCGGGTGTGATCGACCAGGTCGACGCGACCCGTATCGTCATCCGTGCGACGGACGAGGCCGACGCCTCCAAGCCCGGCGTCGACATCTACCGTCTGATGAAGTTCCAGCGCTCCAACCAGTCGACCTGCATCACGCAGAAGCCGCTGGTCCGCGTCGGCGACGTCGTGAAGAAGGGCGAGATCATCGCCGACGGCCCGTCGACCGAGCTCGGCGAGCTGGCGCTGGGCCGCAACGTGCTCGTCGCCTTCATGCCGTGGAACGGCTACAACTTCGAGGACTCGATCCTTCTCTCCGAGAAGATCGTCTCCGACGACGTCTTCACCTCGATCCACATCGAGGAGTTCGAGGTCTCGGCCCGCGACACCAAGCTCGGGCCGGAGGAGATCACGCGCGACATTCCGAACGTGTCGGAAGAGGCGCTGAAGAACCTCGACGAAGCCGGCATCGTCTACATCGGCGCGGAAGTGCAGGCGGGCGACATCCTCGTCGGCAAGATCACGCCGAAGGGCGAGAGCCCGATGACGCCGGAGGAGAAGCTGCTCCGCGCCATCTTCGGCGAGAAGGCCTCGGACGTGCGCGACACCTCGCTGCGGGTGCCGCCCGGCGTCACCGGCACGATTGTCGAGGTGCGCGTCTTCAACCGCCACGGCGTCGACAAGGACGAGCGCGCCCAGGCGATTGAGCGCGAGGAGATCGAGCGGCTCGCCAAGGACCGCGACGACGAGCTCGCGATCCTCGACCGCAACACCTATGCGCGCCTCGCCGAGATGCTGGTCGGCAAGACCGTCATCTCCGCGCCGAAGACCATCAAGAAGGACGTCGAGCTCACGCGCGACATCCTGACGGAGGCGCCGCGCTCGCAGTGGTGGCAGATCGCCGTCTCGGACGACAAGCTGATGTCCGAGCTGGAGGCCATGCGCGCCCAGTACGACGAGCAGAAGAAGCGGCTCGAGCAGCGGTTCCTCGACAAGGTCGAGAAGCTGCAGCGCGGCGACGAGATGCCCCCCGGCGTGATGAAGATGGTCAAGGTCTTCATCGCGGTGAAGCGCAAGATTCAGCCGGGCGACAAGATGGCCGGCCGTCATGGCAACAAGGGCGTGGTCTCGCGCATCGTTCCGGTCGAGGACATGCCGTTCCTCGACGACGGCACGCATGTCGACATCGTGCTGAACCCGCTCGGCGTGCCGAGCCGCATGAACGTCGGGCAGATCCTCGAGACCCATCTCGGATGGGCCTGCGCGGGTCTCGGCCGCAAGATCGGTCAGGCCATCGACGCCTACCGCGCCGGCGCCGGGCTGAACGAGCTGCAGTCGACGCTCGACGTCGTTTACGGCGACGATCCGAAGGTGAAGGAGCTCGACGAGAAGGAACTCGTCGAGATGTCCGAGAACCTTCGGCGCGGCGTGCCGATCGCGACGCCGGTGTTCGACGGCGCCAAGGAGGCGGACATCGAGCGCATGCTGGACCAGGCCGGCGTGAACACCTCCGGCCAGGTGACGCTGTTCGACGGCCGGACCGGCGACACGTTCGACCGGCAGGTCACCGTCGGCTACATCTACATGCTGAAGCTGCACCATCTGGTGGACGACAAGATCCACGCCCGCTCGATCGGCCCTTACTCGCTGGTCACCCAGCAGCCGCTCGGCGGCAAGGCGCAGTTCGGCGGCCAGCGCTTCGGCGAAATGGAGGTGTGGGCGCTCGAGGCTTACGGCGCGGCCTACACGCTGCAGGAGATGCTGACGGTGAAGTCCGACGACGTCGCGGGCCGCACCAAGGTGTACGAGTCGATCGTGCGCGGCGACGACGCCTTCGAGGCGGGCATCCCCGAGAGCTTCAACGTGCTCGTCAAGGAAATGCGCTCGCTCGGCCTGAACGTGGACCTCCACACGTCGAAGCGCGCCGCGAACGAGCTTCCCCCCGCCGACGCGGCGGAGTGACGGCGGCCTCCGTAGGTCGACCGTTCGGCGGACGGGCTTGATGAGCCCGCCCGCCGTCGATTTGGGATTTTATGCGGACCTCGCGGCGCTTGGCGGCGGCTGCCTTCGGTCTCGCGGAAGGAGACGGCGATGAACCAGGAAGTGATGAATCTCTTCAACACGCAGGTTCCTGCCCAGACGTTCGATCAGATCCGCATCTCGATCGCGAGCCCGGAAAAGATCCTTTCCTGGTCGTTCGGCGAGATCAAGAAGCCGGAGACGATCAACTACCGCACGTTCAAGCCGGAGCGTGACGGCCTGTTCTGCGCGCGCATCTTCGGTCCGATCAAGGACTACGAGTGCCTGTGCGGCAAGTACAAGCGGATGAAATACAAGGGCGTCATCTGCGAGAAGTGCGGCGTCGAGGTCACGCTGTCGCGCGTCCGCCGCGAGCGCATGGGCCACATCGAGCTGGCGGCTCCCGTCGCGCACATCTGGTTCCTGAAGTCGCTGCCGTCGCGCATCGGCCTTCTGCTCGACATGACGCTGAAGGACCTCGAGGCGATCCTCTACTTCGAGAAGTACGTCGTCCTCGAAACCGGCCTGACCCCGCTCAAGGACCGTCAGCTCCTCACCGAGGAGGAGTACCTCCACGCCCAGGACGAGTACGGCGAGGACGCCTTCACCGCGCAGATCGGCGCGGAGGCGATCCAGTCGCTGCTGCGCGCGCTCGACCTCGAGAAGATGGCGGCGGACATCCGCGTCGAGATCGCGGAGGCGACAACCGAGCTCAAGCCCAAGAAGCTCGCCAAGCGCCTGAAGATCGTCGAGGCCTTCATCGAGTCCGGCAACAAGCCCGACTGGATGATCATGACCGTCGTGCCGGTGATCCCGCCGGATCTGCGTCCGCTGGTGCCGCTCGACGGCGGCCGCTTCGCGACGTCGGACCTCAACGACCTCTACCGCCGCGTCATCAACCGCAACAACCGTCTGAAGCGGCTGATCGAGCTGCGCGCGCCGGACATCATCATCCGCAACGAGAAGCGGATGCTGCAGGAGGCCGTCGACGCGCTGTTCGACAACGGTCGCCGCGGCCGCGTCATCACGGGCGTCAACAAGCGCCCGCTGAAGTCGCTCTCCGACATGCTGAAGGGCAAGCAGGGCCGCTTCCGCCAGAACCTGCTCGGCAAGCGCGTCGACTATTCCGGCCGTTCGGTCATCGTGGTCGGCCCGGAGCTGAAGCTGCATCAGTGCGGCCTGCCGAAGAAGATGGCGCTCGAGCTGTTCAAGCCGTTCATCTACTCGCGGCTTGACGCCAAGGGCCTGTCGGCCACCGTCAAGCAGGCGAAGAAGCTCGTCGAGAAGGAGAAGCCGGAAGTCTGGGACATCCTGGACGAGGTGATCCGCGAGCATCCGGTGATGCTGAACCGCGCCCCGACGCTGCACCGCCTCGGCATCCAGGCCTTCGAGCCGGTGCTGATCGAGGGCAAGGCGATCCAGCTTCATCCGCTGGTCTGCGCCGCGTTCAACGCCGACTTCGACGGCGACCAGATGGCCGTGCACGTTCCTCTGAGCCTCGAGGCTCAGCTGGAGGCGCGCGTCCTGATGATGTCGACCAACAACATTCTGCACCCCGCGAACGGCCAGCCGATCATCGTGCCGTCGCAGGACATCGTGCTCGGCCTCTACTACCTGACGCTGATGCGCGACAACGAGCCGGGCGAGGGCATGGCCTTTGCGAACATGGGCGAGCTGGAGCACGCCCTGTTCACCAAGTCGGTGACGCTGCACACCAAGATCAAGGGTCGGCATGTCGGCATCGACGCCGACGGCAATCAGGTCGCAAAGGTCTATGAGACCACCCCCGGCCGCATGATGCTCGGGCAGTTGCTGCCCAAGACCGCGAAGCTGACCTTCGACGTCGTCAACAAGCTGATGACGAAGAAGGAAATCTCGAACATGATCGACACCGTCTACCGCAACTGCGGTCAGAAGGACACGGTCATCTTCTGCGACCGCATCATGTCGCTCGGCTTCCACAACGCGTTCAAGGCCGGCATCTCGTTCGGCAAGGACGACATGGTCGTGCCGGAGACGAAGACGAAGATCGTTGACGACACCCGTACGCTCGCCAAGGAATACGAGCAGCAGTACCAGGACGGCCTGATCACTCAGGGCGAGAAGTACAACAAGGTGGTCGACGCCTGGGCGAAGTGCACGGACAAGATCGCCGACGAGATGATGGCGCGCATCTCCGCTGTCCAAGTGGACAAGGAGACCGGCCGCACCAAGCAGATCAACTCGATCTACATGATGAGCCATTCGGGCGCCCGCGGCTCGCCGGCGCAGATGAAGCAGCTCGCCGGCATGCGCGGTCTTATGGCCAAGCCGTCGGGCGAGATCATCGAGAGCCCGATCATCTCGAACTTCAAGGAAGGCTTGTCCGTGCTCGAGTACTTCAACTCGACGCACGGCGCTCGTAAGGGCCTTGCTGACACGGCGCTCAAGACGGCGAACTCGGGCTACCTGACCCGTCGTCTCGTCGACGTGGCGCAGGACTGCATCATCACCGAGGACGATTGCGGCACCGAGGCGGGCATCCGCGTCCGGCCCGTGGTCGACGCTGGCCAGATCGTCGCGACGCTCGGCATGCGCATCCTGGGCCGCACCGCGGCGGAGGACGTGCTGCACCCGGCGACAGGCGAGCTCATCGTCCCGAAGAACACTCTGTTCTCCGAGAAGGACGTCGAGCAGGTGATGGCGGCGGGCGTGCAGGAGATCCGCATCCGCTCGGTGCTGACCTGCGAGACCAAGGTCGGCGTGTGCGTGGCCTGCTACGGGCGCGACCTCGCGCGCGGCACGCCGGTCAACCACGGCGAGGCGGTCGGCGTCATCGCGGCGCAGTCGATCGGCGAGCCGGGCACGCAGCTCACCATGCGCACGTTCCACATCGGCGGCACGGCGCAGCTCGCGGACTCGTCCTTCCTCGAAAGCTCGTTCGAGGGCTCGGTCAAGTTGCGCAACCGCAACGTCGCCCGGAACTCGGACGGCGACCTGATCGTGATGGGCCGCAACGTGGCCGTGATCATCGTCGACGCCGACGGGACCACGGAGCGCGCGACGCATCGCCTGCAGTACGGCTCGAAGCTTCGGGTCGACGAGGGCGACAAGATCAAGCGCGGCCAGCGCATCGCCGAGTGGGACCCGTACACCCGTCCGATCCTCACCGAGGTCGACGGCAAGGCGGCGTTCGAGGACCTCGTCGAAGGCGCCTCCGTGAAGGAGACGTCGGACGAGGCCACGGGCATCACCAAGCGCGTCGTGACCGACTGGCGCACCTCGACGCGTAACGCCGATCTCAAGCCGGCGATCATCGTCCAGGGCGCGGACGGCAAGATCGCCAAGCCTGCCCGCGGCGGCGAGGCGCGCTACCTACTGGCGGCGGACGCGATCCTGTCGGTCTCGCCGGGCGGCGAGGTCAAGGCCGGCGACGTGCTCGCGCGTATTCCGACCGAGAGCGCCAAGACCCGCGACATCACGGGCGGCCTGCCGCGCGTGGCGGAGCTGTTCGAGGCGCGCCGTCCGAAGGACGCGGCGATCATCGCCGAGATTTCTGGCACGGTGCAGTTCGGCAAGGACTACAAGAACAAGCGTCGCCTCACGCTCATTCCGAGCGATGGCGGCGAGCCGGTCGAGTACCTGATCCCGAAGGGCAAGCACGTCCATCTTCAGGACGGCGACGTCGTGGAGCAGGGCGACTACATCGTCGACGGCAACCCGGCGCCGCACGACATTCTGGCGATCAAGGGCGTGGAGGAGCTTGCGGCCTACCTCGTCAACGAGATCCAGGAGGTCTACCGGCTCCAGGGCGTGACCATCAACGACAAGCACATCGAGGTGATCGTCCGCCAGATGCTGCAGAAGGTGGAAATCTCCGACGCCGGCGACACCGACCTGATCACCAACGAGCAGGTCGACCGGATGGAGTTCGACGACGTCAACGCCAAGATGCTCGCCGAGGGCAAGAAGCCCGCGGTCGGCCATCCGGTGCTGCTCGGCATCACCAAGGCGAGCCTGCAGACCCGCTCGTTCATCTCCGCCGCCTCCTTCCAGGAGACGACCCGCGTCCTCACCGAGGCGGCCGTCAACGGCAAGGTGGACGACCTCGAGGGCCTCAAGGAGAACGTCATCGTCGGCCGCCTGATCCCGGCGGGCACCGGCTCGGTGATGAACAAGGTGCGCGAGATCGCGACCCATCGCGACGACCTGATCCTCGCCCAGAAGGCGCAGGAATCCGGCGTCCCCTCGGAAGCGGCGGCCCTGCTGCCGGCCTCCGACGCCGCGGAGTGAGGCGAGGGCGGTTCATTCCGCCCATGCCAGATCCTGAACGAGGAAAGGCCGCCGGTTCGCCGGCGGCCTTTTTCTTTGACATGACGTTTGCGCGACGCGGCCGAGCTGTCCGCTCCCGAGGACGGCGCCCGGTCTGGGCCTCGCCTTACTCTGCGGCCGCCGGAGCGGCCGGGCGCGCCGCAAGGAAGAAGGCGATCGCAACGCCGAAGATAACCGCGCCGAAGGCTGCGGCGACGGCGAAGGTCAGCCCGAAGCCCCCGGAGCTGTGGGTCGCGCCGATCAGGGTCGCCGCGAAGCCGCTGACGGTGAAGCCGAGGAAGTAGCGCACGCTGTAGGCCTTGGTGCGCAGGTGGGGCGGCGTGTAGCGCGCGACCATGGCGTCGTTGACGACCACCTGGCCGTAGATGGCCGCGATCGTCAGGGCGAGGCCCGCGAGCATCGGCGCTCCTTCGCTCGCGGCCGCGATCCCGAGGCCGAGCGGCTGTAGCGCCGACAGCCCGACGAAGATGGCGGGCAGAGAGAAGCGGTCGACCAGCCGCCCCACGATCAGCTGGGTCAGCGCGCCGAACAGCAAGACGCCGGTGACCAGCCATCCGGTGACGACGAGCGGAACCTCGACGCCGAGCCGCTCGTCGACCGCCTTCGGCAGCGCGATGCTGGTGATGTTGAAGGTCATGCCGCCGGCGACGAGCGCCGCGCCGAATAGCGTGAGAAGCACGGGCAGGGACAGCCGGAACCCGCCCGAGGCCGGCGCCGGGGCGCGCCGCTCGTCCCGGCGGTCTTCGGCCGGCGCGAGCGCGACATAGGCGAGCCCGACCGCAAGGCAGACCGCCGCGGGAACCAGGAAGGCCGCGCGCCAGCCGAAGGCGCTCGCCAGCAACGCGGTGCCGCCGGCCGCGAAGGCGGTGCCGACATTGCCGAACACGCCGTTCCACCCGAGCGCCCGGCCGAGCGACGAGGCGTGGCTGACGAGAATCGACGCGCCGATCGGATGGTAGATCGCGGTGAAGGCGCCGAGAGCGAACAGCCAGACCGCTATCGCGGTCGGCGTCGCGCTGAAGCTGAGGCCCGCCAGCGAGACGCTGCAGCCGAAGAAGAACACGGCGAGCAGATTGCGGCGCCCGAACCGCGCGGCGAGCCATCCCATCGGCAGCGCGAACAGGCCGAACGCCACGAAGGCGCCGGTGGCGAGGGCGATCAGCGGCCCGTAGTCGAGTCTGAGGTCGCCCGCCATGGCGATCACCGCTGTCGGATAGATCAGAAGAACGTAATGATCGAGCGCATGCGCGACGTTGACGAATGCGATCACGCGGGTGGAATGTGCGGGCGACGGCATCGGCGATGAGCTTTCGATCTGTCCGCCGGCGCCATTCGCGGCGCCGCGTGAGCCGAGATAGGCCCCATGCGTTAGAACTCCGTCAAGTTCTCGGCGCGCGGTGTTGACTAAGCCCGACTCGCGGGGTAGAAGCGCCCCACTCTTCGGCAGGCGGTAAGCCCACGCCGTCGCAAGCGGTCCAGTCGCTGCGACCTTCCGGGCTTAGACGCTGCCGCGACCACACGGTCAGTTGCGGTTCATGACCCCGGCGCTCGTCGTCGTTGGTCCTCTGCAAGGAGCGACGCTCGCCTTCGGACCCCCGAAGGCCGGCGTCATTTCGTTTTTGCGCGTCCGAAGCTTTTCGGGCGGGCGGAACGCCGGTTTACGAAGGAACGGTCAGGCCAACGATGCCCACCATCAGCCAGTTGATCCGCAAGCCGCGGCAGGCGCCCACGGCGCGCAACAAGGTTCCGGCGCTCGAAGCGTGCCCGCAGAAGCGTGGCGTCTGCACGCGCGTCTACACCACGACCCCGAAGAAGCCGAACTCGGCGCTTCGTAAGGTCGCCAAGGTTCGTCTCACGAACGGCTTCGAGGTCATCGGCTACATCCCGGGCGAGGGCCATAACCTCCAGGAGCATTCGGTGGTCATGATCCGTGGCGGCCGCGTGAAGGACCTTCCGGGCGTTCGCTACCACATCCTCCGCGGCGTGCTCGACACGCAGGGCGTCAAGAACCGCAAGCAGCGCCGGTCGAAGTACGGCGCCAAGCGGCCGAAGTGAGGTTCTGAAGAATGTCCCGTCGTCACTCCGCCGAGCGCCGCGAAGTCCACCCCGATCCGAAGTTCGGGGACATCGTGGTCACGAAGTTCATGAACACCGTGATGAAGCACGGCAAGAAGTCGGCCGCCGAGAGCATCGTTTACGGCGCGTTCGACACCGTCGAGACCAAGCTCAAGCAGAGCCCGGTCGCCGTGTTCCACCAGGCGCTCGACAACATCGCTCCGGCGCTTGAAGTCCGTTCCCGCCGCGTCGGCGGCGCGACCTACCAGGTCCCGGTCGAGGTTCGTCCGGAGCGTCGTCAGGCGCTCGCGCTGCGCTGGCTGCTGGCCTCGGCCCGCGCCCGCAACGAGAAGACCATGGTCGACCGTCTGTCGGCCGAGCTCATCGACGCCTCGAACAACCGCGGTTCCGCGGTGAAGAAGCGCGAGGACACGCACCGCATGGCGGAAGCGAACCGCGCGTTCTCGCACTACCGCTGGTAATCGAGCAGAGACTGAAGGACCAAGATCATGGCCCGCTCCCACGCGATCGAAGACTATCGTAACTTCGGCATCATGGCCCACATTGATGCCGGCAAGACGACGACGACCGAGCGCGTCCTGTTTTATTCCGGCAAGTCCCACAAGATCGGCGAAGTCCACGACGGCGCCGCGACCATGGACTGGATGGAGCAGGAGCAGGAGCGCGGCATCACGATCACGTCCGCCGCGACGACGACCTTCTGGAAGGACAAGCGTCTCAACATCATCGACACGCCCGGCCACGTCGACTTCACCATTGAAGTCGAGCGTTCGCTGCGCGTGCTCGACGGCGCCGTCTGCGTGCTCGACGGCAACGCCGGCGTTGAGCCGCAGACCGAGACCGTGTGGCGTCAGGCCGACAAGTACGAAGTGCCGCGCATCGTGTTTGTCAACAAGATGGACAAGATCGGCGCCGACTTCTTCCGCTGCGTTAAGGAGATCGACACCCGCGTCGCCGGCAAGCCGGTCGCGATCCAGCTCCCGATCGGCTCCGAGAGCGCGTTCGCGGGCATCATCGATCTCGTCCGCATGAAGGCGGTCGTATGGGAGAACGAGAACCTCGGCGCGAGCTTCCGCGACGAGGAGATCCCGGCCGATCTCGCCGATCAGGCCGTCGAGTACCGCAACGTGATGATTGAGCGCGCGGTCGAGCTCGACGACGCTGCGCTCGAAAAGTTCCTCGAGGGTGAGGAGCCGGACGAGGCGACCCTCAAGGCCCTGCTGCGCAAGGCCGTGCTGACCCGCGCCTTCACGCCGGTGCTCTGCGGCTCGGCGTTCAAGAACAAGGGCGTCCAGCCGCTGCTCGACGCCGTCGTCGATTACCTGCCGTCCCCGCTCGATCGTGGCGCGGTGTCGGGCATCGACTTCAAGACCGAAGAGCCGATCACCCGGGAGCCCTCCGACGACGCCGGGCTTTCGGTGCTCGCGTTCAAGATCATGGACGACCCCTTTGTCGGCACCATCACCTTCTGCCGCGTCTATTCGGGCAAGCTGGAGTCGGGTTCGACCCTGCTAAACTCGACCCGCGACAAGAAGGAGCGCGTCGGCCGCATGCTGCTCATGCATGCGAACAACCGCGAGGACATCAAGGAAGCCTACGCCGGCGACATCGTCGCCCTGGCCGGCCTCAAGGAAGTCCGCACCGGCGACACGCTGTGCGACCCGAACAAGGCCGTGATCCTCGAGCGTATGGAGTTCCCGGAGCCGGTCATCGAGATCGCGATCGAGCCGAAGACCAAGGCCGACCAGGAGAAGCTGGGCATCGCCCTGTCGAAGCTCGCGGCCGAGGATCCGTCCTTCCGCGTCTCGACCGACGCCGAGTCCGGCCAGACCATTCTCAAGGGCATGGGCGAGCTTCACCTCGACATCAAGGTCGACATCCTGAAGCGCACCTACAAGGTCGACGCCAACATCGGCGCGCCGCAGGTGGCCTATCGCGAGACGCTGACCAAGCCGGTCGACGTGGACTACACCCACAAGAAGCAGACCGGCGGCACCGGTCAGTTCGCCCGCGTGAAGTTCCACGTGGAGCCGAACGAGGCTGGCAAGGGCTTCGAGTTCGTCTCGAAGATCGTCGGCGGCGCCGTGCCGAAGGAGTACATTCCGGGCGTCCAGAAGGGCCTCGAGTCGGTGCTGGGCTCCGGCGTTGTCGCCGGCTTCCCGGTTGTCGACGTGAAGGTCGAACTGGTCGACGGCGCGTTCCACGAGGTCGACTCGTCGGCTCTCGCCTTCGAAATCGCGTCCCGCGCGGCGTTCCGCGAGGCCCTGCAGAAGGGCGGCGCGGTGCTGCTCGAGCCGGTGATGAAGGTCGAGGTCGTGACCCCGGAAGACTACACCGGCTCGGTCATCGGCGATCTGAACTCCCGCCGCGGCCAGATCCAGGGGCAGGACATGCGCGGCAACGCCAACGTGGTGAACGCCATGGTGCCGCTCGCCAACATGTTCGGCTACATCAACACGCTGCGTTCGTTCAGCCAGGGCCGCGCGAACTACAGCATGGAATTCGACCACTACGAGCAGGTTCCGTCCAACGTCGCGCAGGAGGTTCAGGCGAAGTACGCCTGATCCTGCAGCGAGTTACGACGAGCCCCTTAGAGACGATCTAGAGAAAAGAACGGAGCCTTCGCCATGGCCAAGGAAAAGTTCGCGCGGACGAAGCCGCATTGCAACATTGGCACGATTGGTCAC
>NZ_JBHUER010000013.1:0-64414 GCF_042681025.1 Methylopila henanensis
ATCCGCGAAGGCGGCCGCACCGTCGGCGCTGGCGTCGTCGCGTCCATCATCGAGTGATCCGAACTCTTTTTGAAGCTGCCGGGGCGGGCGCGCCCTGAACTCAACAGGGCGCCGCCCTTCCTCCGTGGAGACCGAGTAAAATGAACGGTCAGAACATCCGGATCCGCCTCAAGGCGTTCGATCACCGCATTCTGGACACGTCGACCCGCGAAATCGTGTCGACGGCCAAGCGGACCGGCGCCCAGGTGCGTGGTCCGATCCCCCTGCCGACGCGCATCGAGAAGTTCACCGTGAACCGCTCGCCGCACGTCGACAAGAAGAGCCGCGAGCAGTTCGAGATTCGGACGCACAAGCGCCTTCTCGACATCGTCGACCCGACGCCGCAGACCGTGGACGCGCTGATGAAGCTCGACCTCGCCGCCGGCGTCGACGTCGAGATCAAGCTCTGATCGGCGAAAGGGAAGGACGACGCAGATGCGGTCCGGAGTAATCGCACAGAAGCTGGGCATGACCCGCATCTTCACGGATGCAGGTGAGCATGTGCCGGTCACCGTTCTCAAGCTCGAGCAGTGCCAGGTCGTCGCGCACCGCACGCTCGAGGGCAACGGCTACGTCGCGCTGCAGCTCGGCGCCGGCGCCCGTAAGGCCAAGAACGCCACCCGCGCCGAGCGCGGCCACTTCGCCAAGGCGGAAGTGGAGCCGAAGCGTAAGGTCGTCGAGTTCCGGGTGTCCCCGGACGCGGTGATCCCGGTCGGCGCCGAAATCACGGCGGACCACTTCGTCGCGGGACAGCGGGTCGACGTGACCGGCACCTCGACGGGCAAGGGCTTCGCCGGCGCCATGAAGCGCTGGAACTTCGGCGGTCTGCGCGCCACGCACGGCGTGTCGATCTCGCACCGTTCGCACGGCTCCACCGGCGGTCGCCAGGATCCGGGCAAGGTGTTCAAGAACAAGAAGATGGCCGGTCATCTCGGCGACGAGCGGGTCACGACGCAGAACCTCAAGGTGGTCTCCACCGACGTGGAGCGCGGCCTGATCCTGGTCGAGGGTTCGGTTCCGGGCGTCAAGGGCGGCTGGATCCTGGTCCGCGACGCGGTCAAGACCAAGCTGCCGGACGGCCTGCCGCTGCCGGGCTCGTTCCGCGAACGCGGCGCGGCCGAGGTGCCGGCCGATACCGCGGCCGTTGAGACGGAGAACGCGTGATGGTCGACATCGCAATCACCACCGCCGACGGCCAGGCCGGCGAGAAGATCTCGCTTTCGGACGAGATTTTCGGCCTGGAGCCGCGCGCGGACATCCTGCACCGCGTCGTGCGCTGGCAGCTCGCCAAGCGCCAGGCCGGCACGCACCAGACGCTCGGCCGCTCGGACATCGCCCGCACGGGCAAAAAGATGTACAAGCAGAAGGGCACGGGCCGCGCCCGTCACGCCCAGGCTTCCGCGCCGCAGTTCCGTGGCGGCGGCCGGGCCTTCGGGCCGGTCGTGCGCAGCCACGAGCATGACCTGACGAAGAAGTTCCGCGCCCTCGGCCTGAAGCACGCGCTTTCGGCCAAGGCCAAGGAGCAGCAGATCGTCGTGGTCGACACGTTCTCGCTCACCGAGGCGAAGACCAAGGCGCTCAAGGAGCAGATCGAGAAGCTCGGCTTCGCGAACGCCCTGATCGTCGACGGTGCCGAGGTCGAGAACAATGTGAGGCTCGCGGTCCGGAGCGTGCCTTACGTGGACGTGCTGCCGGTCCAGGGCATCAACGTCTATGACATCCTCCGTCGCGACACGCTCGTGCTGACGAAGGCCGCCATCGATGCGCTGGAGGCGCGCTTCAAATGACCGACGTGCGCCACTACGACGTCATCCGTTCGCCGGTGATCACCGAGAAGGCGACGTATGCGTCCGAGCAGAACAAGGTCGTCTTCCGCGTCGCGGACACGGCGACCAAGCCGCAGATCAAGGCGGCGGTCGAGAAGCTCTTCGACGTCAAAGTCGTGAGCGTCAACACGCTTGTCCGCAAGGGCAAGACCAAGCGTTTTCGCGGCCGCCTCGGCCAGCAGAGCGACGTCAAGCGCGCGATCGTGACCCTCGAAGAGGGCCATTCGATCGACGTGACGACGGGCCTCTGAGGCGCGCGGGATAGGGAGCCGAACAGATGGCGCTCAAGACATTCAACCCGATCACGCCGAGCCTTCGCCAGCTCGTGATCGTCGACCGCTCGGCCCTGTACAAGGGCAAGCCGGTGAAGCAGCTGACCGAAGGACTGACGTCCGCCGGCGGCCGCAACAACACCGGCCGCGTCACCGTTCGGTTCCGTGGCGGCGGCCACAAGCGGACGTACCGCCTGATCGACTTCAAGCGGCGCAAGCTCGACGTGCCGGCCAAGGTGGAGCGGATCGAATATGATCCGAACCGTTCGGCCTTCATCGCGCTGATCCGCTATGAGGATGGCGAGCTGAGCTACATCCTGGCGCCGCAGCGCCTGGGCGTGGGCGACACGGTCGTCGCCGGCGCGCAGGTCGACGTGAAGCCCGGCAACGCGATGCCGCTCGGCGCCGCGCCGGTCGGCACGATCGTCCACAATGTGGAGCTCAAGATCGGCCGCGGCGGCCAGATCGCGCGCTCGGCGGGCGCCTACGCGCAGATCGTCGGCCGCGACCAGGGCTACGTGACCCTGCGTCTGAATTCGGGCGAGCAGCGGCTCGTGCACGGCCAGTGCTTCGGCACGGTCGGCGCGGTGTCGAACCCGGACCACGCGAACATCAGCCTCGGCAAGGCCGGGCGTTCGCGCTGGCTGGGCCGCAAGCCCCACAATCGCGGCGTGACCATGAACCCGGTCGACCATCCGCACGGCGGCGGCGAAGGCCGCACCTCGGGCGGCCGTCATCCGGTGACCCCGTGGGGCAAGCCGACCAAGGGCAAGCGGACCCGTTCCAACAAGGCGACCGACAAGTTCATCCTGTCGAGCCGCCACGCCCGTAAGAAGAAGTAAGCGGAGAGCCGACAATGGCGCGTTCAGTTTGGAAGGGCCCGTTCGTCGACGGCTATCTGCTCAAGAAGGCGGACGCTGCTCGGTCGTCGACCCGGAATGAAATCATCAAGATCTGGAGCCGTCGCTCCACGATCCTGCCTCAGTTCGTGGGCCTCACCTTCGGGGTCTATAACGGGCAGAAGCATATCCCGGTCGCGGTCTCGGAAGAGATGATCGGCCACAAGTTCGGCGAGTTCGCTCCGACCCGCACCTTCTACGGGCACGCGGCGGACAAGAAGTCGAAGAGGAAGTAATCATGGGCAAGCAGGCAGCTCCCCGCGCGCTTCCCGAGAACGAGGCCAAGGCCGTGCTCCGCATGGTCCGGATCTCGCCGCAGAAGCTGAACCTCGTCGCGCAGATGATCCGCGGCAAGAAGGTCGAGACGGCGCTCGCCGACCTGACCTTCTCGCGCAAGCGGATCGCCGGCCAGGTGAAGAAGACGCTCGAGAGCGCGATCGCCAACGCCGAGAACAACCACGATCTCGACGTGGACGATCTCGTCGTGAGCCAGGCGTTCGTCGGCAAGTCGATCGTGATGAAGCGGTTTTCGCCCCGCGCTCGCGGTCGCGTCGGCCAGATCCAGAAGCCGTTCTCGCATCTGACGATCATCGTGCGTCAGGTCGAGCGCGACGCGGCCAAGGCCTGAGGAGAAGACGATGGGTCACAAGGTCAACCCGATCGGGCTTCGGCTCGGCATCAACCGCACGTGGGACTCGCGCTGGTTCGCCGGCAAGGGCGAGTACGGCAAGCTGCTGCACGAGGACATCAAGATCCGCGACGCCCTGCTGAAGGATCTGAAGCAGGCCGCGGTCTCGAAGATCGTCATCGAGCGCCCGCACAAGAAGTGCCGCGTGTCGATCTACTCCGCCCGCCCGGGCATCGTGATCGGCAAGAAGGGCGCGGACATCGACAAGCTGCGCAAGAAGGTCAGCTCGATGACGGCCTCGGAAGTGCACATCAACATCGTTGAGGTGCGCAAGCCGGAGATCGACTCGACGCTGGTCGCGGAGTCGATCGCCCAGCAGCTCGAGCGCCGCGTCGCGTTCCGTCGCGCCATGAAGCGCGCGGTCCAGTCGGCGATGCGCCTCGGCGCCGAGGGCATCCGCATCAACTGCGCCGGCCGTCTCGGCGGCGCGGAGATCGCCCGCACCGAATGGTACCGCGAGGGCCGCGTTCCGCTGCACACGCTGCGCGCCGACGTCGACTACGGCGTCGCCACAGCGAAGACGGCGATGGGCACCTGCGGCGTCAAGGTGTGGATTTTCAAGGGCGAGGTCATGGAGCACGACCCCATGGCCCAGGATCGTCGCCTCACCGAAGATTCGAGCGGCGGTGGCCGTCCGAACCGTCGCGACGCGGCGTGATCGGGAGCCTCGGAGTCTAAGTCATGCTGCAACCGAAGCGCACTAAGTTCCGCAAGCAGTTCAAGGGCCGCATCAGCGGCGCCGCGAAGGGCGGATTCGACCTGAACTTCGGCGCCTACGGCCTCAAGGCCCTGGAGCCGGAGCGTGTCACGGCCCGCCAGATCGAGGCGGCCCGCCGCGCGATGACGCGTCATATGAAGCGCGCCGGCCGCGTCTGGATCCGCGTGTTCCCTGACGTCCCCGTCTCGAAGAAGCCGACCGAAGTCCGCATGGGCAAGGGCAAGGGCGCGAACGAGTTCTGGGCCGCGAAGGTGAAGCCGGGCCGCATCATGTTCGAGCTCGACGGCGTGCCCGTCGAGCTCGCCCGGGAAGCTCTTGCGCTCGCGGCCGCCAAGCTGCCGATCCGCACGCGCTTCGTCCAGCGCATCGCCGAGTGAGGGAGGACGTCATGGCGAAGGCTCAAGACCTGCGGACGATGTCCGTGGACCAGCTCGACGAAGAGCTCGTGAAGCTGAAGAAGCAGCAGTTCAACATGCGCTTCCAGAAGGCCACGGGCCAGCTCGACAACACCGCGCAGGTGCGGCAGGTGCGTCGCGACATCGCGCGCATCCGCACCGTCGCGACCGCCAAGCGCGCGGAAGCGCCGACGAAGGCCTGAGGAGGACATCATGCCCAAACGCGTCCTTCTGGGGACTGTCATTTCCGACAAGAACGCCAAGACCGTCGTGGTCAAGGTGGAGCGTCGCTTCACGCACCCGCTGCTGAAGAAGACCGTGCGTCGGACCAAGCACTACCACGCCCATGACGAGCAGGGCGTGTTCAAGGTCGGCGACCTCGTGTGGATCGAGGAGAGCCGTCCGATCTCGAAGCTGAAGCGTTGGGTCGTTCGTCCCGACGCGTCGGTCGATCCGGACGCCTCGGCGCCCGCTCCGACCGAGTGACGATCATCTGAAATCCAAGGCCCGCCGGGCGAGGTCCGCTCCCGTTAGCGGATACCGGTCCGGGCGAACGAGAAAGGCTTCAAGGCCATGATTCAGATGCAGAGCAACCTCGACGTCGCCGACAACTCCGGCGCCAAGCGAGTGATGTGCATCAAGGTTCTCGGCGGCGCCGGCCGTCGTTACGCCTCCGTGGGCGACATCATCGTGGTGTCGGTCAAGGAAGCGATTCCGCGCGGCCGCGTGAAGAAGGGCGACGTCATGAAGGCGGTCGTCGTTCGCACGGCCAAGGACATCCGTCGTCTGGACGGCTCGGTGATCCGTTTCGACCGCAACGCGGCCGTGCTGATCAACAATCAGAAAGAGCCGGTCGGGACCCGCATCTTCGGCCCGGTTCCGCGCGAGCTGCGCGCCAAGAACCACATGAAGATCATCTCGCTCGCGCCGGAGGTGCTGTGATGGCCGCGAAGATCAAGAAGGGCGACAAGGTCGTCGTTCTCGCCGGCCGCGACAAGGGCAAGACCGGCGAAGTGCTGCAGGTGCTCCCCAAGGACGAGCGCGCCCTGGTGCGCGGCGTCAACGTGGTGAAGCGCCATACGCGCCAGACCCAGACGACGGAAGGCGGCATCATCTCGAAGGAAGCCGCCATCCACCTGTCCAACATCGCGCTCGCCGACCCGAAGGACGGCAAGGCGACGCGCGTCAGCTTCAAGGTCCTGGACGACGGCCGCAAGGTTCGCGTCGCGGCGCGTTCGGGAGAGCAGATCGATGGCTGAGACCGCTTACGAACCGCGCCTCAAGAAGCACTACGCCGACGTCGTTCGGCCGAAGCTGATCGAGGAGTTCGGGTACAAGAACCCGTTCGAGGTTCCGACGATCGAGAAGATCGTCATCAACATGGGTGTCGGCGAAGGCGTCGCGGACTCCAAGAAGGTGACGAACGCGGTCGGCGAGCTGACCAAGATCGCCGGCCAGAAGCCGGTCGTCACCAAGGCCCGCACCTCGATCGCGACCTTCAAGCTGCGCGAGGGCCAGTCGGTCGGCGCCAAGGTCACGCTCCGGCGCGCCCGCATGTACGAGTTCATCGACCGTCTGGTCACGATCGCGCTGCCGCGCGTCCGCGACTTCCGCGGCCTGAACCCGAAGAGCTTCGACGGCCGTGGCAACTTCGCCATGGGCATTAAGGAGCACATCGTGTTCCCCGAGATCGAGTACGACAAGATCGATCAGGTGTGGGGCATGGACGTCATCGTCTGCACGACGGCGAAGTCTGACGACGAGGCGCGCGCCCTGCTGCGCGCCTTCAACTTCCCCTTCAGGCAGTGACGGGAGGATCGCATGGCTAAGAAGAGCGCGATCGAGAAGAACAACCGCCGCCGGCAGCTCGTCGACCGCTTCGCCGCGAAGCGCGCCGAACTGAAGGCGATCGCCAACAACGAGAGCCTCGACCTCGAGGAGCGCTTCGCGGCGCGCCTCAAGCTCGCCCAGCTCCCGCGCAACGGCTCGAAGACCCGCATCCGTAACCGCTGCGAAGTCACGGGCCGCCCGCGTGCGTATTATCGCAAGCTTGGCATCTCCCGCATCGCGATCCGGGATCTTGGCTCGAAGGGCCTGGTTCCGGGTCTCCTGAAGTCGAGCTGGTGAGGAGGAGGGGTCCATGTCACTGATCGATCCCCTCGGCGATATGCTGACGCGCATCCGCAACGCGCACATGCGGAACAAGACCTCGTGCTCGACGCCTGGCTCGCGCCTGCGCCAGCACGTGCTGGACGTGCTGCAGGCGGAAGGCTACATCCGCGGCTACACGCAGACGGAGCTCGCCAACGGCCGCACCGAGTTCGAGATCGAGCTCAAGTACTACGACGGCGCGCCCGTCATCCGCGAGATCCAGCGGGTGTCGAAGCCGGGCCGGCGCGTGTACGCCTCGGTCAAGAACCTGCCGCGTGTGGCCAACGGCCTCGGCATCTCGATCCTCTCCACGCCGAAGGGCGTGATGGCGGATCACGACGCCCGCGACAACAATGTGGGCGGGGAGATCCTCTGCCGCGTCTTCTGACGCTGGGCAGGGGATTTCTCGGACGGATTTAGGAGAGCGATCATGTCGCGCATCGGCAAGAAGCCGGTCGACGTGCCGTCGGGCGTGACCGCGGCCGTCGACGGCCAGGACGTCAAGATGAAGGGACCGAAGGGCGAACTCGCCTTCCGCGTCCATGACGATGTCGTCGTCGAGTTCAAGGACGGGAAGGTCTCCGTCCAGCCGCGGAACGAGACCAAGGGCGCGCGGGCCAAGTGGGGCATGTCGCGCACGATGGTGTCGAACCTCGTCGAGGGCGTCACCAAGGGCTTCGAGAAGAAGCTCGAGATCAGCGGCGTCGGCTACCGCGCGGCGGTGCAGGGCAAGGAGCTCGTGCTCGCGCTCGGCTACAGCCACGACGTGAAGTACCCGATCCCGGACGGGATCGAGATCAAGTGCGCCAAGCCGACGGAGATCTCGGTCTCCGGCATCGACAAGCAGCGTGTCGGCCAGGTCGCGGCGGAGATTCGCGAGTTCCGCGGTCCCGAGCCCTACAAGGGCAAGGGCGTCAAGTACGCGGGCGAGTTCATCTTCCGCAAGGAAGGCAAGAAGAAGTAAGGGCCCGGAACCATGGCGAAGAATCTCGTTACCGAGGCGCGCCGCAAGGCGCGCGTCCGCCGGGCGCTCCGTTCGAACGCGAACGGCCGTCCGCGCCTGTCCGTCTTCCGCTCGTCGAAGCAGATCTACGCTCAGATCATCGACGACGCGAAGGGCGTGACGCTCGCGTCGGCCTCGACGCTCGACAAGGATTTCCGCGCGGCCAAGAAGACCGGCGCGGACATCGCGGCCGCCCAGGCCGTCGGCAAGCTGGTGGCGGAGCGCGCCGCCGCGGCCGGCGTCAAGGACGTGGTCTTCGACCGCGGCTCGTACATCTATCACGGCCGGGTCAAGGCCCTGGCCGAGGCCGCCCGCGAGGGCGGGCTCAATTTCTGACGCCCGCTCGGCTGGAGGATTTACATTATGGCTCGTGAGCCCAGAGAGAACCGCCGGAACGAGCGCGAAGAGCGCGACAGCGAGTTCGTCGACAAGCTCGTGCACATCAACCGCGTCGCCAAGGTGGTGAAGGGCGGCCGTCGCTTCGGCTTCGCCGCTCTCGTCGTCGTCGGCGACCAGAAGGGTCGCGTCGGCTACGGCCACGGCAAGGCCCGCGAGGTGCCGGAGGCGATCCGCAAGGCGACCGAGGCCGCCAAGCGCGGTCTGATCCGGGTGCCGCTGCGCGAAGGCCGCACGCTGCATCACGACGTCGACGGCCGCCACGGCGCCGGCAAGGTCGTGCTGCGCGCGGCACCGGCCGGCACCGGCATCATCGCCGGCGGCCCGATGCGCGCCGTGTTCGAGACGCTCGGCGTCCATGACGTCGTCGCGAAGTCGCTCGGCTCGTCCAACCCGTACAACATGGTGCGGGCGACGTTCGACGCCCTGAAGCACGAGGATAGCCCGCGCTCCGTCGCGGCCCGTCGCGGCCTCAAGGTTTCGACCCTGCAGTCCCGCCGCCGCGACGTCGACGCCGACGCCGTGGCCGAAGGCTGACGCCCGTTTCTGAAGGAGGCTGACCATGGCCGACGTTGAGAACAAGAAGGGCAAGGCCGCCCGCGCCGTGAAGGGCGAGAAGGTCACGGTCGTGCAGATCGGCTCTTCGACCCGCCGCCCGGCGGACCAGCATGCGACCCTCGTCGGCCTCGGCCTGGGCCGCATCGGCAAGCGCCGCGAACTCGCCGACACCCCGGCGGTGCGCGGCATGATCGACAAGGTGGCTCACCTTGTGCGCGTCGAAGACGACGCCCGCTGAGCGCTGGAGAGACGTGATGAAACTGACTGATCTCCGGGACAACCCCGGCGCCACCAAGGAGCGGATCCGCGTCGGACGCGGCATCGGCTCCGGCAAGGGCAAGACCGGCGGCCGCGGCGTCAAGGGTCAGAAGTCCCGCACGGGCGTCCGCATCAAGGCGTTCGAGGGCGGCCAGATGCCGCTCTATCGGCGTCTGCCGAAGCGCGGCTTCAACAACCTGTTCGCGACCGACCTGAATGAGGTCAACCTCGCCCGTCTCCAGCAGGCGGTCGACGCGGGCAAGCTCGACGCCGGCAAGCCGGTGACCGAGGCCGCCCTCATCGAGGCCGGCGTGCTGTCCAAGAAGAAGGACGGCGTGAAGGTGCTGGGTCGCGGCGAGCTCAAGACCAAGCTCGACCTCGAGGTCTACGCTGTCTCCAAGGCTGTCGCGGACGTGATCGAGAAGCTCGGCGGCAAGGTGACGCTGCTCGCCCCGAAGAAGGATGCGGACGCCGCCTGAACCCCTTATCTAGGGGCGCGGATTCCGAACTTCCTGCAATACGAGGCGATCGATGGCGTCGGCGGCTGAGCAGCTTGCTGCGAACCTCAACTTCTCCGCTTTCTCGAAAGCGGGCGAACTCAAGAAGCGCATCTGGTTCACGCTCGGCGCGCTGCTGATCTACCGCCTCGGGACCTACATCCCGCTGCCGGGCATCAACCCGGCGGCGCTGGCGGAGGTCTTCCGCCAGCAGTCCACGGGCATCATCGGCCTGTTCAACATGTTCTCGGGCGGGGCGGTCGGCCGTATGGCGATCTTCGCGCTCGCGATCATGCCGTACATCTCGGCCTCGATCATCGTCCAGCTGATGACGACGGTCTCGCCGCACCTGGAGGCCCTCAAGAAGGAGGGCGAGCAGGGCCGCAAGATCATCAACCAGTACACCCGCTACGGAACCGTGCTGCTCGCGGTCGTGCAGGCGTATGGCATCGCGGTCGGGCTCGAGGGCCAGGCCAACGTGGTGGTCGATCCTGGCCTGTTCTTCCGGATCGCGACGGTGATCACGCTCACCGGCGGAACCATGTTCCTGATGTGGCTCGGCGAGCAGATCACCGCGCGCGGCATCGGCAACGGCATCTCGCTGATCATCTTCGCGGGCATCGTGGCCGAGCTTCCGGCCGCGATCGCGGGCACGCTCGAACTCAGCCGCCAGGGCGCGCTGTCGACGACGATCATCCTCGCGATCGCCGTGATGGCGATCGCCGTGATCGCCTTCATCGTCTACATGGAGCGCGCCCAGCGCCGCCTGCTGATCCAGTATCCGAAGCGACAGGTGTCGCAGAACCGGATGACCGGCGGCGAGAGCTCGCATCTGCCGCTGAAGCTGAACACCGCCGGCGTGATTCCGCCGATCTTCGCGTCGTCGCTGCTTCTGCTGCCGACCACGATCGCGAATTTCTCGGCGCAGGGCGCCGGGGCCGGCTGGCTGTCGACGATCACGACCCATCTCGCGCACGGCCGCCCGCTGTACATGCTGCTGTACGTGGCGTTGATCGTGTTCTTCTGCTTTTTCTACACCGCGATCGTCTTCAACCCGAACGAGACGGCCGACAACCTCAAGAAGTACGGCGGCTTCATCCCGGGCATCCGGCCGGGCGAGCGCACGGCGGAGTACATCGACTACGTCCTCACGCGCATCACCGTGGTCGGCGCGGCCTACATGGCTCTGGTCTGCCTACTGCCCGAAATACTGATCTCCTACGCCGCCGTTCCGTTCTATTTTGGCGGCACCTCTCTGCTGATCGTCGTGTCGGTGACGATGGACACGGTCGCGCAGGTCCAGGGGCATCTGTATGCCGCGCAGTATGAGGGCCTCATCAAGAAGGCCCGTCTGAAGGGGAAGAGGCGATGAGATTGATCCTGCTCGGGCCGCCCGGCGCCGGCAAAGGCACGCAGTCGGAGCGCCTCGTGAAGGCGCACGGGATCGTGCAGCTCTCCACCGGCGACATGCTGCGCGCGGCGGTCGCGGCGGGCACGCCGGTCGGCCTTCAGGCCAAGGACCTGATGGCGCGCGGCGAGCTCGTGCCGGACGAGGTCGTGGTCAAGATCGTCGCTGACCGGGTCGAAGAGCCGGACGCCAGGAACGGCTTCATTCTGGACGGTTTCCCGCGCACGCTGCGGCAGGCCGAGGCGCTGGAGGCGATGCTGGCCGAGAAGGGCATCAAGCTCGATTCGGTCATCGAGCTGTCGGTCGACGAGGACGCCCTGCTTGAACGTGTCGAGCGGCGCGCGCGCGAGGCCGCGGCCGCCGGCAAGGCGGTTCGTTCGGACGACGCGCCCGAGGTCGTGAAGAAGCGGATCGCCGATTACAAGTCGGTCACCGCTCAGCTCAAGCCGTTCTATTCCGAGCGCGGCCTGTTTTCGGTCGTGGACGGCATGGCTCCGATCGAGAGCGTGACCTCGGCGATCGACGGCATTCTCGCCGACACCCGCGCGTCCGCGTCCTGACGCGGACGCGGAATCGTTAAAAAGGCTTGACGCGGGCGCTTCGAGGCGCTACGCGCAACCCCTCACCGAAAGCGCCGCGACGAGCGGGGCGTTCTCGCCTCGCGGTTTCGTTGTGGTTTTGTCAGCGCGCAAGGGCCGGCCTCCACCGGACGCGCGTCTATCCGGCTTCGAGCCGACATATGGAGACTGAACGTGGCACGTATCGCCGGCGTAAACATTCCGACGAACAAGCGCGTGATCATCGCGCTGCAGTATATTCACGGCATCGGGGCCCAGAAGGCGACGGAGATCTGCGAGAAGGTCTCGATCCCGGCCGAGCGCCGCGTCAACCAGTTGACGGACGCCGAAGTCATCCAGATCCGCGAGACGATCGACCGCGACTATCTGGTCGAGGGCGATCTGCGCCGCGAAGTGGCGATGAACATCAAGCGTCTGATGGACCTGGGCTGCTACCGCGGCCTGCGCCATCGTCGCGGTCTGCCGGTCCACGGCCAGCGCACGCACACCAACGCGCGCACCCGCAAGGGCAAGCCGAAGCCGATCGCCGGCAAGAAGAAGTAATCCGTTTTTCGAACGCGCCGCGTGAGCGGCGCTTCATCCCGAGCGCCTGGCGATACGGGCGCGCCTGAAGGATAGAGAGCCATATGGCCAAGGAAGCCCAGCGCATTCGCCGTCGCGAGCGCAAAAACATCGCCTCGGGCGTCGCGCATGTGAATGCGACGTTCAACAACACCATGATCACGATCACCGACGCGCAGGGCAACACCGTGTCGTGGTCGTCGGCCGGCGCCCAGGGCTTCAAGGGCTCGCGCAAGTCGACCCCGTACGCGGCCCAGGTCGCGGCCGAGGACGCGGCCAAGAAGGCGGCGGAGCACGGCATGCGCACCCTCGAGGTCGAGGTTCGCGGCCCAGGTTCCGGCCGTGAGTCGGCGCTGCGCGCTCTGCAGGCCGCGGGCTTCATGGTGACGTCGATCCGCGACGTGACCCCGATCCCGCACAACGGCTGCCGTCCGCGGAAGCGTCGTCGCGTCTGACGCGCGTTCGTCGCCTGCGCCCCGTCCGCGGGGCGCATGTTCGTTTCGAGGCTGGTCCATCGGGGCCGGCCGACGCGGAGAGAAGCGGACCTCCGCGTTTGACTGACGAAGGGTGCAGTCGTGATCCAGAAGAATTGGCAAGACCTGATCAAGCCGAACAAGCTTGAGGTCGCTCCGTCCGGCGACGGCAAGCGCACCGCCACGATGGTGGCCGAGCCGCTCGAGCGCGGCTTCGGTCTGACGCTCGGCAACGCGCTGCGTCGCATCCTGCTGTCGTCGCTTCAGGGCGCGGCCGTGACCTCGGTGCACATCGACGGCGTGCTCCACGAGTTCTCGTCGATCCCGGGCGTCCGCGAGGACGTGACGGACATCGTCCTGAACATCAAGGACGTCGCCATCAAGATGCAGGGCGAAGGCCCGAAGCGCATGGTGCTGCGCAAGCAGGGCCCCGGTCAGGTCGTGGCGGGCGACATCCAGGTCGTCGGCGACGTCCAGATCCTGAACCCGGACCTCGTGCTCTGCACCCTCGACGAGGGCGCCGAGATCCGCATGGAGTTCACCGTCGACACCGGCAAGGGCTACGTCCCGGCGGACCGCAACCGCCCCGAGGACGCGCCGATCGGGCTTATCCCGGT
Source organism: Methylopila henanensis (assembly GCF_042681025.1). Lineage (NCBI taxonomy): Bacteria > Pseudomonadati > Pseudomonadota > Alphaproteobacteria > Hyphomicrobiales > Methylopilaceae > Methylopila > Methylopila henanensis. Next base: position 13,338 of record NZ_JBHUER010000013.1, read on the forward strand.
CGACAGCCTGTACTCGCCGGTGAAGAAGGTCTCCTACCGCGTTGAAAACACGCGCGAAGGCCAGATCCTCGACTACGACAAGCTGACGCTGACCGTCGAGACCAACGGCTCGATCACCCCGGACGACGCCGTGGCCTACGCCGCGCGCATCCTCCAGGACCAGCTCGAGGTGTTCGTCAACTTCGAGGAGCCGAAGAAGGAAAGCGTCCAGTCCGCGATCCCGGAGCTCGCCTTCAACCCGGCGCTGCTCAAGAAGGTGGACGAGCTGGAGCTGTCGGTACGTTCGGCGAACTGCCTGAAGAACGACAACATCGTCTACATTGGCGACCTGATCCAGAAGACGGAGGCCGAGATGCTGCGCACTCCGAACTTCGGCCGCAAGTCGCTGAACGAGATCAAGGAAGTGCTGGCGCAGATGGGTCTGCATCTCGGCATGGAAGTCGGCGGCTGGCCGCCGGACAACATCGACGAGCTCGCCAAGCGTTTCGAAGAACACTACTGAGGGTTCGGCCTCGTCAGCCTCTAGAGGCGCGGGCCTGAAGGAGAAGACACCATGTCCATGCACGGCAAGCGGGGCCGCCGCTTCAACCGTCTGCAAAGCCATCGCAAGGCGATGTTCGCGAACCTCGCGATCTCGCTGATCGAGCACGAGCAGATCGTCACCACCCTGCCGAAGGCGAAGGACCTGCGTCCGGTCGTCGAGAAGCTCGTGACGCTCGCCAAGCGCGGCGACCTGCACGCGCGCCGTCAGGCGATCGCCGAGCTGCGGCACGTGCCGACGGTCCAGAAGCTGTTCGGCGCCATCGGCCCGCGTTACGCTGAGCGCAACGGCGGCTACCTGCGCATCCTCAAGGCCGGCTTCCGGCACGGCGACAACGCGCCGGTCGCGGTCATCGAGTTCGTCGACCGTGACGTCAGCGCCAAGGGCGCCGGCGATCGGGCGCGCGCCGAGGCCGAGGAGAGCGCCGCCGCCTGAGGCGGAGCGGCGCGTTCCAACCTGATTGAAAGGCGGCCTCGGGCCGCCTTTTGTCGTTTCCCGTCCGGCTCCGTCCGGCGCCGGAGTCCGGACCGTCGCGCCGCCGCTGTTTTCGCGGTGCGCATCCGTAGAACTGCAGTGCAGCGACGGGGCGTCGTCGTGCTATCCTGCGCGCGGAACGAGGGAGCGCGCGGGGGAACGTGACGCCTCAGGCTGTCGAAGCGGCGCAGGACGCCGATGTGTCCGAGATCGTGACTGCGCTCGCGGGGGCGGCCGAAGCACCGGTTCGGCGCGGCCGGGGCGGTTACCGCCTGCCGTTTCGTCCGTCGGGATTGGCGCCGCCGTTGCCGTTCCTGCTGCGCCGCGGCTCGGTGTCGTTCCGGGCCGGAGACTGGCGCGGAGCGCTCGCCGCGAGCCGCGTCTTCGCCCACCGCAACGCCGCCGGCAACAGCGTCGCGATCGGGCGCAACTTTCGGTTCGACCGCCTCGAGGTCGTGTTCTGCGGCGTGGGCAACAGCCTTGTCATCGGCGACGACGTCAACTGGAGCGGCGCGATCCGCATTCGCGGCCATGGCGTGTCGGTTTCGATCGGCAGCAGGTGCGATTCGAAGGAGGGCCGCATTGTTGCGGCAGGCGCCTCGATCTCGCTCGGGACGGACTGCCTGATCGCCGAGGACGTCGAGCTGCGCTCGTCCGACATCCACCGCATCTATGATCGCGAGAGCGGCGAACTGCTCAACGCGCCCGCGCCGATCGTGATCGGCCGGCGGACCTGGCTCTGCGGCGGAGCGATGGTGCTGAAGGGCGTGGAGCTCGCGGAAGGCACGATCTTGGGGTCGCGCGCGGTGGTGGCGGCCTCGGTCGAGGAGCCGCGATGCGTGGTCGCCGGCAACCCGGCCAGGATCGTGCGGCGCGGCGTGATCTGGAAGCGATAGCGCGCTAGAACGCCTCGTCATTCGCTGCGAGGCGGACGGGCCCGCCGTGGGCTTCGCCCTGTCGCGCGGCGATCGATCGCCTATCTGTCACGGCGAAAGCCCCTTCGGACCGACGCCCATGCTCAATCCCCGCCAGCTCTTCGCCATCGCGGCGCTCGCCGTGTTCGCGGCCGCGCCGTCCGCCCATGCGCAGGAGCGCCGCCCGCCGGAAAGCGCCGCGCAGGTGAAGCTTTCGTTCGCGCCGGTGGTCAGCCATGTCCGGCCGGCGGTCGTGAACATCTACGCCACCCGTACCGAGCGTCGGCGCAGCGCCTTTCTGGATGATCCGTTCTTCCGCCAGTTCTTCGGCGACGGCCGCGGCCTGCCGCGCGAGCGCGTGCAGCGCTCCCTCGGCTCGGGCGCGATCGTCGGCGAGGACGGTCTGGTGGTGACGAACAACCACGTCATCGAGGGCATGACGGAAGTCCGGGTCGCGCTCTCGGACAAGCGCGAGTTCGAAGCCAAGATCCTGCTCAAAGACCCGCGCACCGACCTCGCGGTGCTCAGGATCGGGGACGGCTCCGAGCGGTTCCCGACCCTGCAGTTCGCGGATTCCGACGCCCTGCAGGTCGGCGATCTCGTGCTCGCGGTGGGCAATCCCTTCGGTGTCGGCCAGACGGTCACATCCGGCATCGTGTCCGCCGTGGCGCGCACCCAGGTCGGGGTCGGCGACTTCCAGTCGTTCATCCAGACGGACGCGGCGATCAACCCCGGCAATTCCGGCGGCGCGCTAGTGGATCTCGACGGCCGCCTGGTCGGCATCAACACGGCGATCTTCTCGCAGTCCGGCGGCTCGGTCGGGATCGGCTTCGCGATCCCCGCGAACATGGTCCAGGTCGTGCTCTCCTCGGCGCGGAGCGGCGCCAAGGCGGTGGCGCGGCCCTGGTTCGGCGCCTCGCTGCAGGCGGTGACGCCGGAGATCGCGGAGAGCCTGGGCCTCAAACATCCGTCCGGCGCGCTGGTGGCGAATGTCGCGCCGAACTCGCCGGCGGCGAAAGCGGGCGTCATCGCCGGCGACCTCGTCACAGCGGTGGACGGGCGCGAGGTCGACGACGTCGAAGGCTTCACCTACCGCTTCGCCACGCGCCCGCTCGGCGGCCACGCCGCCGTCACCCTTAGCCGCGACGGCAAGGCGCGAACCGTGCAGGTGGCGCTGTCGCCCGCTCCGGAGACGCCGGCGCGGGACGTCCGGGCCATTCGCGGCTACTCGCCCTTCTCGGGCGCGACGGTCGCCAATCTGTCGCCCGCGCTGGCGGAGGAGCTTTCGCTGGTGGGGCCGAGCGCGGGCGTGGTGGTGATGGAGACGGAGGACGGCTCGCCCGCGCAGCAGCTCGGCTTCCAGAAGGGCGACGTCGTGCGCGAGATCAACGGCTCGAAGGTCGCCTCGACCGCCGACCTCGCGCGCACGGCGGGCCAGAACCCGCGCTACTGGAAGGTGACGATCGAACGCGGCGGCCGCACCTTCACCAGCGTGTTCGGGGGCTGACGCGTGGCCAATCTGTTCGAGGCGGCGGGTCTTGAGCGCGAGGCGCCGCGACCGCTCGCAGACAGGCTGCGGCCCAAGTCGCTCGACGAGGTCATCGGGCAGGATCATCTGCTCGGACCCGACGGCGCGCTCGGCCGCCTCGTCGCGGCGGGCTCGCTCGGCAGCCTCATCTTCTGGGGGCCGCCTGGAACGGGCAAGACCACCGTCGGCCGCCTGCTCGCGGACGCCACCAGCCTCGCCTTCGAGCCGATCTCGGCGATCTTCACCGGCGTCGCGGATCTCAAGAAGGTGTTCGAGGCCGCGCGCGGACGGCGGGCGATGGGGCAGGGCACGCTGCTGTTCGTCGACGAGATCCATCGGTTCAACAAGGCGCAGCAGGACTCGTTCCTGCCGGTGATGGAGGACGGCACGGTCACGCTCGTCGGCGCGACCACCGAGAACCCGTCTTTCGAGCTCAACGCGGCCTTGCTGTCGCGCGCGCGGGTGCTGGTGTTCCGTTCGCTCGAACCGGAGGCCATCGAGCGGCTGCTTGCCCGCGCGGAGGCGATCGAAGGCCGTCCGCTGCCGCTCGACGCCGAGGCCCGCGCCGTGCTGATCCGGATGGCGGACGGCGACGGCCGCGCCTCTCTGACGCTGGCTGAGGAGCTGTGGCGCGCCGCCCGACCGGGCGAAATCTTCGATGCGAACCGCGTTCAGGACGTGGTTCAGCGCCGCGCGCCGATCTACGACAAGTCGGCGGACGGCCACTACAACCTCATCTCCGCGCTGCACAAGTCGGTGCGGGGCTCCGACCCGGACGCGGCGCTCTACTGGTTCGCGCGCATGCTCGACGCCGGCGAGGACCCGCTCTATCTGGCGCGTCGCCTGATCCGCATGGCGTCGGAGGACATCGGGCTCGCCGATCCGCAGGCGCTGGTCGTGGCGATCGCGGCGCGCGACGCCTTCGAACAGCTCGGGACGCCGGAGGGCGAGTTGGCGCTCGCCGAATGCGTCGTCCATCTCGCGACAGCGCCCAAATCCAACGCGGTCTATGTCGCCTACAAGCAGGCGCGGGCGGCGGCCCGCGAGCACGGCTCGCTGCTCCCGCCGCGCCACATCCTGAACGCTCCGACCAAGCTGATGAAGGCGGAAGGCTACGGCGCGGGCTACGCCTACGACCATGACGCGCCGGACGCGTTCTCGGGGCAGGACTACTTCCCCGAGACGATGGGGCGGCGGACGTTCTACGATCCGCCCGACCGCGGTTTCGAGCGCGAACTCAGGAAGCGGCTCGACTACTGGGCGAAGCTCAGGGCGGATCGCTCATGATCCCGGGCTTCCCTTCTTCCTCGACGCGGTGACCCTTCGGGAGCGGGGCGAGGGCGGCGCGGCCGTGGCTTACGTGCTCGCGTCGGCCGTGGTTTCGATCGGCGCCCTCGTCTGGGGTCTCGCGCTCGGGCGCGCGCTGGGTTAATCCAGGCGCAACGCTGGGTTAATCCGGGCGCGAAGTCCGGTTAATCCGCAGTCGAAAGCAACTTCCATGGCGCAACGCACCCCCCGCGGGCCGAAATCCACCACCGGCAGCCGGCGCCCCGCCACGCCGGGCAAGCGCCCCGACGGCAAGCCGACCCGCGCCGCCCAGCGCAGCGCCGCGAGCGCGGCCTTCCGCAAGCCGGGATCGGCGTCCGCCGCCAAACCGGGGCCGAAGGCCGCGGCGAAGCCGGCCGGGCATCGCACTCTGGTCGAAAAGAGCGTCGAGCTCGCCTCCCGGGTCCTGCCGGCGCTGCCGGGCAAGGCGGCGGGCGTTCAGGCGATCCCGGTGCGCGACGCCGAGGAGGGCCTCAGGCTCGATCGCTGGTTCAAGGAGCGCTTTCCAGCGCTCGCCTTCGGCCATCTGCAGAAGCTCTGCCGCACCGGTCAGATCCGCGTCGACGGCGCCCGCGCCAAGACCGCGACGCGGCTCTCCGCCGGCATGGTGGTCCGGGTGCCGCCGCTGAAGGATGAGAGCGACGGCGCGGTCGACGACGAGGGCGTCGCGGCGCCGGCCGTCCGCCGGCCGAGCGCCAGCGACAAGGACGCCGAGTTCCTGCGGTCGATCACGATCTACGAGGACAGGGACGTCCTCGTGCTGAACAAGCCGTTCGGCCTCGCGGTCCAGGGCGGCTCCGGCACTGTGCGGCATGTGGACGGCATGCTGGCGGCGCTGACCGACCGCTCCGGTCAGAAGCCGCGCCTCGTGCACCGCATCGACAAGGACACCGCCGGCGTGCTGGTGACGGCGAAGACCCGGCTCGCCGCCTCCGAGCTCGCGCGCACCTTCCGCTCCCGCGCCGCCCGCAAGGTCTACTGGGCGCTCGCGCCCGGCGTGCCGCGGGTGAAGCAGGGCCGCATCTCGACCTACCTCGCCAAGGGCGAGGGCGACGGGCCCGAGGGCGAGCGCATGCAGGTCGCCTCCCACGGCGATTCCGGCGCGAGCCACGCGCTGACCTACTACGCGGTGGTCGACCAGGCCGGACAGAAGATGGCGTGGCTGTCGCTCAAGCCGGTCACCGGCCGCACCCACCAGCTCCGCGCGCACTGCGCCCACATCGGCCACCCGATCGTTGGCGACCCGAAGTATTTCAACATCGAGAACTGGGAGCTCCCGGGCGGCATCCAGAACCGGCTGCACCTGCTCGCCCGCCGGCTCGTCATCCCGCTGCCGAGCGGCGACATGCTCGACATCTCCGCGCCGCTGCCGCCGCACATGCAGCAGTCGTGGAACCTGCTCGGGTTCGACGCCAGCGAGTACGACCCGATCATCGACGCGCCGGAAGACTGACCTGCCGCGGCGCCCGAACGGAAAACGGCCGCGTCAGCGCTGACGCGGCCGTTTCTTTTTCGAAATGCGCCGGGCTGTCAGCTCAGCATACGCCGATCCAGCCCGAGCGCGCTGGGGGCGGCCTGAGCGTGGTCGCGGCCCTTGCCGTTCGGCGGCGCGGTCCACACCGGCACGTTCTCCTGGATGCGCCGGAACTCGGCCAGCGCCTGACCGACCACCTGGTCCATGTTGTAGTAGCGATAGGTCGCGAGCCGGCCGACGAAGTGAACGTTCTCTTCGGCGTTCGCGAGCGCCTGGTAGCGGCGGTAAAGCTCCTGGTTCTCCGGCCGGGGAACCGGATAATAGGGGTCTCCGGTCGCTGACGGATACTCGTAGGTGATGGTCGTGTTCGGGCTCGTCTGCCCAGTCAGGTGCTTGTACTCGGTGATCCGCGTATAGGCCTCCGTCATCGGATAGTTGACGGTCGCGACCGGCTGGAACGTCTCCTGCGCCAGCGACTTGTGCTCGAAACGCAGCGAACGGTAGGGCAGCTTTCCGAACCGGAAGTCGAAATACTCGTCGATCGGCCCGGTGTAGATCAGACGGCGGAACTTGGTCGTCTCGCGCACTTCGCGGAAGTCGGCGTTCAGCATGATCTTGATGTTCGGATGCGCCAGCATGCGCTCGAACATCCGGGTGTAGCCGTGCTTCGGCATGATCTGGTGGGTGTCGGTGAAGTAGCGGTCGTCGGTGTTGGTGCGCGTCGGAACGCGCGCGGTCACCGACTTGTCGAGCTCCGACGGATCGAGGCCCCACTGCTTGCGGGTGTAGCCGCGGAAGAACTTCTCGTAGAGCTCCCGCCCGACCTTGCTGACCACCACGTCCTCGGACGTCCTGATCTCCTCGACCGGCTCGGCCCGGGACCGCAGAAACGCGTCGGCCTCTTCGTCCGTCTTAAGGTCCAGATCGTACAGCGCGTTGAGCGTCGTGCGGTTGATGGGGATCGGAACGAGCTTGTCGTCGATCCGCGCCAGCACGCGGTGCTCGTACGGCCGCCACTCCGTGAAGCGCGACAGGTAGTCGACGATCGCGTCGGAGTTGGTGTGGAAGATGTGCGGACCGTACTGGTGCATCAGCACGCCGGCGTCGTCGTAACGATCATAGGCGTTGCCCGCGATGTGCGGACGCCGGTCGACGATCAGGACGCGCTGGTCACGTTCGCGCGCGATGCGTTCGGCGAGGACGCTTCCGGCGAAGCCGGCGCCTACGATAAGCCAATCATACATGGGCGGACTCCTTCCCGAGCGGCGCGTCGCCGCGCGCGGCCCGCTTGCGATCCGCAGCCTCGGCCGTGAGTTCGTAGATGCGCGCGAAGGTCTGGTCCCACGAGTTCTCGGAGAGCTTGGCGTCGACGCGCGCAAGCCACGGCGCCCGGTCGGCGGCCATCAACCGTTCGAGCGCGGAGACCATTTCCTGCGCGTCGCCGGCGATCTCCACCAAGCCGGCCTCGCCATAGCTTCCGATAACGTCGACGATCGGCGTCGACGCCACCGGCACGCCGGCCGCCAGGAACTCGGGCGTTTTCGTCGGGCTGATGAAGCGGGTCGACTCGTTGAGCGCGAACGGCATGAAGCCCGCGTCCCAGCCTCCGACATAGGCGGGCAGCTCCGCGTAAGGCTTGCCGCCGAGCCAGTGCAGGTTCGGACGCTGCGGCAGCTCGGCCGGGTCGATCTTGACCACCGGACCCAGCATCACAAAGCTCCAGTCAGGCCTCAGGCGGGCGACCTCGCCGACCAGCGCCGTGTCCATCCGCTCGTCGATCACGCCGAAGAAGCCGATGCGCGGGCCGGGTATGCCCGCCTGGTCGGCAGGCTCTGCGCCGCCATTTCGGCCCTGCCCGAAATGGGCCACGTCGATGCTGCTGGGGAAGGCGTGGATGTTGTCGTGGCGATGCTTCTTCGCCTCATAGAGGCTGTGGCCTCCGGTGAAGACGACGTCCGCCTTGGCGAGCATCTCGTCCTCGAGCGCGATCAGCTCTGGCGGCGCCCCGCGAAAGGCCGACAGCTGGTCCATGTTGTCGAACACGGTGACGTCGGCGTCGAGGTGCCGGCTGAAGAGCAGCGCCATCGGCGTGTAGTACCAGAAGATGCGGCGGCTGGTGGTCAGATCGCCCAGCAGCCTCTCGACCAGCTGGCGCTGGGCGAGGATCTTGCCGCTCTCGGAGAGGCCATGCGGAAGCACGGGCACGCCGACCTGCCGCCTTCGGGACGCGGGCTGAGCCGAAGAACAGCCTCGTCCACATCCTCGAAGATCGGCTCCTCGATGAAAAAGACGCTATGGCGCCGCGCGGCGCGGCCAAGAAGGTGTTGTGGACGCTGATAGACGAAATCCCAGCGCAGGTGGGAAAAGCATATTATGGTCGCGTCTTCGATTTCGCGCTTCTCGGTCGAGGTGAGTTCAGTCGCACGGCTGGCCGACGTTCGCATGAGCTCTCCGTTTCTGATTTCATATTCTACGATATTTTCGATTCTGTACTTCGCGTCACAATCCGGCGAATATGAGGATACGTGCGAAATACCTCTTTATTCCGGACCGCGGCGCGCCATCATCCGAACCTGAAGCTAGGCGCATCCGTTCCTTGAGAAGTGGTTCGGTACGATTCCGTACCCAAGTCTCGACGCCCGGGCCGCTTGGTCCAAACCCGAAGCACGCCGGCTCACGAGGAGGCGAGCATGGGCGCTCCTCTCTATGGGCGCTCCCCTCTAAGGAACGACACGGCGCGCCAAAGCTGACATCGAAGGAGATATGCGTTTGGCCGACATCATGCTGCCGGACACCGCCGACCTCCGCAGTTTCTTCATCGGCGGATTCGAGTGCGCGGCGCATCGGCGCGCGGACGGCGTTCGCCTCGATCTGATCGCCTCGACCCGCCACGACGTCTTCGCCGCCGCGGACTACGCCCGTCTTCGCCGTCATGGCGTGCGCGTCGCGCGCGACGGGGCGCGCTGGCACCTGATCGAGCGCGCTCCGGGCTTTTACGACTGGTCGAGCCTGCTGCCGATGGCGCGATCCGCGCGCGAGGCCGGCGTCCAGGTCATCTGGGACCTGTGCCACTACGGCTTTCCGGACAGGCTGGACATCTGGTCGGCGCAGTTTCCGGAGCGGTTCGCGCGCTTCGCTAAGGCGGCGGCCCAGGTCATGCGCGATGAGAGCGACGAGGTTCCGTACTACTGCCCGATAAACGAGATGTCCTATTGGGCCTGGGCCGGCGGCGACATGCGCCTGTTCAACCCGATGGCGCGCGGCCGCGGAGCCGAACTCAAGCGGCAGCTCGTTCGCGCGACCATCGCCGCGATCGACGCCGTCCGTTCGGTCGACCCGCGCGCCCGGTTCATCGTCGCGGAGCCGGCCATCCACGTCGCGCCGAACGGCTGGAGCGACGAAGCGGCCGCCGACGCGGAAGAATACCGGCTGTCCCAGTTCGAGGCCCACGATCTGCTGACAGGACGGCGGGAGCCCGAACTCGGCGGCTCGCCTGACAAGCTCGACATCGTCGGCGTCAATTTCTATCCCGACAATCAGTGGGTGCTCGGCGGCGGAACGATCCCGCTCGGCCACCACGACTACCGCCCGTTCCGCCACATGCTGCGCGAGACGGCGGAACGCTACGGCCGTCCGGTCATCGTCTCGGAGGCCGGGGCCGAAAGCACGGCGCGGTCGATCTGGCTGCACTACGTCGCGGACGAAGTGGCGGCGGCGCGCGACGCCGGAGCGGCGGTGGAGGGCGTCTGCCTCTACCCGATCCTCGACTATCCCGGCTGGGACAACGAGCGTCTGTGCGAGGTCGGTCTGTTCGGACCCGCCAATGACGACGGCGACCGCACCACCTACCAGCCGCTCGCCGACGAGCTGCGGCGGCATCTGCTGAGATTCGACGAGGGCGCGTTGCCGGACGGGGTCGTCGCGCTCAGGCGCGGAGGGCGCTGAGTGAGCGAGGCGCCGATCTCGTTCCGCACGGACTCGCGCGAGGAGACCCGCGCGATCGCGGAGTCGCTGCGCAGTCCGTCGGCGTTCCTGATGCGCTATGTCCGGCGCTGGCCCGGGCATTTCGGCGGGCTCATGGCCGTCGTCGTCGTGGCGTCCTGCATGATGGTCGCCACGCAGTACGGCATGAAGCTGCTGGTCGACGCCATGGCGGCGCCGCCGCCGGCCAGCACGGCGGTGTGGTGGGCGCTGGCCTTCTTCGTCGGGACGACGGCGCTGGAAAGCGCGCTCTGGCGCGTCAGCGGCTGGCTCGGGTGCCGCACGACCGTCGGCGTGGGCGTCGACATCCGGCTCGACCTGCTCGACCACGTGGCCGGTCATCCGATGCGCTATTTCCAGGACCAGCGCGCCGGCGCGCTCGGCCACCGCATCACCTCGACCGCCGGCGATTTCGGCGTCCTGACCAACAACATGACGTGGAACGTCATGCCGCCGATCGTGAGCTTCATCGGCGCGGTGGTGATCTTCTTCACCATCAACGTCGGCATGGCGCTCGCGCTTTCGGTGTTCGCGGCGCTGATCACGATCGGCCTGGTCGTGTTCGGCCGGCGCGGCCGGCCGCTCCACCAGCGTTACGCCGAGCAGGCCGGTCAGGTCGGCGGCGAGCTGATCGACGTCATCACCAACATCTGGGCGGTGAAGGCTTTTGCCGCGAGCGCGCGCGAGCGCTTCCGCCTGCGCCAGATCTTCGACGGCGAGGCGAGGGCGCAGCGCCGCAGCTGGATGTTCACCGAGAAGGCGCGCGTGCTGCACGACGTCCTGCTCTGGGTGATGGCCGGCTCGATGATGATGTGGGCGGTGTCGCTGTGGTCGCGGGGATCGGTGACGACAGGCGACGTCGTCGTGGTGTCCACGCTGGTGTTCCGCATCCTGCACGGCTCGCGCGACCTCGCCATGGCGCTGGTCGATATGGAGCGCCACCTCAGCTACATCGCCGAGACGCTGAAGGTCATCGGCAAGGCGCACGAGGTCGTCGATCTCGACGACGCGCGGCCGTTCCAGAAGCGCGGCGGTTCGATCGTGTTCGAGGAGGTCACCTTCGGCTACGACGACCGTCGCGCCGTGCTCCGCGGCTTCAACTTCGCGGTGAAGGCGGGCGAGAAGGTGGGCATCGTCGGGCCGTCAGGGGCCGGCAAATCGACGCTCATCCATCTGGCCCAGCGGCTCCACGACGTCGAGAGCGGCCGCGTCCTGATCGACGGTCAGTCGGCGCGCGAGCTGACGCAGGAATCTCTGCGCTTCGCGATCGCGGTGGTGCCGCAGGAAATATCGCTGTTCCACCGCAGCGTCATGGAGAACATCCGCTTCGCGCGGCCCGAGGCGACCGACGAGGAGGTCCGGCAGGCGGCGCACGACGCCCAGTGCCACTTCATCGACGATCTCCCGGATGGCTTCGACACGCTGGTCGGCGAGCGCGGCGCGAAGCTTTCGGGCGGCCAGCGGCAGCGCATCGGCATCGCCCGCGCGATTCTCAAGAACGCGCCGATCGTCGTGCTCGACGAGGCCACCTCGGCGCTCGACACCGAATCCGAGCTCGCGGTCCAGAAGGCGCTGAACCGCCTGACGCGCGGCCGCACGGTGCTCGCGGTGGCGCATCGCCTGTCGACGCTGTCGGAGTTCGACCGCATCGTCGTCATGGTGGACGGCCAAGTGGTCGAGGACGGCTCCGTCCAGGAGCTGATGGAGGCCGACGGCGCGTTCGCGCGCATGTGGCGGCTGCAGTCGCGCGGGATATCGGTGGACGACGCGCTGGATCAGGCCGTGTGAGGGTCCCGTTCGCCGACCGAAAGGGACTCGCAGCCGCAGGAGCGCCGGGCGAGCCCGTCCATGTCGCGGATCTCGATCTGGCCGCGCCGGCAGCGGATCGTCTGTTCGCCCTCGAGCACGTGCAGACCCGAGGTGATGCTGGCCCGGCGCACCCCGAGCAGGTCGGAAAACTGCGCGTGCGTGACGTCGAGCGGGCCGTCGCCGCACAGCGCGGCGGCCTCGAGCAGCCAGCGCGCGATCCTCTGCTCGACGGTGTGGAGCGCCGCGCACACGCACAGCCGCGCGGTCTGGTCGTGGCGGTGGCCGGCGTAGGAGGAGAGGTCGCGGCGCACTTCCGGATAGAGCGCGACCACATGCTCGAGCGCCGTCACGTCGATGGCGAGGGTCCGCGTCGCCGACAGCGAGACGGCGTCGCGGCTCGCGATCCTCGACAGGCCGAGCGTCGCCGCGACGCCGATCAGGCCGCCCGGACCCACGAGCCCGGCCTCGGCCGAGGCTCCCGCCGCGTCGCGCCCGACGATCGCGATCAGCCCATGTTCGACGAAATGCACCGAGCGTATCGGCTGGCCGATCGCCGTCAGCAGCCCGCCACGGCGATGCTCGACCGCCCGCAGGTGGGCGACGACGCGCGAACGGCCGTCTGTGTCGAGCCGCGCGAGGAGAGGATGAAGGGGTTCCGCCTTCTGCCGTCCGGCCGAGCGCATTTCCGACAACATGGCGCAAGGCCCGGATAAGGCAAACCACTTATCCGGTCGCGGCCTCCGCCAAGCCTCGCCTCAAATCTGGTAGACGAACCCGGCCATGGCGTGATCGCCGAGATCGCGCATTTCGGCCAGCGACCGCTTGTCGAGAATGGCGGAGATCGCGTCGCGGACCTCGACCATCATCTGCCGCACCTGGCAGGCTTCGATGTCCTCGCAGTCGTCGCACGGCACGAAGGCCGAGCGGCTGGCGCAGGAGATCGGCGCAAGCGGCCCGTCCAGCGCGCGCACGATCGAACCGACCGTGATGTCTTCCGCGGGGCGGGCCAGCATGTAGCCGCCGGCCTTGCCCTTCTTGCTCGAAAGCATGCCGGCGTTGCGCAGTTCGCCCAGGATCGCGTCGAGAAACTTCTTCGGAATCGCGTTGCGTTCCGCGACCTCGGCCACGAAGGTCGACTTGCCCGGCTGCAGTCTCGCCAGATCGACCATGGCCTTGAGGCCGTACTTGGCTTTCTTCGTCAGCATCGTCCTGTCCCTGCGCGCGACGCACCGATACGCGACGCCCCGCACAGGGACAATATGTCGAGTCGCTTACTCGATTGCGAGAGCCGCCTGATTTTTCACGCCGCGACGGCCGCCGGACGGGCCTTGCGGCGGGTTTCGCTCCGGCGGCCGTCGACCGAGACGGGCGCTTCGCCGGCGACGGTCACGCGCCGGACGATCCGGGGCTGGTCGCCATAGTCGTCGATCGCGCGGTGCTGGGTCGCGCGGTTGTCCCAGATCGCGACGTCGCCCTCGCGCCAGCGCCAGCGCACCGTGTTCTCGGGACGGACGACATGATCCTGGAAGATCGCGAGCAGCCGCCGCGAATCCGTGGATCCGAGGCCGAGGATCTTCTGGGCGAAATGCCCGAGGATCAGCGAGCGCTCGCCGGTCTCGGCATGCACGTGAACAAGCGGATGCTCGGTCTCGTAGACGGTGGAGGTGAACACCTCGTCGTAGCGTTTGCGGCCCTCGGCGTGGACCGAGGATTTGTCGCCGACATAGTCGTAGACGTTCGAGTGCAGCACCCAGAGCTTGTCGGCGAGACCGCGCAGCGGCTCCGGCAACCCGGCGTAGGCGGCCGCGGTGTCGGCCCACAGCGTGTCGCCGCCGCTCTCGGGGATCGTCACGCCGCGCAGGATCGAGATCTTGGGGTAGGCCGCCTCGAAGGTCACGTCGGTGTGCCATGAGCTGGCGCGCTCGCCGCGGCTGCCGTCGATGTCGAGCGTGCCCGCGGTGCCGGCGTAGGACGGGACGGTCGGGTGGGCGACAAGTTCGCCGAACAGCCGCCCGAACGCCTCGTGGGCGGCCTCGTCGAGATGGCCCTGGTCGCGCAGGAACACGACCTTGTGGCGATGCAACGCGTCGAGAAGCGCAGAAACGGTCGCCTCATCGAGCGAGCCGGACAGCTTGAGCCCCCGGATTTCGGCGCCCACGCGGCCGGTCACAGGGACGATGTCGAGACCGGGGCGGATGGCCTGCACGGACATGAGTCGGTTCCTCCTGCTGATGCGGCCGCGGTGGACACGGTCGCCGGAGGCATAAAATCAACTCATTCGATCGTATTTGTAAAATTATAAATCGGCGGACGTCACCGCTCCAGGATCTTCCATATCCCGCTCGCCGCCGCCACGACCCGGTCGTCGACCTGAAGCGATCCCTTCATGAACACGAGCGAGCGGGTCAGCCGCACCACTTCGGGAGCGACCGACACGAAGTCGCCCATCTTCGCGCTCGACAGGAACTGCATGTCGAACTGGATCGTGACGGAGGGCTTGCCGCCGGCGGCGTCCCACGCGCTGACGCCGAGGGCGCGGTCGGCGAGCGTCATCAGCATGCCGCCGTGCACCACCCCGATGAGGTTGGCGTGCTTCCGCTCCGCGACGAAGCCGAACGACCGAAGCGGTCCGTCGGCGCGGCGCGTGAAGATGGGGCCGACCAGATCGATGAAGCCTTCGTCGGGGAACCGTTCCCAGCCCTGCGCGAGCGGATCGGGAAGAGGCGGCGCGTCGTTCAAGGTTCAAACCCTTCGCCAGAGATCGGGGCCGAGGAGGTGGATCGAGGCGCCGCCGGAATCGACGGCGACCGTGACCGGCATGTCCGAGACCTCGAATTCGTGGATCGCCTCCATACCGAGGTCGGCGAAGGCCAGCACGCGGGACGAGCGGATGGCCTTCGCCACGAGGATGGCGGCCCCGCCGACCGCGATGAGCGACGCCGCGCCATGGCGGCGGATCGCATCGATCGCGGCCGGTCCGCGCTCCGCCTTGCCGATCATCGCCAGCAGGCCGGTCTGGCCGAGCAGGGCGTCCGTGAACATGTCCATGCGGCTGGCCGTCGTCGGGCCCGCCGGCCCGACCGCCTCGTCGCCCACCGCCTTCACAGGTCCGACATAGTAGATGACGCGGCCGTCGAGCGGGACGGGCAGGGGCTCGCCGCGGGCCAGCATCTCGACCATCCGCTTGTGCGCGGCGTCGCGGCCGGTGAGGAGCTTGCCGGACAGCAGCAGCCGGTCGCCGGCGCGCCAATCTCGCACCTCGTCGCGCGTCAGCCGGTCGAGGTCGACCCGGCGCGCGCCGTCCGCGCTCCGCTCGACGACGATCTCCGGCCAGTCCGCGGCGTCCGGCGGGTCGAAGCGCGCCGGGCCCGAGCCGTCGAGCGTGAAGCGGACGTGGCGGTTGGCGGCGCATTGCGGCATGAGCGCGACCGGCTTCGAGGCCGCATGGGTGGGAAAGGTGCGGATCTTCACGTCGACGACGGTGGTCAGCCCGCCAAGCCCCTGAGCGCCGATCCCGAGCGCGTTGATGCGCTCGTAAAGCTCTATCCGCAGCTCCTCGAGCTTCGAAGACGGGCCGCGGCGGATCAGGTCGAGCATGTCGATCGGCTCGAACAGGGCTTCTTTCGCCAGCAGCATCGCCTTGTCGGCGCTGCCGCCGACCCCGAGCCCGATCAGCCCCGGAGGGCACCAGCCGGAGCCGAGCGTCGGCAGCGTCTCGACGACCCAGTCCGCGACCGACGAGCTCGGGTTAAGTTGCGTGAAACGCGCCTTGTTCTCCGAACCGCCCCCCTTCGCGGCGACGATCGCCTCGACCACGTTTCCGGGCGTCAGGTCCACATGGACCATGGCGGGCGCGTTGTCGCCGGTGTTCGTCCGGTCGAACAGCGGATCGGCCACCATGGTCGCGCGCAGCGGGTTGCCGGCGTCGAGATAGGCCCGGCGCACGCCCTCGTTGACGAGCTCCTCGATCCCGCGCGCGGTCGCGAAGCGCACGCCGACGCCGACCTTCAGGAACACGGCGGCGACGCCGGTGTCCTGGCACATCGGGCGCCGGCCCAGCAGCGCCATCCGCGAATTGACGAGGATCTGCGCGATGGCGTCGCGCGCCGACGGGCTTTCCTCGCGCTCGTAGGCCGCGCTCAGGTGCCGGATGTAGTCCGCCGGGTGGACGTGGCTGACGAACTGCAGCGCGTCGGCGACGCTCTGGATGAAGTCGTCCTCGCGGATGACCGTCTGCGGAGCGAGGGCGGGCAGGGCGGTCACGCCGCGCCGCTCCGGACCTCTCGGACGGCGCGGAACTCCGCCCGGAGCGCGTCGTCATGCTCGCCGAGGGCCGGCACGCGGCCGAGCGCGGGCCGGCGGCCGTCGACGATCGCGGGAGGAGCCAGAACCTCGGCGACGCCCGCCGGCGTCTCGACCGGAAGCGTGGTCGCGGCCGGATGCGCGATCAGGTCGCCGACGGTCGAGACCATGCCGTAGGCGATCCGGGCCCGGTCGAGCGCTTCCGCCGTCTCCGCGGAGGACCGCTCGATCAGGATGCGCTGGATGTGGGCGTCGCAGGCGGGCCGGTGACGAACGCGCTCCACATTGACGTGGAAGCGGGGATCGTCGGCGAACGCTTCGTCGCGCAGGATCTCGCGGCAGAAGATGCGCCACTCCCGTTCGCTCTGGATCGAGATCACCACCTCGCCGTCGGCGAGGCGGAACACGCCATAGGGCGCGATCGAGGGGTGCGCGAGGCCGATCCGCGGCGGCTCGACGCCGCCGTAGCGGCGGGTGAGGTAGGGAACGTTCATGAAATCCGCGAGCACGTCGAACAGCGACAGCTCGATATGCGCTCCCCGCCCGGTGCGGCCGCGGGCGATCAGCGCCTCGAGGATGGCGGCGTAGGCGGCCTGTCCGGTGGCGATGTCGCAGAGCGACACGCCGACCCGGCTCGGGCCGGACTCCGCCGTGCCGGTGATGGCGGAAAGCCCGGTCTCGGCCTGCACCAGCAGGTCGTAGGCCTTGCGCTCGTGATGGGGCGTGCCCGGCGCATAGCCGGAGATGTCGCAGCAGATCAGCTTCGGGTGGCGAAGCCTGAGCTCCGCCGCGCCGAAGCCGAGGCGCGCCATCGCGCCCGGCGCGAAATTCTGGATGAAGACGTCGGCGTCGGCGATCATGCGCTCGACCAGCGCGTGGTCTTGCGGGTTCTTCAGGTCGACCCGGCAGCTTTCCTTGCCGCGGTTGATCCACACGAAGTAGCTCGACTGCCCCAGAACGAAGGCGTCGTAGCCGCGCGCGAAGTCGCCTTCCGGCCGCTCCAGCTTGATGACGCGGGCGCCGGCGTCGGCGAGCCGGGTGGTGGCGATCGGCGCCGCGACCGCCTGCTCCATCGCAACCACGAGAACGCCGTCCAGCGCGCCGGCCATGATGCCTCCGAAACCCTTGTGCCTGGCGCATGTTAGGCCGCGCCGCGGGGCCGCAAGTCAAATCGACCTTCGGGGCAGGCGGCCGTTAGCCGGCGGCGAGCACGGCCTCCAGCGCGTCGACCAGCATGTCGGCGTGCTCGCGGGCGAGCGTCAGCGGTGGGCGGATCTTCAGCGCCTCGCCGCGCCCGCCTGCGGCCCCGATCAGGACGCCGCGGTCGCGCAGGCCGTTGATCGCGCGCGTCACCGCGGCCGGTTCGGGCGCGCCGTCGGCGTCGGCGAGCGTCACGCCGAGGTAGAGTCCCGAGCCGCGCACCTGGTGAATGACGGGGCGGTGCCCGCGCAAGGCTTCGAGGCGCGATTTCATGTGGCCGCCGACGTCGGCGGCGTTCGCGACGAGGCCGCGGTCGGCGATCTCGTCCAGCACGGCGAGACCGGCCGCCGCCGCCACCGGATTGCCGCCGAAGGTGTTGAAGTACCCCACGTCCGCCGCGAAGCGCGCCATCAGGTCGGCCCCGGCCACAACGCCCGCGACGGGGAAGCCGTTGCCCATCGGCTTGCCCATGGTGGCGATGTCCGGCGTCACGCCGTGGCGCTGGAACCCCCACATGGCGGCGCCGGTGCGGCCGAAGCCGGACTGCACCTCGTCCGCGATGAACAGCCCGCCGGCGGCGCGCACGGCGTCCACGGCGGGCGCGAGGAAGCCCGGCGGGTCGGCGAACACGCCGTCGCTGGAGAAGATCGTGTCGACTAGCAGCGCGGAGACGCCGAAGCCCTCGCGGGCGAGGCTCGCGATCGCCTCCTCGACCGCGGCGGCGAAGCGTCCGCCGACGTCGCCTTCGCCGGCGGGCGCCGGCACGGCGCGCACATGCGGCGCGAGCGCGGCGGAGGGCCGCGACGACGGCGACACCTCGGTCACGGCGGCGGTGTTGCCGTGATAGGCCGCCTCGGTGACGATCACGCCGCGCGCGCCCGTCGCGGCGGCGGCGATCCGGAGCGCGAGGTCGTTGCTCTCGCTCCCCGTGCAGGTGAAGACGATCCGGTCGAGCCCGGCGGGGAAGGTCGCGAGCAGCCGCTCGGCGTAGTCGTGCGTGATCTCGTAGAGATAGCGGGTGTGGGTGTTGAACTTCGCGGCCTGCGCGGCGATCGCGGCGGCGACGCGCGGGTTCGAATGCCCAACCGAGGGCACGTTGTTGTAGAGGTCGAGATAGCGCCGGCCGTCGGCGGTCTCGATCCAGACGTCCTCCGCCGCGACCACGTGCAGCGGCTCGTCGTAGAACAGCACCGAGGTCGGGCCGAACGTGCGGCGCCGGCGTTCGACCAGCGCCTGCGTCGCCGGCGGCAGGGCGCCGGGCGCCTCGGCGTCGAAGGCGTTGAGGGCGAGGATCTGGCGGCTCGAAGCGGTCATCGCGAACATCCTTCGCCTTGGCGCCGGATCAGGCGTGGCGGGTCAGATAGCGCTCGGCCAGCGCGAGCGTGCCGTGGGTGTAGGGAACGCCCATGCTCTGCGCGGTCGGCGTCTCGGCGTGGGAGGCGATCCACGCCGTCAGCAGCATGCGCCGCAGCATGAGGAAGGTCGGCATCATGGCGACGTCCTCCGCGCCGACCGGCGTCACGCGGGCGTAGGCCGAAAGCCAGGCCTCCTGCAGCTCCGGAATGAAAGGCTCGTGCTCCATGAAGGAGACGGAGGCCGCGAAGTCGTACATGAACCAGCTGAAGCCGCAGTCGTCGAAATCGATCAGGCCGAGCCGCTCGCCGTCCACCAGCAGGTTCGCGGGCCTGAGGTCGGCGTGGATCAGCCCGAAGCGCTCGGGGGCTGCGCCATAGGCTGCGACGCGGCGCTTCAGCGCCTCCGCCGTCCGCTCGAGCAGCGCCCGGCCGGGGCCGTCGAGGCCGAGCCCTGCGCGCCAGTCGCCCCAGAGCGGCCGGCTTCCGAGCATGGCGTCGAAGTCCCACGTCTTGCGCCGGAAGCCTTCCGGCCGCCCCCAGCCGCGGGCGTGGCCGTGAAGCCGCGCGGTGATCCGGCCGAGCGTCGCGTACCACGACGCGAGATCGTCTCCAGGTTCCGGCTCCCGACCGCTCATGAAGGCGAAGGCCGCGACATGACGGACGGCGCCGTCGTCCTCGAAGCCGCCGAGCAGGCCGCCGTCAACGGTCCGGATCGGCTCGGGCGTCGGCGCGACGCCGTCGGCGCGCAGCGCGTCGACCCAGGCGAGTTCGGAGCGAATCTCGTCGCTGGTGTGATAGTCCGGCCGGTGAACCCGCAGCACGACGGCGTCGCCCGAGGGGGCTTCGGCGAGGAAGGTGGCGTTTTCGGAGATGGTCAGCAGCCGCAGCGGCGCGTCAGCGGCGAGCCCCCAGAGCGGCAGCGCGCTCCGCAGCCCCGTTTCGAGGCGGTTCAGGAAGGCGTCGTCGTACATCGGGGCCTCGCCGGGGACGCGCGGAAGGGTTTCACGGGGGCGGCCATGACGCAACGGACCGACGACGCCTTGTTCGCGGTGACGATCGCGCGGCCGTGGCTCGTGGCGGCGTTCGGGCGGCCGCAGGCCATGCTGAGCTGGGCGATGGAGAAGCCGGGCTTCCGCGAGGCGCGGCGAGTAGCATGGCTCGAGGTGCGCAACGCCGACCTGCCGCAGGAGGTGGACGCCTTCGCGCTGCTGAAGGGAAGGCTCGCGGACGAGGGGCTCGGCGACGCGGTCGCGATGATGACCTCGCGCGACGTGCGCCGCGCCCATGTGGGCGAAGCGGCCTTCGGGGATGTCGTCGCCCGCTCGCTCGCGACCGTCGGCCTGTCGAACGCGGCGCGGGTCGGCGAGGCGCCGGGGCCCGGCCATATCGGCACCATCAACCTGCTGACGGCCGTGTCGACGCCGCTGTCGCAGGCGGCGCTGGTCGAGGCGCTGTCGATCGCGATCGAGGCCCGGACCGCGGCGGTGATGGATCTGGGCTGGCACGTGGCCGGCGGCGTCGCGACCGGAACCGGAACCGACTGCGTGGTGATCGCGGCGCCGGCGGAGGAGGGCGAAGGCGCCCGTTTCGCAGGCCTCCACACCGACATCGGCGCGGCGATCGGCGCCGCGACATACCGCGCCATATCGGCCGGCGGCCGCGAATGGCTCGCGGAACGCGAGGCCGGATAGTTTTGGACGCCTGACGGCCCCGGATCGCTCACGCCGTCCTGCTCACGCGCCCCAACGAGGCCGTACGGCTCATGGTGGCGCCCCGTTGCGATCGACAAGGCGCAGCCCAATCCGTTCGTCGCCCTCCGGCTTGACCGGAGGACCCATCGTCGACGTAGCGCCCGACGTCCGGCATGGATGGTCCGGTCAAGCCGGACCATGACGCCGTGTTTCGACGAGATCCGACGCTAGAACCCAAGCGCCAGGCCGTCCTTGCGGGGGTCGGAGCCGGCGTGGAGGACGCCGGCCTCGCGGTCGATCCAGATCGCCTGCGCGCCGCCGATCGGGCCCGCCGCCGGCTCGACCACATGGCCGAGCGCCTCCAGCTCGCCGACGGTCTCGCGGTCGATGGTCGGCTCGACCTCGAGCACGCCGTCGAAGGAGAACGAGCGCGGCGCGTCGATCGCGGCCTGCACGTCGAGGCCGCGGTCGATGATCCCCGACAGCAGAGCCGCCTGGCCGGCCGCCTGGTAGTGGCCGCCCATGACGCCGAACGGCGCGACGGTCTGGCCGTCCTTCCGGAGCATGCCCGGAATGATGGTGTGCATCGGCCGCTTGTTGGGCCCGATCGCGTTGGGATGGCCCTCGATCAGGCGGAAGGACGAGCCGCGGTTGTGCAGCAGCACGCCCGTCTTCGGATCGTGCCGCGCCGAGCCGAACGACTTGAAGATCGAGTTGATGAAGGACACGGCGTTGCCGTCTCCGTCCACGACGCAGAGATAGACCGTGTCCTGATGCTCGGGCTCGGTCCAGAGCGTCGCCTCCTGCGCGGCTTCGCGCGACAGGCGACGGCGCAGGCTGGCGGTGGTGTCGTCGGCGAGCAGCGTCGCGGCCGGATGCGGCATGTGGTCGGCGTCGGCGAGCAGGTGGTCGCGATGGTGGTAGGCGAGCTTTGTCGCCTCGGCGTGCAGATGCACGCGCTCCGCCGTCGAGACGTCCGGGCCGAGGTCGAAGCCGCCGAGGATGTTGAGGATCATCAGCGCGACGACGCCCTGGCCGTTGGGCGGGCACTCGTAGACGTCGTAGCCGCGGTAGCTGGCGTGGATCGGCGTCACGTAGTCCGCGACCGTCTGGCCGGCGGCGAAGTCGTCGAGCGTGTGCAGGCCGCCGAGCGCCTTCAGCCGGGCGACGAGGCTTTCGGCCACGGCGCCGGTGTAGAAGGCGCTGGCGCCGTCCTTCGCGATCGCCTTCAGCGTCGCGGCGAGCGCGGGGTTCGCCACCTTCGCGCCGGCGCGCGGCGCGGCGCCCGCGAACAGATAGGCCGCGGCGGAGCCCTCGTCCTGGCTCAGCACGTCGACGCTCTTCACCCAGTCGTAGGCGACGCGCTGGGTGACGGGGTATCCGGTCTCGGCGTAGGCGATGGCGTCGCGGAACAGGCGGTCGAGCGGCAGCGAGCCGTGGTCGGCGTGCAGCTTCGTCCAGGCCGAGATCGCCCCCGGCACGGTGACGGCGTGCGGGCTCATCTGGGGAATCTCGTCGGTCAGGCCGGCGCTCTTCAGCGCCTCGACGGTGGCGGCCTTCGGCGCGCGGCCGCTGCCGTTCAGCGCGATCACCTCCCCGCCGGCGGGGGCGTAGAGCACGAAGCAGTCGCCGCCGATGCCGGTCATCGCCGGCTCGACCACGCATTGGGTCGCGACCGCGGCGAGGGCGGCGTCGATGGCGTTGCCGCCCTCGCGCAGCACGGCGAGGCCGGCCGCGGTCGAAAGCGGATGCGAGGTCGCGATGGCGGCGTTCGGGGCCAGCATCGGGCTGCGGCCGGGGCGGAACAGGTCTCTCATCGCATTGTCCTTGGGCGTCGATTCCGGAGGTTAAGCTCCGGCGGCAGGTAAAGGGTATCGGTCCGGACGCCAAGGAAGGCGCCGGACGCGCTCGACCGCAAGCGCCGATCAGCCGAGGGCGCGGGGCCGGTCGAGCGGATGCAGGCAAGCGAAGGCGCGCGCGCCGTCGGGCTGGAGCGCCGGATCGGTCAGGCGGCAGTCGTCCCGCGCCTCGACGCAGCGGCCGGCGAACCGGCAGCCCTTCGGCAGGTCGATCGGGCTCGGGATCTCGCCCGGCAGAGGCTCGGCGATCGGCGCGAAGAACTTCGGCGAGGCGTTCAGCAGGGCGCGGGTGTAGGGGTGCGCCGGCGCGGTCAGCACCTCGCGGGTCGCGCCGGTCTCGACGATGCGGCCGAGATACATCACCGCGATGCGCTCGCAGAGATAGGCGGCGACGCCGAGATCGTGGGTGATGAAGACGAGGCTCACCCCCATGTCGCGCTGCAGGTCGCGCAGCAGCTTCAGAAGCTGCGCCTGGGTCGAGACGTCGAGGCCGGACACCGCCTCGTCCGCCACCAGCACCGAGGGGTTCGACGCCAGCGCGCGGGCGATCGCGACGCGCCGCACCTGCCCGCCCGAGAGCGCCGAGGTGTAGCGGCCCATCATCTCCGCCGGCAGCCCGACGCGCTGGAGCAGCGCCGCGACGCGGTCGCGCCGCTCGGCCCGGGGGCAGAGCCCGTGATGGTCGAGCGGCTCGGCCACGAGGTCGAGCACGGTCATGCGCGGGTTCAGCGAGCCGCGCGCGTCCTGGTAGATCAGCGCCACGTCGCGGGCGAAGCGGTCGCGGTCCTCGCCCTTGAGCTCGGCGATCTCCTTCTCGCGGAACAGCGCCCGGCCGTCGGTGGGCGCGGTGAGGCCGAGCAGCACGCGCAGCAGCGTGGTCTTGCCGGAGCCGCTTTCGCCGACGAGCGCGAGGCTTTCGCCGGGCTTGACCGTCAGGCGGACGCCGTCGAGCGCGGAGAGCTTGCGGCGCTTGGCCTTGCCGAACAGCGAGGCCGAGGCGCGGCCGACGTCGTAGGTCTTCTCGACGTCGAGCAGGCGGAAGATGTCGGTCGAGGTCGCGCTCATGCCACGGGGTTCCAGCAGGCGAGCCGGCGCCCGCGCGTCTCTATGAGCGGCGGCTTCTCGGCGGCGCATTTCTCGATCGCCGAGGCGCAGCGCGGCGCGAAGCGGCAGCCCGGCCGCTTGGACGCGAAGGACGGCGAGCCGCTCGGCAGCGGCTCGAGCTCCTCGGTGTCGATCTCGAGCACGCAGGCCTTGAGCCCGACGGTGTAGGGATGCAGCGGCTCGCGCAGCACGGTCTCGGCGGGGCCGGCCTCCATCACCTGCCCGCCGTAGAGCACCACGATCTCGTCGCAGGCCTGGCTCGCCAGCGCGAGGTCGTGCAGCACGAAGATGCAGGACGCGCCGCGCTTGCGCGTCTCGTCGAGGATCAGGCGCACGATCTGCGCCTGGATGGTGACGTCGAGCGCGCTGGTCGGCTCGTCGGCGAGCAGCAGCTCCGGGTTGGTCGACAGCGCGATCGCGATCATGACGCGCTGCTGCATGCCGCCGGAAAGCTGGTGCGGATAGGCGTCGAGGCGGCTTTCGGCGTCGCTGAGGCCGACGCCTTCGAGCAGCTCGACCGCGCGCTTGCGGGCCTGCGCCTTCGACAGGCCAAGCAGGCGGCGGAGCGGCGTCATCAGCTGCGCGCCGACCGTGAAGCAGGGGTTCAGCGCGGAGGAGGCGTCCTGGAAGATCATGGAGATCCTCCGCCCGCGCAAGCGAAGCCAGTCACGTTCGCCGGTCTTGGCGAGGTCGGCGCCGTCGAACAGCATCCGGCCGTCGATCCCGACCTTGGGGCCGGCGAGCAGCCCGA
Source organism: Methylopila henanensis (assembly GCF_042681025.1). Lineage (NCBI taxonomy): Bacteria > Pseudomonadati > Pseudomonadota > Alphaproteobacteria > Hyphomicrobiales > Methylopilaceae > Methylopila > Methylopila henanensis. The sequence goes on from NZ_JBHUER010000013.1 coordinate 37,647, forward strand.
TCAGGGCGAGCGCGATGGTCGACTTGCCGGCGCCGGATTCGCCGACGAGCGCGAGCGTCGCGCCCTGCTTCAGCGCGAAGGAGACGTCGTCGAGGATCAGCTTCTCGCCGCGGGTGAGCGACAGGTGCTCGACCCGCAGCAGCGCGTCGGCGGGCGCCGCGGCGGGCGGCGCTCCGACAGGCTCGGGCAGGGGAAGGGCGAGGGCGGCGGCCATGGGTCACGCCTCCTTCTTGAGCTTGGGGTCGAACTGCTCGCGCACGCCGTCGCCGACGACGCTGAGCGCGATCAGAAGGATGGCCAGCGCCGCGCCGGGCACGCCGGCGATCCAGGGCGCGAAGCTGACGAAGCTGCGGCCTTCCGCGATCATCAGGCCCCAGTCCGGCGTCGGCGGGGTCACGCCGATGCCGAGGAAGGACAGGCCCGACGACACGAGGATGGCGTAGGACACGCGGATGGTGGCCTGCACCGCGAGCGGGAAGATGACGTTCGGCAGCACGTGCCGCCACACCACCATGAGGCGCTTCACGCCCATGAGGCCGGCGGCCTCCACGAAGGCCTGCGCCTTCACCTGCAGCACGTCGCCGCGCACGGTGCGGGAGAACGGACCGATCAGCGCCACGCCGACCGCGAGGATCACCTTGTCGACGCCCTGGCCGAGAATCGAGATGAAGGCGATCGCCATGATCAGCGAGGGCAGGGCGAGCAGCGCGTCGACGAAGCGCATCAGCGCCCATTCGACGGCGCCGCCGGAGAGTCCCGCCGCCATGCCGACGACGAGCCCGCCGAACGCGCCGATCGCAACCGCGCCGAGACCGATCGCCAGCGCGTAGCGCGCGCCGTAGATGGTGCGCGACAGCAGGTCCTGCCCGAAGCTGTCGGTGCCGAGCAGATGCGGTCCCCAGGCCGGCGGCGACATGAAGTTCACCATGTCCTGATCCGTCGGCGCATGCGGCGCGACCCAGGGCGCGAAGGCCGCCGCGAGCACGTAGGCGAGCGCCACCGCGCAGGCGATCAGGAACCACACGTGCGAGCGGGCGTAGGCCCAGACCGCGGCGAGGGTCGCCGGCCGGCGGCGGACGCCGGCGGCGGGAAGCGTGACGTCGGCCATCAGCGGGGCCTCAGGCGGGGATCGAGATAGGGATAGGCGAGATCGACCGCGAGGTTGGTCAGCACGAACAGGCAGGCGGTCATCATCACGCCGGCCTGCACCACGCCGTATTCGCGGTTGAGCACCGCGCTCGTCATCATCTGGCCGACGCCGGGCAGCGAGAACACCGTCTCGGTCAGCACCGCGCCCTGCAGCAGCGCGCCGAGCTGCAGCCCGAGAATGGTGACGAGCGGAAGCATGACGTTGCGCAGGCCATGGACCCACACCACGCGCCAGCGCGGCTCGCCGCGGGCGCGGGCCGCCGCGACATAGGGCTGCTCCAGCGCCTCGATCAGGTTCGCGCGGGTGAGCCGCACGATCATGGCGAGGAAGTAGGTGGAGAGCGTGATCGCCGGCAGCGTCATGTGCACGATCCCGCCCCAGAGGTCGTTCCACGGCGCGACGAAGCCGAGCGTCGGGAACAGCGCGAGCTTCACGCCGAAGATCCAGATCAGCAGGATGCCGAGGTAGAAGCTCGGGAACGAGGTGCCGGTCAGCGTCAGCGTCGCGACCGCGGCGTCCCAGCCGGTGTCCTTGCGGGTCGCGGACAGCACGCCGAGCGGCACGCCGATCAGAACCGCGAGCGCGAGAGCGGAGGCCGCGAGCGTCAGCGTGACGGGCAGCGCCTCCATGAAGGCGTATTGGAAGATCGGCGCCTTGCTGATGAAGGACGTGCCCCAGTCGCCGACGACGAAGCCGCTGAGCCAGCGCAGATATTGCTCCGCGACCGGACGGTCGAGGCCGAGCTGCGCCATCAGCGAAGCGTGCGCCTCGGGCGAGTACTCCGAACCGAGCATGAGCTGCACGGGGTCGCCCGGCGCGAGCTTCAGCAGGCTGAAGCTCGCGACCGAAACGATCAGCAGCACCATGAGGGTCTGGAGGACCTTCCTGGCTGCGAACCAGGCCATCAGGCCAGGCTCACCGTGTGCAGGTTGAGGCTGTCGACCGGGATGTACCGGAAGTCCGTCACCTTCTTGGCGAAAATCTTGAACACCGGCATGTGCGAGGTGATCGCGATCGGCGCCTCGTCCATGATGATGTCGCAGGCCTCGTTGTAGAGCGCCTTGCGCTTCTCCACGTCGAGGACGATCTGGGCCTCGTCGACGCAGGCGTCGAAGCGCGCGTTCGACCAGCCGGGATAGTTCCAGGCCTGGCCGGTGCGGAACTCGGGGAACAGCGTCTCGTCCGGATCGAGATCGGCCCACCAGTTGAAGTCGAACATGTCGAAGTCGCCGGAGTTGCGGCGGCTGACCCAGTTCGCCCGCTCGACGAGCTGCAGCTTCGGCTTGATGTCGATCTGCGCCAGCATCGGCAGCACGGTCTGGGCGAGCCGGGTGCCGTAGGTGCCTTCCTCGGTGACGACGAAGATCGGTTCGATCACGCCCTTGGTCTCGGACTTGGCGCGGAACTCCTTCGCCTTGGCGAGGTCGAAGCGCTGGCCGCGGCCGGATTCCGCGATGTTCTTGTCGTAGAAGTCGGTCATGGGCGGGGAGATCGGCGTGTAGGCGGGAATGCCCTGGCCGAAGAACGCCTGCTTGATGATCTGCTCGCGGTTGAGCGCGAAGGCGACCGCGCGGCGCAAGTTGATGTCCGCGAACGGGCCCTTCTTGCAGTTCATGGCGATGTAGACGTAGTTGCCCTCGATCTCGCCCAGCACCTGCAGGTTAGGGTTCGCCTTGAGCTGCGGGATGAACTGCACCGGGCTGTCGCTCATGCCGTCGACCTGGCCGGACATGACGGCGGCGATCGCGGCGGAGGCCTCCTTCATGATCAGGATGGTGACCTTGTCGAGCTTCGGCAGGCCGGCCTCGAAGTAGTCGGGGTTCTTCTCCAGCACGACCGAGTCGTTCTCGCGCCAGCTCACAAACTTGAACGGGCCGGTGCCGACGGGGTTGCGGCCGAAATTCGCGCCGTACTTCTGCACCGCCGTCGGCGACACGATCGTGCCCGCGCGGCCGGTGGAGCCGGTGAGGGCGACCGGAAGGAAGGCGTAGGGCCGGCTGAAGATGAGCCGGACGGTGAGGGGATCGACCACCTCGACCTTCTCGAGCGCCTTGAATTTCCAGGCGTGCGGCGACTTCGGCTCGCCCTTCCACACCCGCTCGACGCTCCACTTCACCGCCTCGGCGTCGCACGGCGTGCCGTCGTGGAACTTCACGTTCGGCTTGAGCTTGAAGACGTGGACCTTCTCGTCGAGCACGTCCCAGGTCTCGGCGAGGTCCGGCACGAACGAGACGCGCTCGCCGTCGTACTCGACCTTCAGCAGGCCGTTGTAGATGTTGTTGTGGACCTTCACCGCGCCGAGGAAGCCGGTGAAGTGCGGGTCGAGCGTGTCGATATGGTCGACCCAGGCGAGGCGGATTTCGCCGCCGGCCGCTTTCGCGCGCGTCGAGAGGCCGGCTCCGGCCGCGATGATCGCGCCGGCGCCGAGACCCTTCATCAGGTCGCGCCGATTGAGCCCTCCGAGCACGCGCTCGGTCAGGATCGCCTTGTGGTCAACCATCGTTCCGCCGTCTCCGATTCAAAAATCCAGCGGCCCCGCCGGAGCCGTCGCGTTGCATGTCAGCAAATGGCATGCCATGCGACGTATGCTGCGTTTCTTCGGAGGAAAATCCGTCGCGTCCCAATGTGTGGGCGCCGGGCGTAAAATCTAAGCACAAGGACGTACGACGGAGGTCGGATGCGCGCGGCGGCCGAAGGCGGCCTCTGGGCCGGCCTCGGAGGACGCCGGAGGGCTGGTCTCGCGCGCCGTCACGCCCGGCGGCTCCGGGCGCCCATGACTTTCCTCGGCGAAGTCGCGAACGTTCAGCTCGCCCACGCCCGAGACAAGCTCCGGCGTGACGGCGACGTCGAATGGCCAGGGCTCTCAGGCCAGCAGGTCGGCGATCGCCAGCGCGACGACCTTGGTCGCCTTGTTGAGGTCGTCCAGCACCAGCTTCTCGTCGGCGCGGTGGCCGTTCGCCTCGAGCAGCGAGCGCGGGCCCGCGCCGTAGAGCACCGTGGGCACGCCGACGCCGGTGTAGAGCCGGGCGTCGGTGTAGATCGGAACGCCGTTCGCCGGAATGTCCTCCCCGATGATCTCCCGCGCGTGTTTGCGGATCGTGTCGACGAGGCGCTCGTGGCCGGGAAGCGGCTGGAGCGGACGCGCGAGCAGGATGCGCCGGACGGTCACCTCCACGCCCGGAAGCTCGGCGCCGGCCTGCTCGATGAAGGCGGTCAGGTCGCGCTCGGCGGCCTCGGGGCTCTCGTCCGGGATCATGCGGCGGTCGATGCGGAAACGGACGAGGTCCGGCACGACGTTGGTGTTGATGCCGCCTTCGATCAGGCCGACGACCAGCGTCGGGCTCTCGATGCCGTCCACCGCCGAAACCGTGGCCTTGTAGGTCTCGCGCAGCGCGTAGAGCTTCGAGAGCAGGCCGGTCGCGGCCTCCAGCGCGTCGACGCCGGTGTCGGGGCGGGCGGCGTGGGCCGAGCGTCCCTTCACCTCGACCTCGAGATGGAGGCAGCCGTTGTGGGCGACCACGACGTTGTAGGAGAACCCGGCGCTGATCGCGAGGTCCGGCTTGCTCAGGCCCTGTTCGAGAATCCAGCCCGGCCCGACGAGGCCGCCGGTCTCCTCGTCATAGGTGAGGTGCAGCTCGACCGTCCCGTTGAGCGGCGCCTCCGTTTCGATCAGCGCCTTCAGCGCGAAGGCGTAGGTCGCGAAGTCCGACTTCGAGACCGCGACGCCGCGGCCATACATCACGCCGTCGCGGATCTCGGCGCCGTAGGGGTCGGCGGTCCAGCCTTCGCCGGGCGGCACGACGTCGCCATGGGCGTTGAGCGCCAGCGTCGGGCCGGGGCCGAAGCGGCGTCGCACGATCAGGTTCGTGGCCGAGATCATGCCGGCCGCCTGCACCGTCTCCGCCGGCACGGGATGGCGCTCGACCTCGAAGCCCAGCGCCTCCAGCGCCTTCGCCGCGACCTCGGCGTGGGCTGCGCAGTCGCCGGGCGGGTTGTCGGAGGGCGTTTTCACGAGCTCCGCCAGGAAGGCGGTCTGCGCGTCGCGCAGGGCGTCGATCCGGGCGATCACGGTTTCAGTCGAGGACATCAGGACGGGTCTCGAAACTCTTCAGGACGCGGAAAAGGGTGACGGCCCCGGCCTCGACGTCCGCCGGCTCGGCGTGTTCGGCGGGGTTGTGGCTGATCCCGTCGCGGCAGCGCACGAAGATCATTCCCATGGGCGCGATGCGGGCCATGACCATGGCGTCGTGGCCGGCGCCGCTCGCGAGCCGGAGCGGCTCGAGGCCGAACTCGGCGATGGCGGCGTCGATGCGGTTCTGCAGGTCGCGCGAGCAGGCCGCCGCGGGCTCGTCGTGGATGCGCGCGATCGACACGCCGAGGCCGCGCGTCGAGGCGATCGCCATGATGGATTCCTCGATCCGCCGCAGCGTCTGCAGCCGCTGGCCGTCGGTCGGCGCGCGGACGTCGACGGTGAAGGCGGCGAGCCCCGGCACGACGTTCGCGCCGCCGGGCTCGATCGCGAGCTTGCCGACGGTCGCCACCAGCCCGCGGCTCGCGGTCGCCGCCTGCTCGACGGCGAGCACACTCGCGGCGGCCCCCGCCAGCGCGTCGGCGCGGTGGTTCATGGGCGTGGTGCCGGCGTGGCTCGCCGTGCCGGTGAGCGTCACCGCAAGCCGCGTCGCGCCGCAGATCGATCCGACGCAGCCGACGGGTAAGCGGTAGGCCTGCAGCGTCGGGCCCTGTTCGATGTGCAGCTCGAGATAGGCGACGAAGTCTTCGGCCGAACGCTTGGCCTCGCCGATCCTGTCGGGGTCGAAACCCCGCGCCCGCATGGCGTCCGCCATGCTGATCCCGTCGTTGTCGCGCAGCCGCAGCAGCTCGGGCGCGAAGTCGCCGACGAGCGCGTGGCTTCCGAGCATGGTCGCGCCGAAGCGCGTGCCCTCCTCGTCGGAGAAGCCGACCACCTCGACGGCGTAAGGCAGGCGTACGCCCTCCGCCGCAAGCGCCGCGACGCATTCGATGGCGGTGACGACGCCAAGGATGCCGTCCCACCGGCCGGCGTTGCGCACGGTGTCGAGATGCGACCCCACGAGGATCGCCTTCGCGCCCGGCGTCGCGCCCTCGTAGCGGCCGATGACGTTGCCGATGGCGTCCACACGGGTCGTCATGCCGGCGTCCGCCATCCAGCCGAGCGTTAGCTCGGTGGCGCGCGTCTGCTCCGGGCTCATGAACACGCGCGTGATCGCGCCGACGTCGGCCGAGATCGCCGCGAGCGCGTCCACGCGTTCGCAGATGCGTCGCGCCATGCCGGCGGGCGCGGGAGTCGTGCTAGGTGCTGTGGGCATGAAGCGATCGGGAAGGGGCGTCGTGTCGGGCCAAGCTCGCATCCTACTCGTCAATCCCAACACCGCGGAAGCGGTGACCGCGCTGCTGGCCGCGGAAGCCCGCCGCCGCGCGGGCGAAAAGGCCGCGATCGTGGCCGTCACCGCCGCCTTCGGCGCCCCGGGAATCCAGACGCCTGAGGAGGCGCAGGTCGCCGCGCGCGCCGTGGCGGAGGCGGTGGACGCCCACCGGACCTGCGACGCCGTGATCGTCGCGGCCTTCCTCGATCCGGGCTTCGAGGAGGCCGAAGCGCTGCGAATCATGCCGGTGGTCGGGTTCGGGCGCGCGGGCCTGCGGGCTGCGGCCGCGGGAGGCCGGAGGTTCGGCCTCGTCACCGCCGGCCCCGCCATGGCGGACGCCGTGCGGGCGCGGATCGGCGAACTCGGGCTCGCGCCGCAGCTTGGCGGAATGCGGCTCGTCCGCGCCGGCGTGCGCGATCTGATCGCCGACCGCGCGCGCCACCGCGACGAGGTGCTGGCGGCCGTCCGCGCCTGCGCCGTGGAAGACGGCGCCGAGGCGGTGCTGCTCGGCGGCGCGCCGTTCGCAGGCTTCGCGGCCGAGATCGCGAACGCGGCGGACGTCGCCGTGCTCGACGGCGTCGCGGCCGCCGTCGACGCGGCCATCGCGGCGGCGCGCGGCGGCTGAGCGGCGGGCCATCACGCGGTCACGGATTCGAACGCCTCCGCCGCGCGGCGCGTGCGGATGCAGCGCGCGAAATGGGCGGGGCCGACGTCGGCGGCCGGCGGCGCGGTTTCCGCGCAGTCGTCGATCGCATGCCCGCAGCGCGGCCGGAACGCGCAGCCCGGCGGCAGGTCGCTGAGGTCCGGCGGCGCGCCGGGGATCGCGGCGAGGCGCGCGCCCGGCGTCGGGGCGTGGCTCGCGCGCGACAGCAGCAGCCCCTGCGTGTAGGGGTGGCGCGGATCGCGGATGACGTCCCGGCACGGGCCCATCTCGACGATGCGGCCGGCGTACATCACGGCGATGCGGTCGGCGACCTCGACCGCCACGCCGATGTCGTGCGTCACGAACACCACCGCGAGGCCGAGCTCCCGCTGCAGCTCGCGCAGCAGCAGCAGCACCTGGATCTGCACCGTGGCGTCGAGCGCGGTCGTGGGCTCGTCCGCGAGCAGCACCTTGGGGCGGCAGACCAGCGCGAGCGCGATCATGGCGCGCTGGCGCATGCCGCCGGACATCTCGTGCGGGTAGTTGTCGAGCCGCTTGTCGGGCGAGGGGATGCGCACCCGCTCGAACAGCTCGAGCGCGCGCTTGCGCGCCTCCGCCTTCGACAGCTTCTCGTGCCGCCGCACCGCTTCGACGATCTGGTCGCCGATCCGGTAGACCGGGTCGAACGCCAGCCCCGGGTCCTGGAAGATCATCGAGACCACGGGGCCGCGTAAGGACGCGAGCTCGCGCGATCCCATCTTCAGCACGTCGCGGCCGTCGACCTCGACCTTGCCGCCGATCTTCGCGGAGGAGGGGTGGAGCCGCATCAGCGAGCGCAGCGTCACGCTCTTGCCGGAGCCGGATTCGCCCAGCAGCGCCACGGTCTCGCCGCGCCGGAGATCGAGATCGACGCCGTCGACGGCGCGGATCGGCCCCTTCGGCCCCTTGAAGTCCACGGTCAGGCCCTGGACGTCGACCATCTTCGCCATGGCGCTCATGCCGCGATCCTCGGATGGCCGGAGGCGGGGTCGACGAGCCAGCAGGCGGCCCGGTGGTCCACGCCGGCGTCGAGCAGGGTCGGCTCCTTGTGCCCGCACAGCGCCGCGCTTTTTGCGCAGCGCGGGTTGAACCGGCAGCCCGGCGGCGGGTTGATCGGGTTGGGCGGATCGCCGGTCAGCGGCGCGGTCTCGGTGCGCGCGTCGGGGTCCATGGAGGGCATCGAGGCCAGCAGCGCGCCGGTGTAGGGGTGCTTCGGCGTCTCGAACAGCGCCTCGGACGGCCCGAACTCGGCGACCTTGCCGAGATACATCACCATCACCCGGTTCGACATGAACCGCACCACGTTGAGGTCGTGGCTGATGAACATGTAGGTGAGGCCGAACTCGTCCTTGAGGTCGAGCAGCAGGTTCAGCACCTGCGCCTCGACCGACTTGTCGAGCGCCGAGACGGCCTCGTCGAGGATCAGCAGCCGGGGATCGAGCGCGAGCGCGCGGGCGATGTTGACGCGCTGGCGCTGGCCGCCCGACAGCTCGTGCGGGTAGCGGCCCGCGAAGCGGGCGGGCTCGAGGCCTACGCGGTGCAGCAGGTCGTGGGCGCGGGTCGTGGCCGCGCGCCGGCTCGCGCCGTGCACCTTCGGGCCGAAGGCGATTGTGTCCTCGACGGTCAGGCGCGGGTTCAGGGACGCGTAGCTGTCCTGGAACACCATCTGCACCTGCTTGCGGAAGCCGTTCAGGCTGAGCGCCTGGGAGCCCACGCGCTCGCCGTCGAACAGGATGTCGCCGGCGTCGGGCGCGATGATCTGCATGACGAGCCGCGCGGTGGTCGACTTGCCGCAGCCCGACTCGCCGACGATGCCGAGCGTCTCGCCCTTGGCGACGTCGAAGTCGACGCCGTCGACCGCGCGCACGATCGGGCCCGCCTTGGTCAGGAAGCCCTTCTTGACGCCGAAGTGCTTGACGAGGCCCTTCACCGACAGCAGCGGCTGGCCGGGGCCGCCCCGGTCGCGGGGGAAGCCGCCGGGCGGCGGGGTGGGGGCGCCGATGATCACTGGCGGACCTCCATGGCCGAACGCAGGCCGTCCGAGAACAGGTTGAACGAGATCGAGGTGAGGAAGATCATCACCCCCGGCAGCGCGGCGACCAGCGGCTGGTTGTAGATCGCGGTCCTCAGCGTGTTCAGCATCAGGCCCCATTCCGGCTCCGGCGGGCGCACGCCGAGACCGAGGAACGAGAGGCCCGACGCGAGGATCATCGACACGCTGATCAGGCTGGTGGCGTAGACGAAGATCGGCCCGAGCACGTTGCCGAGCACGTGCACCCGGACGATCGTGAAGCCGCTCGCGCCCGAGATGCGCGCGGCCTCCACATAGTCGCGGGTGCGGATCTGGGTCGTCACGCTTTCCGCGACGCGGGCGATCTGCGGCACGAACACCACCGTGAGCGACACGATCGAGTTCAGGATGCCGGCGCCGAGCGCGCCCGACAGCGCGATCGCGAGCAGCACCGACGGGAACGCGAAGAACACGTCGATGGTGCGCATCGTCACCGTGTTGATCCAGCCGCCGAGATAGCCGGCCACGATACCGATGGTGGACCCGATGCCGAAAGCGAGGATGACCGGCATGACGCCGAGGAACAGCGACAGCCTGCCGCCGTAGAGCAGGCGGCTCAGCATGTCGCGGCCGAGCTCGTCGGAGCCGAGCGGATAGCCCGGCGTCCCGATCGGCCGGAGGCGGCGGATCATCGAGCCCTTGAACGGGTCGGCGGGCGCGATCCACGGCGCGAAAATCGCCGCGAGCACGATCAGAAGGATCACGGCGAGCGCGACCATCGCGACCGGATCGCGCCTGAGGCGCAGGAGCACGCTGCTCCAGTAGCCGCGGCTGGCGCGGATCTCGACCGGGGCGGGCGAGGGGGCGGAGAGGCTGTCGGCGACGGCGGCCATCGTCATGCCCTCTGGATGCGCGGATCGAGCGCCGTCTGGGCGACGTCCACGATCAGGTTGAGGCTCACGAAGAACATCGCCAGCACGAGGATCGTGCCCTGCAGCAGCGGCAGGTCGCGCTGGAAGATCGCGGCGTTGAGCAGGAAGCCCGCGCCCGGCCAGGCGAACACGGTCTCGATCAGGATCGAGCCGCCGAGCAGGTAGCCGAGCTGCAGGCCCATGACGGCGAGCGCGGTCGGCGCGGCGTTGGTGACGACGTGCTTGAACACGCCCCATTCGCCGAGGCCCTTGGCGCGCAGCGCCTGCACGAACTCCTGGGACAGGATGTCGGCGACCAGCGCCCGCACGGTGCGGGCGATGATGCCCATCGGGATCACCGACATCGTGATGGCGGGCAGGATGATGTAGCGCAGATGCTCGAAGTCCGGCCGCCAGTCGGCGGAGCCGCCGGGCCCCGCGCCGGTCGGCGGCAGCCAATTGAGCTGGGCCGAGAAGATGATCACCATCACCATGCCGAGCCAGTAATGCGGCACCGAGACGCCGAGCACCGAGACCGCCGAGGCGAGGCGGTCCATCACGCTGTTGCGGAAGTAGCCGGCGACGAAGCCGAAGAACGAGCCGAGCGCGAAACCGATCAGGGTCGCGACGGCGGCGAGGATCAGCGAGTTCTTGACCGCCCGCGCCACCTCGCCGAGCACCGGCCGCCCGGTCGCGATCGAGACGCCGAGGTCGCCGGTCAGCACCTTGCCGAGCCAGATTCCGAACTGCACCGGCAGCGGCCGGTCGAAGCCGTAGATCGTCCGCATCTCCGCCTGCTGCTCGGCGGTGGCGTCCACCGGCATGATCGCGGTGAGCGGGTCGCCCGGCGCGAGGTGGACCAGCATGAAGCAGACGAGGCTGACGCCGAGCGCGACCGGCGCGACGTAGACGATCCGCTTCAGGATGTAGAGCAGCATGAGGTCAGTTCTCCGACGCGGACGAGCGGCTCGGCTTTCCCCCCGGCCGAGGCGGCCGGGGGGTGCGGCCCTGCGTGTCGTCGGCCGTTACGGCTCGACCGTGATGGTCCCGAAGTTCTGGAACCAGTTCTGCGCCTGCACGAAGCCCTTCACCTTGGCGCTCATGGCGCGCGGGGCGACGTCGTGGGTGACGAACAGGAACAGCGCGTCGTTGACGAACTTCTCGTGCACCTTCTTCAGGATCGCGGTCTGGGCGGCCGGATCGAAGGTGTTGCGCACCTCGTCGAACAGCTTGTCGGTCTCGGGATCGCAGTAGTAGCCCCAGTTCACGCCGGCGGGCGCCGACAGGCTGCACTGGGTCTGCCGGATGAAGCCGCTGAACGGGTCCTGGATGAAGTAGGAGTAGTTGATCGCCGTGGTGCCGCGGGCGGAGGGGTCCTTCGCGCCGGCGCGCCAGATGTTGATCATCTGGTTCCACTCGACCACCTCGTAGTCGACCATGATGCCGACCTCGGCGAGGCTCTGCTGAATGAACTCGTTCATCGGCAGCGGCAGCATCTGGCCGGAGCCCGAGGGCGAGATCAGGATCTTGGTCCGGATCGGCTTGTCCGGCCCGTAGCCGGCCTCGGCCAGCAGCTTCTTGGCCTGCTCGACGTCATAGGTGACCTTGAAGGTCGGCTCGCCGAACCACTGGTGCCCGGGCGGCAGCCAGCCCTGCGCCGGGATCATCATGCCCGACAGCAGCTCCTTCATGCCCTCGCGGTCGATGGCGAGGTTCGCGGCCTTGCGCACGCGGATGTCGTTCCACGGCGAACCCTCGACGCGCGACAGGTGCCAGGTCCAGTTGTGCGGGTAGGCGTTGGTGACGATCTGGAAGCCGGCGCCCTTCAGCGACTCCACGGCGTCCGGCGCCGGGGCCTCGATCCAGTCGACCTGGCCGGCGCGCAGCGCCGCGACGCGGGCGTTCGGCTCCGGCAGCGGCATCAGGATCAGCTTGTCGAGCTTCGGGACGCGGGTCTTGTCCCAGTACTCCTTGTTCGGAACCATCTCGGCGCGCTCGCGCGGCGCGAAGCCGGTCAGCTTCCACGGACCGGTGCCGGACGGCGTCTTGGCGAAGGCCTCCCAGCTCTTGCCGAGCTTCTCCCACTGGGCGGGGGAGGACATCATGATCCAGGCGAGCTGGTAGGGCAGGGTGGCGTCGGGCGCCTTGGTGACGATCTCGACCGTCATCGGATCGACGACGCGGTAGGAGGCGACCGCCGGAATGCGCGACTTGCCCTGCGCCGACTGGCGCTGGTCGTACTGCGGCGCGTCCGTCTTCATCAGCTTGTCGAGGTTCCAGACCACCGACTCGGCCGTGAAGTCCGAGCCGTCGTGGAATTTCACGCCGGGACGGATCTTGAAGATCCACTTCGTCTTGCTCTCGTCGCCGGGCGCGATGCCCCATTCGGTGGCGAGGCCGGGCGTGATGTCGGAGGGCTTGTCGGCGCTGGTCAGATCCCAGTTGATGAGCCCGTCATAGACCGTGTAGCCCATGAACCGCATGCCTTCGCCGCCGTTGTCGGTCTGTCCGGTCGTCAGCGGGATGTCGGACGCGGTCATGCCGATCCTGAGGGTGCCCTGGGCGTGGGCCGCTAGGCAGCTCCCCATTACGGCTAGGCCGGCGAGCGCGGCGCGCGACAAAGTCTTCCGGATCATTTCGTACGTTTCTCCTGCGGTCCGCCCCGGCTCGCCGGGGGCTTGGTGCGACGCAGCAAGGCGCGTGCCAGCAGGTGGGCTCCGGGGAGGAGGTGTTCGACCAATGGCCAAGACAAAACAGCGCTGCATAAAAAACAGGCGCTTTGGTCAGTTCCAAAGCGCGGCGCCGGATCTCGCGCCGGAGCGCAGGCCGTCGTGACGCCCACGCTCCGTCCCCGATCGCTGACGGCGGCCGCCTTCGCCCCGTTCGGCGCCCCCATCGCGATCGGCTCCGGCCCGTCGCGGCCCGTGAACGGCGGCCGCGCGACCCGTCACGACGACATCGTCGCGCTCGACCGCGCCGAGGACGCGCCCGAGGCGCGCCTCGCGCTCTACCGGATCGCGCCGTCCCCGCGCCCGTTCGCGATCGACGTGCTGGAGCGCCACCCCCGCTCGAGCCAGAGCTTCACGCCGATCGTCGCGCGCGACTACCTCGTCGTGGTCGCGCCGTCCGGGCCCGACGGGGCGCCGCTGGTCGCCAAGGCGCAGGCCTTCGTCGCGCCGGCGACGACCGGCGTGCACTACGCCCGCGGGGTGTGGCACCTGCCGCTGGTCGCCTTCGACGCCGAGGCGCTGTTCGCGATGTGGATGTGGGAGGCCGGCGACGGCCGCGACACCGAGGAGGTCCGGCTCGGCGAGCCCCTGTTCGTCGAGGGCTTCTGAGCCGTCAGGGTCTTGTCTTGGGCCGGGCGTAGGCGGACCGCTCGCGCACGACGTAGCCGCCCTGGCCCTTCGCGCCGACCAGCGCGCCGTCGCGCACGATCGGCTTGCCGCGCACGATCGTCGTGACCGGCCAGCCCTTCACCGGGATGCCCTCGTAAGGCGTGTAGTCCGGTCCGTGGTGCAGCAGGCTCTGGCTGATGACGACCTCGCGCTCCGGGTCCCAGATCGCGATGTCGGCGTCCATGCCGATGGCGATCGAGCCTTTTCGCGTCAGGCCGTACATGCGGGCGTGGTTGCTCGCCGAGAGCGCCACGAACTGCTGCAGCGTGATGCGTCCCTTGGACACCCCCTCCGAGAACAGGATCGGCAGCCGGGTCTCCACGCCCGGGATGCCGTTCGGCACCCAGCGGAAGCTGGTGCGGGCCTTCGGGTTGAGCTTGCCCTTGGGGTCGTCGTAGCGGAACGGGCAGTGGTCGGAGGAGAACAGGTCGAAGATCCCCTGTTCGAGCCCCTCCCAGCAGGCCTGCTGGTGCGCCTCGTCGCGGGGCGGCGGGCTGCACACGTACTTGGCGCCCTCCATGTTCAGCCCGTCCATGTCCTTCTCGGTCAGGACGAGATATTGCGGGCAGGTCTCGCCGTAGACCTTCAGGCCCCGCCGCCGCGCCCGCGCGATCTCCTCCATCGCCTCGCGGTTCGAGACATGGACGATGACGACCGGCACGTCGACGATCTCGGCCAGGCTGATGGCGCGGTGGGTCGCCTCCCGCTCCACCGGGATCGGGCGCGAGGGGCCGTGGAAGAACGGCGCGGTCTTGCCCGCGCGCTCCAGCCGGTCGGCGAGGAAGCGGATCGCGTCGTAGTTCTCGGCGTGCACCATCACCAGCGCGCCGGTCTCGCGCGCGGTCGACATCACCTCGAGCATCTCCATGTCGTCGAGCGCGAGGCCCTCGTAGGTCATGAAGACCTTGAACGAGGTGTAGCCGTCCTCAATCAGGGCCGGCAGGTCCTGGCCGAGCGTTTGGGCGTTCGGCTCGGAGATGACGAGGTGGAAGCTGACGTCCACGAAGCACTCGCCGTCGGCCTTGGCGTGGTAGTCGGCGAGCGTCGCGCGCAGCGGCGTGCCGCGCTCCTGCATGCAGAACGGCATCACGGTGGTGTTGCCGCCGAAGGCGGCGGAGCGCGTCGCGCTCTCGAAGTCGTCCGCCATCACGATTCCGTCGCCGCTCGGCTGCGCGATGTGGACGTGGCTGTCGATGCCGCCGGGAAGGACGAGCTTGCCGGAGGCGTCGATCACCTCGTCCGCGGCCCCGAGATCGAGGCCGAGCGCCGCGATGACGCCGTCGCGCACGCCGATGTCGGCGCGGAACACGTCGGAGGCCGTGGCGACGACGCCGCCTTTGATCAAGAGGTCGAAGGACATGAACGCTCCAGGCACGGAAATGCGGCGCTCGGCGGCCTCTGTCGGCGAAAGCGCCGAAGGCCGCCGATGGGATCGGACGCCGATTGAGAAGGCTTTCGGGCGCAAGTTAAGCCGAGCGCGCGCCCGCGTCACCCGGCCATGCGCTCAAAGCGAAAAGAGCGGGTTCAGCTTTCCGAAATACGAAGCGCGTCCATTACCGCCTTGCTTTTCGCGTTCGACGCGCTGCAATGAAGAGACTTGGCAACGGAGCGCGTAGCAAATGAGCGCAGATTCGGGTTTCGTTACGCTCGCGGCTGACATCGTCGGCGCTTATGTCAGCAACAATTCGGTGCCGGCGGCGGAATTGCCCGCGCTCATCAGGACGGTGCACGACGCGCTGGCGGCGGTTGCGGCCGGAACGACCGAAGCGCCGGTCGTCGAGCTGAAGCCCGCCGTGCCGATCCGCAGGTCAGTCACGCCCGACTACGTGGTCTGTCTGGAGGACGGCAAGCCGTTCAAGTCGCTGAAGCGGCACCTGCGCACGCGGTACGACATGAGCCCCGAGGACTACCGCGCCAAATGGGGCCTGCCGGCCGACTATCCCATGGTCGCGCCGAACTACGCCGCCGCGCGGTCCGAGCTCGCCAAGAAGGCGGGGCTCGGCCGCGTCCGCTCCGACGCCGCTCCGAAGCGCGGCCGCAAGGCTGCTGCGTGAGCGTCGGGCTTCTCGCGCTCCTCGACGACGTCGCGGCGATCGCGAAGGTCGCCGCCGCGTCGATCGACGACGTGGCGGGACAGGCGGCCAAGGCCGGCGCCAAGGCCGCCGGCGTGGTGATCGACGACGCCGCGGTCACGCCGCGCTACGTGGTTGGCTTCAAGCCCGAGCGCGAGCTGCCGATCATCGCCCGGATCGCCTGGGGCTCGCTCAAGAACAAGCTGCTGTTCCTGACGCCCGCGGCGCTGGCGCTGAGCTTCTTCGCGCCGTGGCTGATCACCCCGCTGCTGATGCTGGGCGGCGCCTATCTCTGCTACGAGGGCGCCGAGAAGGTGTTCGAGGCCGTGTTTCCGCACGCCGCGCACGCGCATGAGGCTGAGGCCGCCGGGACCGCCGACGCCGCCGCGCTTGAGGAGCAAAGGGTCGCGGGCGCGATCAAGACCGATTTCATACTCTCGGCCGAGATCATGGCGATCACGCTCGCCACGCTGCCGGACAGCGGCCTGGTGAGCCAGGCGGTGGTGCTGGCGGTTGTTGGCATCGCCGTCACGGTCGGCGTCTACGGCGTCGTGGCCCTGATCGTGAAGGCGGACGACCTCGGCGTCGCGCTCGCGAGCCGGACGTCGCCGACGGCGCTCGGCGCGGCCGGCCGCGCGATCGGCCGCGGGCTGGTGAAGGGCATGCCGGTCTTCCTCAAGCTGCTCGCGATCGTCGGCACCGCGGCGATGATCTGGGTCGGCGGCGGCATCCTGCTCCACGGCCTCGAAGAGTATGGGCTCGGCGGGCCGGCCCACCTGGTCCACGACTGGGCGGCCGCGGCCGGTCGCGCGGTCCCGGCGCTCGGCGGCGCGGTCGAGTGGATCGTCGGCGCGGCGGGCGCGGGCGTGGTCGGCCTCGCGGTCGGCCTCGCGCTCATCCCGATCGCGGGGAAGGTGCTGGCGCCGCTCGCCGGAGCCGTGCTCGGCCTGTTCGGGCGCAAGGCGTGAGAGCGACGCGGGACGACGTCAAATTGATCCGCTCGCGCGGACGGATTATGAGGTGCCCGCCGCGCGGTGGCCGGGCGGGTGTCGGACTGTGGTTGAGAAGCGAGGCGCGGAATGGCGATTGATCGGTTGGCGTTCTATGCCGGCGCCCTGGCCAAGACCGACCGCGCAGTTTACCGCATCACGGACTGGGCCGCCGGCATCCTGGCGCCGACCTACCTGACGCGCGTGGCCGAAACCGAGCGGGAACGTTACATCCCGAAGAAGTTCGGCCAGCACGACGGCTGGCTGTTCCTGAACTATTTCGACCAGATCGCGCCGATCGTCGACCAGTTCGCCGGCCGGAAAGTGGCGTTCCTGCTGAAGCATGGCGACGTCACGGCGAACACGATCCTGCCGAGCTTCGCCAAGACGCGGCCGGTCGGCTCGTACGGCAATTCGATCATCCTCAAGCTCAACACCAACCGGCACTGGTCGCAGGCGGACTTCGACGAGGTCAAAGCGAACGACATGCCGTTCGCGGAGAAGGCGAAGCGGGTGGTCTGGCGCGGCGTCAGCTCCGGGCACTGGTACGCGGATCCGAAGTCCCGCCACAGCGACTACCAGTCCGCGCGCTTCAACCTGGTGCTGGACTGGGCGCTCGCGAACGAGGACTGGGTGGACGTCGGCCTGACCAAGACGACGCGCCAGTTCGACAACCCGAAGTCGGGCTACCTGCCGACCGGCGCGGTGCAGAAGTACCGCAAGCCGCCGGTGTCGATCGCCGAGCAGCTGAAGTCGAAGTACATCCTCGTGCCCGAGGGCAAGGACGTCGCGACCGGGCTGAAATGGGCGCTGACCTCGCGTTCGGTCGTGATGATGCCGAAGCCGACCATCTCGAGCTGGCTCATGGAAGAGAAGCTCGAGCCGTGGAAGCACTTCATCCCGGTGAAGAAGGATTTCTCCGATCTCAGGGAGAAGTTCGAGCTCGCAAACGAGAACCCCGATCTCTGCGAGAGCATTCTCGACGAGGCCAACGCTTATATGCGCCAGTTCGAGGACGACGCGCAGGAGAAGGCGCTGCAGACCAAGCTGTTCGAGATGTATCTCGAGCGGATCAAGTTCAAAGTGTCGCCCGGCCTCGGCGTGCGCTCGTTCGAGGCGCTCAACGTGCGGTGGGAGAAGGCCTGAGGCCGCGCCTCACCCCTCCGCGTCGCGCCAGCCGTAGATCCAGTCCAGACCGCCGAGCAGGGCGCCCGTCGGGGCGGCTGCGAGCGCGAGGTTGCGCGCCCGCGCCGCGAGGCCGCCCATGTGGTCGATCGCGATCTGGCGCCGCGAGGCTTCCGGCAGGCGCATCGCGCGCATGATCCGCGCCGTCTCGTAGGCCGCGAGCGGGTCCGGCCCGCCGGCCGCGATCAGGCGGGCGAGCACGACGGCGTCCTCGATGGCGAAGGCCGCGCCCTGTCCGAGCGAGGGCAGGGTGGCGTGGGCGGCGTCGCCGATCAGCGCGACGCGGCCCCGCCGCAGGCGCGGCGCGGGGGCGCGGTCGAACAGCGGCCAGTCGGTCCAGCGGTCCGCCGCCGCGACCAGCGCGCGGGCGGGCTCCGCCCAGCGCGCGACCCGCGCGTCCGGCGCGGCGTCGCCGACCGCGCCGATGAGCACCACGTTGGCCTCCCGCCCCCCGCGCACGGGATAGACCACCATATGCGCGCCCGGACCGAGCCAGACGCTGACATGGCTGACGGGAAAGGCCTCCGGCAGCGCCGCCGCGGGAACGATCGCGCGCGCGGCGACGAGGCCGGTCTCGCGCACGGCTCTGGGGAGCTTCACCGCGTCCCGGACGACCGACCGCAGCCCGTCCGCGCCGACGACGACGGCGCCCTCGCGTCGGTCCGGAGCGCCGTCCCGGTCGAAGACGAGCGCGGCCCCGTCGGCGGTCTCTTCCGCCGCGGTCACGGTCGCGCCGAGCGTGATGGTCGCGGACGGTTCGGCGAGGACGGCGGCGAGCAGGACCGCCTGAAGATCGGCGCGGTGGACGACGCGGTAGGGCGCGCCCCAGCGCCGTTCGGCGCGGAGGCCGAGCGGGATTTCCTTCAGGCGGCGTCCGCGCGGCGCGTCGACGACGAACACGCCTTCGGGCCGCACCGCGACGGCGTCGAGCGCCGGCCCGAGCCCGAGCGCGTCGAGCGCGCGGCTGGCGTTGGGGGCGAGCTGGACGCCGGCGCCGATTTCGTCGAGGACGGCGGCGCGTTCGAAAATCTCCGAGGGGGCGCCGCGGCGCGCGAGCGCGAGCGCGAGCGTCAGGCCGCCTATTCCGGCGCCCGCGACGAGGACCGGGGGGGCCATCCGCCGCTCAGGCGGCGGCGGGCGCCCGCCAGAGGCACGCCGCCGGATCCGACTGGTCGGCGTGCAGGTCGGCGCGGAAGCGGTAGAGCGTCGAGCAGTACGGGCAGATGATCTCGACGTCCGAGCCCATGTCGAGGAACACGTGCGGGTGGTCGTAGGGCGGCGTCGCGCCGATGCACTGGAACTCCCTCGCGCCGATGTGGATGACGCTGACGCCGGCGTCGTTGGCGAAGTGCGGCGTTCCGTGGTCGGCCATGGCGCGGGTCCTCGAGAGGGTCGTGCGGATGGCTCCGGCTTAGGCGGTTTGGCTGTTCCCGACAAGCGCCGCTGACGTCTTTCGTCGCAGGCCGTCGGCGGATAGGGTCGCCGCCTCAAGCCGATCAGACGACGTCCCGCGACCGGAGCCCGCATGCCGACCTTCCTCTCCGACGGAATCGAACTCGCCTACCGCGACGAAGGGGAGGGCGACCCGATCCTGCTGATCCACGGCTTCGCCTCGAACATCGACGTGAACTGGGTCGGGCCGGGCTGGTTCGACGTGCTGAAGGCCGACGGCCGCCGCGTGATCGCGATCGACAACCGCGGCCACGGCGCGAGCCAGAAGCTCTACGACCCCGCCTTCTACGGCTCCGACCTTATGGCCGAGGACGCGCTCCGGCTGCTGGACCATCTCGACGTCCCCCGCGCCGACGTGATGGGCTACTCCATGGGCGGCCGCGTCACCGCGCTGCTCGCGATCAACGCAGCCCAGCGGCTGCGCAGCGCCATCATCGGCGGCATGGGCGAGGGCCTGCTGCGCGGCGCGCCTTCGGCGGAGGAGATCACGGAGGGCCTGCTCGCCGACAGCGTCGACGACATCGTCAACCCGACCGCCAAGATGTTCCGCCGCTTCGCCGAGGCGACCGGCGCCGACCGCCGCGCGCTCGCGGCCTGCATGCGCATGCAGCGCGCGCTGGTCGAGCCGAAGAAGCTTGGGACGATCACGGTCCCGACGCTGATCGCGGTCGGCACGGAGGACGATGTGGCCGGCGATCCGCACGCGCTGGCGCAGCTCATTCCCGGCTCCGAGGTGCTCGAAATCCCGCGCCGCGACCACAACCGCGCGGTGGGCGACAAGGTCTACAAGGCCGGCGTGCTGGAGTTCCTGTCGAACAGGCCGTGACCCAAGCTCCTCGTCATCCTCCGGCTTGACCGGAGGACCCATCGGCGACGCAGAGCTCGGCGTCGTAGATGGATGGTCCGGTCGAGCCGGACCATGACGCGGCGTTTCCGGCGCCCGCTGCAAACCGCCGCCCGCCCTAAGACTCTCGGTAGCTCCGTGGCGTGTAGACCCACACCCGGCCGTCGGAGCGGGCGAAGGCGCGGGTGCGGGACGAGCCGACGACGATCAGCGTGCGCATGTCGATCATGTCCGGATCGAGCGCGCCGAGCGTGGTGACGGTGGTCGCCTCGCCGTCGCGGCCGATGCTGCGGGCGAGCGCGACCACGGTTTCGGGGGCCTTCCGCGCGCGAAGAATCGCGATGGCGTCGACGATCTGCTCGCGGCGGGATTTCGACGCCGGATTGTAGAGCGCGAGCGCGAGGTCGGCCTCGGCCGCGGCGGCGAGCCTGCGGGCGATCGCGTCCCAGGGCTTCAGGTAGTCCGACAGCGAGATCACCGCGAAATCGTGGCCGAGCGGGGCGCCGAGCCGCGCCGCCGCCGCCTGCATCGCCGAGATGCCCGGCGTCACCTCGACCGCGACCGAGGGCCAGCGGGCGGGCTCGCCGTCGAGCGCCTCCATCACCGCGGCCGCCATGCCGAACACGCCGGCGTCGCCGGAGGACAGCACCGCCACCTCGCGCCCTTGAGCTGCGAGCGTCAGCGCGGCCTGCGCGCGCTCAAGCTCCACACGATTGTCGGAGCCGTGCCGGCGCTGCCCCGGCCGCTCCGGCGCCATGTCGAGATAGGGCTCGTAGCCGACGAGGTCGGTGGCGCGGTCGAGCGCGGCCGCGGCCTCCGGCGACAGCCAGCCGCGCGGGCCGGGGCCGAGGCCGATCACGGTGACGCGGCCGGCGGCGCGGCCGGTCTCGTCCGGCGACGCGGGCTCGGCGCGGCGATGGATGCGGAAGCCCGGCTCGCCATGGACGACATCGTCGTCGGCGAGCCGCTGCTCGACGATGCGGAGCGGGAAGCGGCGGCGGTTGAGCTCGTCTACGAAGCCGTGGTGGATCGGCGCGCCCTCGGGGGCGGTGGCGAAGGCGAGCGCTTCGGGCGCAAGCCCCAGCGCGTCCAGCGCGCGGTCGAAGGCGTCCAGCATCTCGACGTCGGGCCGGTCGAACTCGGCGATCAGGGCGCGTGGGTGGAACAGCAGGCCGCCCGGCGGCGGCGGGCCGGCCTCGACCGAGGCGCGCAGGACCACCGCGCCGTCCGGGCCGAGGGGCAGGTCGGAGGCCGCGAGCCAGGGCGCCTCGCCCTCGAGGCGCGCGCTGTCGCCGGACAGCAGCGCCGAGGTCACGGACTTGGCGTCCTCCGGATTGGCCAGCGTCCAGCCGTCCGGCGGCGATTCCAGCACCACGCCGAAGCGGCGCGCTCCGGCGCCGGTGATCGCGGCGCGTCCGCCGAGCGCGCCCGCGATCGTCCGCGCCAGCACGTCCGCCCCGGCGAGGCCGCCAAGCAGCGGCACGACCGAGGAGCCGTCGTCGGAAATCGCGAGCACCGGCGGCTCCGCATGCTTGTCGCGCAGCAGCGGCGCGATCAGGCGGATCAGGATGCCGGCCGCGCAGACGCCGATCACCGGCCGCCCGGCGCGGAACGCCTCCGCGACCGCGGCCGCGGCGTCGTCGAAGCGGCCGTCGAGCCCGTCGACCCGCCCGGCGAGCCCCGAGCTCTCGCCGCCGGTCGCGGCCGCCACCCGCGCCGCGGTTCCGGCGCCGGCGGCGTTGAAGGCGAAGACGATCGGGCGGCTCACGGGATCTCGCGGCCGGGCAGGACGATGATCGAGAAATAAGGCGCGGTCGCCGGGTCCACGTCCGCCGCGCGCAGCGTGCGCTCGCGGTCCTGGCTCGCGCGCTCGACGTACCAGGCGCGGTCGAGCACCCCGGCCGCCTCGAGCGCCGCGCGCACCTTGGCGAAGGTTCGGCCGAGCTTCATCACCACGGCGGCGTCGGCGCCCGCGAGCCGGCGCGTCAGCTCCTCCGCCGGCAGCGTGCCGGGGATGACCGTAACGGTGTCGCGGCGCAGCACCAGCGGCACGCCGAGCGCCGCGGGGCCGGCCATGATCGACGACACGCCCGGCGCGACCGTGGTCTCGTACCGGTCCTTCAGCCGCGCGTGCCAGTAGATGAACGAGCCGTAGAAGAACGGATCGCCCTCGCACAGCACGCAGACGTTGCGGCCGGCGTCGAGCTTCGCCGCGATCTCCTCCGCGGTGGCGTCGTAGAAGTCG
This sequence comes from Methylopila henanensis, assembly GCF_042681025.1. Lineage (NCBI taxonomy): Bacteria > Pseudomonadati > Pseudomonadota > Alphaproteobacteria > Hyphomicrobiales > Methylopilaceae > Methylopila > Methylopila henanensis. Next base: position 59,988 of record NZ_JBHUER010000013.1, read on the forward strand.
CGCATTACCTGCGGGTAGGAGGGCAGGTCGGCCTCGGGGCTCGCGGTCACGGGATAGACCAGCGGCAGCAGCTCCTGATCGGCGCGCAGATGCGGCCGGGCCGCCGACAGCGCGACGCCGTTCCCGGCCTTGGCGGCGGGGTAGGCGACGACGTCCGCCTCCTGGATCAGCCTGAGCGCCTTCAGCGTCAGCAGCTCGGGATCGCCCGGCCCGACGCCGACGCCGGAGAGTTTGCCCACGGTCATTCCTTCGGGTCCGCGATCGCGTTCAGGGCCGCGACCGCCATGGCGCTGCCGCCGCGGCGGCCGAGCAGCGTGAGGAAGGGGACGCCGCGCGGGTCGCGCGCGAGCTCGGCCTTCGATTCCGCAGCCCCGATGAAGCCGACGGGAAGCCCGATGATGGCGGCGGGCTTCGGCCAGCCGGCGTCGAGCCGCTCCAGCAGGTGGAACAGCGTGGTCGGCGCGTTGCCGACCGCGACCACCGCGCCCTCGATCCGGTCGCGCCACAGCTCGACGGCGGCCGCCGAGCGCGTGGTGCCGAGGTCGCGGGCGAGGGGGGGCGTGCGCGGGTCGTCGAGCAGGCAGAGCACGGCGTTGTCGGCGGGCAGGCGCGATCGCGTGACGCCGGACGCCACCATCTTGGCGTCGCACAGGATCGGCGCGCCGGCGGCGAGCGCGGCGCGGCCGGCCGCGACCACCGCGGGATCGAACCGGACGTCGGCGGGCAGGTCGGTCATGCCGCTGGCGTGGATCATCCGCACCACCGCTCCCGCGACGTCGTCCGGCAGGCCGGAAAGGTCGGCCTCCGCCCGGATCGTCGCGAACGAGCGGCGGTAGATCTCCGCGCCGTCCTTCTCGTAGTCCATGCGTCCCCCGTCGGCCTCAGCGACAGCCTTGTGACGGGGGGACCGGCGGCTGGCAAGGCGATCTTGGTCGCACGACGCCGGCGTCACCGGATTCCGTCGCGGAGCAGCGCCAGAAGCGCCTCCGGCTCCGCCCGCTCCAGCCGGCCGCGCTCGGGGCCGGCGCGGCGCGGCGCGGCGTCGGCGTGGACGCCGAATCCGGGGCGGTCGCCGGCGCCCAGCAGCAGCAGGTCGGAGGCGGCCGCGCCTGCGCAGCCCTTGGGGCAGGCGGAGATGTGCAGGCTGCGCCGCTCCCGCGGCAGGGCGTCCGGCCGCGCCGTCGCCGCCGCGACCAGCGCGAGCGCGAGCGCCTTCGCGGGCTCCCGCGCCCGGACGCAGGCGGGCGCTCCGGCGCAGGCGACGACCGCGAGCCGCTCCGCCACCGCGACCGGCGGCAGGCCTGCGGCTTCCGCCGCCGCGAACACCTTCGGCGCGTCCTCCCCGGCGACGCTCGGCAGGACGATCGCCGACCAGGGCGCGAGCGCGAGCTCGCCGCGCCCGTAGCGCTCGGACAGGTCGGCCAGCAGCGACAGCGCGGCCGGGGCGAGCCGGCCGACCGCGACCGGGACGACGCAGGCTGCGCGGCCGTGGCCGCTCGCGACGACTCCGAAGACCGGATCGAGCGCGCGCGGCCAGTCCGGGGCAGGGGCGGGCGTCGCGAGGCCACGGCCGACAAGGGCGGCCGACAGCGCTGCGGCGTCAAGGTCGCGCGCCCGCGCGTCGGGGCCGATCGCGGCCGCGGCTTCCGCGATCGACAGCGCGGCCGCGACCGCCGAGCCCGCGGAGAGAGCCAGATCGAGCGGCCGCCCGGCGACGGCGATCGCGAGCAAGTCTTCCCCAAGCGCGAGCAGCGCGACGTCCGAGGCGACCGCCGCGACGCCGGCGCGGCCGCCGCCGTCGAGCGCGAACGCGAATTTCGGCGACAGGCCGCCGATCCAGGGCGCGGCGACGAGACCCCGGTCGAGCGCCTGAGCGAGGTGCATGAGGTCGGCGCGCTCGACAGGGTCGCAGCCCGAGAGCGGGTCGAGCAACACGTTGCGGCGGCGGTCGGCGGGGCCGTCGACGAACAGGCTCAGATCGGCGAGCGCGCGGCTGAGCTCCGCGCCGGCGCTCAAGGGCAGGCCGCGGATTTGCAGGTTGGCGCGGTTGGTGAGGTCTATCACGCCCGAGCCCAGCCGCGACGCGAGGCGGGCGATCGCGCGGGCCTGCGCCGCGCTCAGGCGTCCGCCGGGCGCGCGCACCCGCGCCAGCCCGCCGTCCGCCATCTCCGCCATGTGCAGGACGCCCGGACATTCCGCCATCGCGCTGTCGTCGCGCGCGCAGGCCCCGATTGCAAGTCGCGGCGACGGGGCGCGTCGCTCAGGTCGAGGCTTTCGACTAAGGTCGTGGCCTCATCGCCTGACATTCGAGGAGCACCCCATGCCGCCGTCCACGCCTCCCACGCCCGAGACCGCGCAGGGCGCGGCGGCGCTCGGCGGACTGTCCGTCGACCTCGACCGCGCCGCGCGGATCGCGCGCTCGGTCGGCGGCGTGACGGCGGCGGCGGGCGACTTCCAGGACGGCCTCGAGCTCGACGACTCGGTCGTCGGCGCGGTGCTGATCCGGGCCTCCATCGCGGACGGCGCGCGATGAGCGATCCCGCCCTGCTCTCGCTCGGCGAGGCCGCCGCCGCGATCCGCGCCCGCAAGCTGTCGTCGCGCGAGGCGACCGAGGCGCTGATCGCGCGCATCCGGCGCTGGCAGCCGGTCGTCAACGCCTTCCTGCCGCTGGACGAGGAGGCGGCGCTCGCGCGCGCCGACGCCGCCGACGCCTCGGAGCCGGCCGGCCCGCTCCACGGCGTGCCGCTCGCCCACAAGGACATGTTCTACGAGGCGGGCAAGGTCTCCACCTGCGGCTCGGCGCTGCGCCGGGACTGGGTCGCGCCCGAGACCGCGACCGTGCTGGAGCGTCTGTCGGGCGCGGGCGCCTTCCGTCTCGGCGCGCTGCAGATGGTCGAGTTCGCCTATGGCGTCACCGGCCACAATTCGCATTACGGCCACTGCCGCAACCCGTGGAACCCGGCGCATGTCACCGGCGGCTCGTCGTCGGGCTCCGGCGTCGCGGTGGCGGCCGGGCTGACCTTCGCGGCGCTCGGCTCGGACACCGGCGGCTCGGTGCGGCTGCCGGCGCATTTCTGCGGCGTCACGGGGCTCAAGACCACCTTCGGCCTCGTCAGCCGCGCCGGCTGCATGCCGCTGTCGCACAGCCTCGACACGATCGGCCCGCTGGCGCGCTCGGCCGAGGACCTGCGCCTGCTCATGCCGATCCTCGCGGGTCCCGATCCGCGCGATCCCGAGACCGGGGGGCGGTGGACGCCCGACCCGCGCGCCGCCTCCGAGATGACGATCGGCGTGCCGAAGGCGTTCTATGTGGACGGCCTCGAGCCGGACGTCGCCCGCGCGTTCGAGGCCGCCATCGCGGCCTTCCGGTCCGAAGGCGTGCGGATCGTCGAGGTGGACCTGCCGGACCAGGCGCGCATCGCCGGCGCCGCGCTGATCGTGCTGGCCTCCGAGGCCGCCGCGCTCCACCGCAACGGCCTGCGGCGGAGCCCCGAGCTTTACGGCGACCAGACGCGGGCGCGCCTCGAGAACGGCTTCGGCTATTCGGCGGTGCAGTATGTGGACGCCCTGCGGTTCCGCGGCCCCGCCCTCGCGGCGCAGCTCACCGCCATGGCGGCCTGCGACGCGGTGGTCACCCCGACCGCGCGCTTCGCGGCGCCGACGATCGCCGAGACCGACGTCGGCGACCGGGTCGACCCGATCATCGCGGCGGTCTCCACCTTCATGCGCGGCGTGAACTATCTCGGCCTGCCGTCGCTCGCGATCCCCGCCGGGTTCTCCGACGCCGGGCTGCCGATCGGCGTCCAGCTCATCGGCCGGCCTTACGGCGACGACGCGCTGCTGACGCTCGGCGCGGCGTTCCAGGGCGCGACCGATCATCACCTGAAGCGGCCGCCCGAGCCGGCCTGACTCGAAACTGCGCGATCCGCGGGAACCGGCGCCGCGCCGCAGCGTTGTACGGCGTGAAAGCGGGTTTTCCGCTCGTCGAAACAGTTTCAAGAGGTTTCAGGTCATGGCCGATCGGAGAGTGAGCAACCTCGCCGGAGACGCGGGCGACCAGCTCGCCGCGCTTCGCGACACCATCGCCGATCTCAGCGATCGCGTGTCGACGCTCGCCGCGGAGCGGGCCCGCACCGCCCGCAAGAGCGCCCGCGCGGCCGCCAAGTCGTTCGGGTCCGGCTCGCACACCCTGTACGACGACGGCGTCGAGGCGCTGCAGGATGCGGCCGACACCGCGGTCTATTACGGCCGCCGCGCCGGCCGCGTGGTGCAGAGCAATCCCGGCCTCTCGCTCGCGGGCCTCGCGCTCGGCGTCGGCATCGTGGCCGCGATCGTCTACGCGACCCAGCGCGAAGAGGACCGCCGCTGGTACGAGCGCGGCGGCCGCCGCAGCTGGTTCTGACCGACGGCCTAGCAGGCGTTTGAAA
>NZ_JBHUER010000013.1:64431-159023 GCF_042681025.1 Methylopila henanensis
CGGACGCCGCCTTTTTGTTTTGCGCGAGAGGGTCTGTCGCCACGCCTACCGTCTATGCGTCGCCCTATCCGCTCGTCGTCCTCCGGCTGGACCGGAGGACCCATCGCGGGCGCCGAACTCCGCGCCGGACATGGATGGTCCGGTCAAGCCGGACCATGACGGCGAAACCGTCGTCGCGACGCCGCCACGACGTTCGCTCGCTTACCGCCCCTCGCGACGCATCATGAAGGCGAGACGTTCGAAAAGCTGCACGTCCTGCTCGTTCTTCAGCAGCGCGCCGTGCAGCGGCGGCACGAGCTTGCGCGGGTTCTTCTCCCGCAGCGTCTCGGGCGCGATGTCCTCGACCAGCAGCAGCTTCAGCCAGTCCAGCAGCTCGCTGGTGGACGGCTTCTTGCGAAGGCCCGGCGCCTCGCGCACCTCGTAGAACAGCGTCAGCGCCTCGCTCAGCAGCCGCTTCTTGAGGCCCGGGAAATGGCTCTCGACGATCGCCGCCATGGTCTCGGGATCGGGGAAGCGGATGTAGTGGAAGAAGCAGCGCCGCAGGAAGGCGTCCGGCAGCTCCTTCTCGTTGTTCGAGGTGATGATCACCACCGGCCGCTCGCGCGCCTTCACGGTCTCGCCGGTCTCGTGGACGTGGAACTCCATCCGGTCGAGCTCCTGCAGCAGGTCGTTCGGGAACTCGATGTCGGCCTTGTCGATCTCGTCGATCAGCAGGACCGGCCGGACGTCGGCGGTGAACGCCCGCCACAGCGGCCCCTTGCGGATGTAGTTCGCGATGTCGGAGACGCGCGGGTCGCCGAGCTGGCCGTCGCGCAGCCGCGCCACTGCGTCGTATTCGTAGAGGCCCTGCACCGCCTTGGTGGTCGACTTCACGTGCCATTCGAGCAGGGGAGCGCCGAGCGCGCGGGCGACTTCCTGCGCCAGCACCGTCTTGCCGGTGCCGGGCTCGCCCTTCACCAGCAGCGGGCGTTCGAGCGTCACCGCGGCGTTGACCGCGATCTTCAGGTCGTCGGTCGCGACATATCCGCTGGTGCCTTCGAAGGTCATCGCCTGACGGATCTCCTCAAGGGGGGCGCTGACGCGCCGGAGCGATCAGCCATAAGGCGTCCGGCGCGCCGACAGAAGGCCGCCGATCGCCGCGCAGGCTTGCGGGCGCGCAGGACAGCGCGATCAGATTAGACGAATTCTATATTTCGCGACGTCGCGCCAAATCTGCGCAGGCGGGCGCAAAGGACTTACCAACCATGGCGCGATTGGTGTAGAGCGGCGCTCACGCGCCCAGCCTCATCTCACGAAGAGCGTTCAGTCATGGTTCCGTTCCGCGCCGCCGTCCTTCTCGCCGCCGCCGTGGCCTTCGCCGGGGGCGCGCTCGCCCAGCAGCCGACGGCCGAGGAGATGAAGGCCGCGACCGATCGGCTGCGCCAGAACGACAAGCCGCGCCCGTCCGCCCCCGCGGCGAACGGTCCGAAGGCCGAGACCCCGGCGCCCGCCGGCGCCGCCGCGACCCTGCCGAACGGCGCCGCCTCGATCAACGAGGTCTATGGCGACTGGACCGTGGACTGCCGGGTCGCGGAGAATCGCAAGACCTGCCTGCTGTCGCAGGCCCAGGGCGACAACCAGACCGGCCGGCGGACCTTCGCGATCGAGCTGCGCGCGCCCGCGAACGGCGCGTCCGAGGGCGCCGTGCTGATGCCGTTCGGCCTCCGGCTCGACAACGGCGCGGTGCTCACCCTCGACGACAAGGATTTCGGCGCCGGGCTGCGCTTCTCCACCTGCGTGCCGCAGGGCTGCATCCTGCCGGTGTCGTTCCCGACCGCCGCGACCGACGCTCTCAAGAAGGGCACGCGGCTCGTGGTCGCCTCGCTGAACCAGTCGGACGGTCGGGTGACGAGCTTCAACGTGTCGCTGAACGGCTTCGCCGCGGCGCTCGACCGCATGTCGCAGCTCGCGAACTGAACGCCTGACGCTCCGCTTCAGTCGCGAATCGGGATCTCGCGGTCGAGCGTGACGCCTTCCATGGTGACGACGCTCGTCCAGCAATGCGCCTCGACGCCGGCCGCGCGGGCGAGGTCGAAGGCCGCGCCGTAGGCCGGGTCGATGTCGCGCGCGATCGAGAAGGCCGCTCCCGGCCCCTGCACGATGAACAGCATCGCCGCACGGTCGCCGGCGCGGACCTGATCTGCGAGCTCCACGAGGTGTTTCGCGCCGCGGGCGGTCACCGCGTCCGGAAACTCGGCGCGGTCGCCGTCGCGCCAGAGATGGACGTTCTTGATCTCCACGAAGGCGCGCGGCCGGGACGCTGATTCCAGCAGCAGGTCGATGCGGCTGTTGCGGCCGTACTTCACCTCGCGCCGCACGCTGTCGTAGCCCGCGAAGGCCGGAAGCAGGCCGGCCGCGACCGCTTCGAGCCCGAGCACGTTCGGCACGCCGGTGTCGACGCCGACGAGCCGGGGTGCGCCCGCGATCTCGACCTCGACGACCGCCCAGGACCAGGCGAGCAGTCCGCTGGTCTTCGGCCGCAACCAGACCCGCGCGCCGGGCGTGGACAAGCCCAGCATGGAGCCGGAGTTCGCCACATGGGCGACCACCTCGCGGCCGTCGTCCAGCACGACGTCGGCGAGGAAGCGCTTGTAGCGGCGCACGAGGCGGCCGGGCGTGAGCGGCGCGGAAAACCGCATGGGTCGAGCTTCTCCGGGATGAGGCCGCCGGGCCGGCTTGCCCAGGCGCAGCGGCTCTTCTAAATCGGGCGGAGCCTTCATGTCCCCATCCCCTATGTTGTCCTTGGAGTTTCCGCCGTGCCGGAGTCCACGCCCCCGTCCACCGCCGCCGTGCTCGTGATCGGCGACGAGGTGCTGTCGGGGCGCACCAAGGACACCAACAGCGGCTACATCGCCGACTACCTGACCGAGATCGGGATCGACCTGAAGGAGATCCGCGTCGTCGCCGACGACGAGGACGCGATCGTGAGCGCGGTCAACGCGCTGCGCGCGTCCTGGACCTATGTCTTCACCACCGGGGGCATCGGCCCGACCCATGACGACATCACCGCCGATTCGATCGCGAAGGCGTTCGGCGTCGGGATCGATGTCGATCCGCGCGCGGTCGCCATGCTGCGCGAGCGGTTTCCGAACCCCGCCGATCTCAACGAGGGCCGGATGCGGATGACGCGCATCCCGTTCGGCGCCGACCTGATCGCGAACGTGGTCTCCAAAGCGCCCGGCTTCCGGCTCGGCAACGTGTTCGTCATGGCGGGCGTGCCCTCGATCATGCGCGCCATGATGGACGTGGTGGGGCCGCAGCTCGCGCCGGGCGTCCGCATGCTGAGCGAGAGCGTGCGCGCCGACGCCAAGGAAGGCGACATCGCGACCCCGCTCGCCGCCGTCCAGAAGGCGCATCCGGGCGTCGCGATCGGCAGCTACCCGTTCATGGACGACCAGGGCTTCAACACCAATGTGGTGCTGCGCTCGCGCGACTCGGAGGCGCTCGCCGCCGCGAAAGCCGCGGTCGAAGAGATGCTCGCGGGCCTGCGCTGATCGCGGCCCGACCGTTTTTTCCCCGGAGGTTCGAATGATGGCCGACGCCCGCGCCGACAAGGCGTTTCCCGTGTCGTGGGACCAGTTTCACCGCGACGCGCGGGCGCTCGCCTGGCGGCTCGCCGGCGAGGCGCGCGCGACCGGCGGCTTCGACGCCATCGTCGCCATCACCCGCGGCGGGCTGGTGCCGGCCGCGATCGTCGCCCGCGAGCTCGACATCCGCCTGATCGAGACGGTCTGCGTCGCGAGCTACCACGACTACAAGACGCAGGGCGGGCTGCAGGTGCTGAAGGGCGTCGAGGAGCGCGTCGCGAACATCCGCGGCGGAGAGGGCGCCGGCGTGCTGATCGTCGACGACCTCGTCGACACCGGCGGCACCGCCAAGGTGGTGCGCGCCATGCTGCCCAAGGCGCATTTCGCCACCGTCTACGCCAAGCCGATGGGGCGGCCGCTGGTCGACACCTTCGTCACCGAGGTGAGCCAGGACACCTGGATCTACTTCCCCTGGGACATGGGCCTGAGCTTCCAGCCGCCGATCCGCGACGGCGCGCCGGGCTGAGATCGCGACCGACGAGGATATCCGTCAATTGTGAAGGACTGGTTTCGGAGTTATGCGAAAGTCGCATGCCTCCGGCGACCAGATCGCGCATTGTGCAGCGCGGCATCGGGACTACATTCATCTCGTGAACCCAAGGGGTTCCAAACGAACTGGAGATGAACGTGGCTCGCAATCTGTCCGTCGCGATGGGCCGTCCCCTGCCGGCTTTTCGCATCCGCAACATCGTTCGCGACGTGGTCGAGACCATTGGTCTCGTGGTCGCCGCCGGACGCGTCGCCTCCGCCATGGAGTCGCGCCGCACCCCGGAGCAGAACGATCTCGAGCGGCTCGGCCTTGGCGACGTCGCCGAAATGAAGTCGCCCTACCGGGCCTGACGAAGCCACGAGGCTTCGCCGACCTGAACGAGACGAGCGCGTCGCTTGTGCGGCGCGCTTTTTTCGTGCCATGCCTCCGGCGCCGCGTGCGGACGTGGCGAAACCGGTAGACGCACGAGACTTAAAATCTTGCGCCGCAAGGCATGCGGGTTCGAGTCCCGCCGTCCGCACCAGCTGTTTTCCGATCGTCCCCGTCAGCGCGCTCCGGCGGCCGGATCGACCACGTCGCCGTCTTCCTTGACGAAGGCGCCGGGCAGGGGCGCCGGCAGGATCTCCAGCACGCGCTCCGACGGCCGGCACAGCCGCGCGCCCCGCGCGGTGAAGACGAAGGGGCGGTTGATCAGGATTGGGTGCGCCAGCATCGCGTCCAGCAACTCGGCGTCGGAGCGGTCGGGTGCGCCGAGGCCGAGCTCGTCGAAGATCCCCTGTTTCGAGCGGATCGCCTCGCGGACCGTCAGGCCGGCGTCGGCGATCGCGCGTTCGAGTTCGGACCGCGTCGGCGGCGTCCGAAGGTATTCCACGACGACCGGCTCGACGCCCGACGCCCGGATCATCGCGAGCGTGTTGCGCGAGGTCCCGCAGGCGGGATTATGCCAGATCGTGACGGTTTCGTTCATGGGCGCGTTCCCTTGGATGGGGCGCGACCTTACGCGGCCTGTCTCTGCGCGACGAGAGGAGTTGCGCCTGAGGTGACGCGGGCGCTTGTCATGGGTCGCGGGCGGGCCCAGCCTTTTCCGGCGCCGGGGAGGGCGGACGAATGAGCAAGGATGTGGGGGCCGTCTATGCCCTCGTCGTCGTCATGGCGTTGGCGATCGGTTTCATCGGCTTCATGGCGGTCTCGATGATCCGGCAGTTTCTGGGCACGGGGTCGATGATGCGGGGGCCGATCACGGAGCGGGGCGCCGGCGAGTCCGAGGATCCGATCGGCATGCGCGGCTATGACGCCGACGGCGAGGCAGGGCGCCACGACTGAACGGCGTGCACGAAGTTCTGTGCGGAAAATCGTCAGCGCCTCCCTATGTTGCCGTCGAGACCGTCGCTCACGCTGTCCCGGGCCCGTATGCCGAAATCTCTCCTCGCCCTCTTTCTTGGCCTTCTCGTCGCGTTGTCCGGCGTCGCCTCGGCACAGGAGCTGCCGGGCGGCGTGGTGGAGCGCAACCAGACCGCGCCGAGCCCCGCGCTCGGGCGCGACCTCGTCTACAATCTCTATCGCCCGGCGTTTCCGCCCCAGCACGGCGAGGCGTGGCCGACGCTCTACCTGCTCGAAGGGCGTCCGAGCGAGTCGGACTGGCTCGACATGGGCGGCATCGCGAGCCTGCTCGACCGCGCCATCGCCGAGGGGCGGATTCCCCCGATGCTCGTGGTGATGCCGGTCGCTCCCTACAGCTGGTATGTCGACAATCCCGACGCCGGCGGGCGCGGCCTGATGAAGACCGCGATCACGCGCGACCTGCGCGCGGCGCTGGAGGCGCGCTTCCCCGTGGCGGCCTGCCGCGAGGCGAGGGCGGTGGCGGGGCTCTCCATGGGCGGCTACGGCGCGCTGCTGTTCGGGCTCGACGAGCCGGACCTGTTCGCCTCCGCCATCAGCCTGTCCGGCGCCATAGCGCCGCCGATCGCGGAGAAGGACCGGGCGCGCGTGGTCCGCGCCGACCAGTTCTACGACGGCGCCTTCGGCGCGCCGCTCGAGCGCGAGCGCTTCAACGCGCTCACCGCGTTCGGCCGGCTCGACGCGCTGAAGGACCGGCTCGGGCCGAAGCCCGCGATCTATCTCGCCATCGGCGACCGCGACCGCGGCGGCCTGCTGCAGAGCACGACGCTGCTGCACAGCCGGCTGCTGCGCGCGGGCGTGGAGAGCACGCTCCGGATCGGCGCCGGCGCGCATGACTGGGAGACCTGGTCGCGCGACATGGACCAGGCGTTCGGGTGGCTCGGGCCCCGGCTCGACGCGAGCTGCGGCGCGGCCGTCGCAGCCCGCGAGGGCGTCTCGACGCGCTGACCCGCGGCGGTGCGCGCCGGCGCGGGGCATGCCGGAGCTGCGCGTCCGGGGCGCACCCCGCGCACAGGTTTTGGGCGTGACGCGCGAGGGGGCGCGGGCCTAATCTCCAGGCGAAAACGAAGGACGCCGCGCGCGGCGGCGTCGTCCCGGAGCGTCGCCATGGCGTCTTGGCGTGTCCTCTGCCTGATTGCGGCCGCGGCGTTCGCCGCCCCCGCCGCCGCCTCTCCCGCCGTCGGCGTCGTCGAACGCGACCTGACGGCGCCGAGTCCCGCGCTCGGCAAGCCGATCCGCTACAGCCTCTACCGCCCCGCGGCGCCGCCTGCGCGCGGCGAGCGCTGGCCGGTGCTCTATCTGCTCCATGGCGGCGGACCGGGCGAGGCGGACTGGCTCGACGCCGGCGGCCTCGCGGCGACCATGGACCGCGCCATCGCCGAGGGGCGGATGCCGCCGACCGTGGTGGTGATGCCCTACGCCGGCAACAGCTGGTACGTCGACAATCCCGACGCGCAGGGCGAAGGGACGATGGAGACCGCGCTGACGCGCGACCTCGTCGCCGCGGTCGACGCGCGGCTGCCCACCGCGAACTGCCGTCAGGCGCGGGCGGTGGCGGGGCTCTCCATGGGCGGCTACGGCGCGCTGCTGTTCGCCTTCGACAAGCCGACCCGCTACGGCTTCGCCATCAGCCTGTCCGGCTCGATCGCGCAGCCGCTCGGGCCGCAGATGACGACGCGGCTGAAGCGGGCCAGGACCTTCTACGACGGCGCCTTCGGAACGCCGTTCAAGCGCGCGCGGTTCAACGCCTGGAACCTGTTCCCGAAGGCGCAGAAGCTGGCGCTGAGGCGCTACAAGCCGGCGGTCTATCTCAACGCCGGCGACAAGGACCCCGGCGGGATCGTGCAGGGGACGACCGAGATGCATCTCGCGCTGCTGCGCTCGCAGGTGCCGAGCAAGCTGACGATCGTGTCGGGGGAGCACGACTGGGCGCTGTGGCGCCGGGAGCTCGGGCCGGCGCTCGACTGGCTCGGACCGCAGCTCGATCCGACCTGCGGCGCGGCGGTGGCCGGCGCGCCCTCCGCGCCCGCCCGTCACGCGGCCGTCGACGGGACGACGGACGGCGAGGCGGACGCGGCGTCGCGCTGAGCGCGCACCCACGAAAACGCCGGTGAAGCGGGGGCTTCACCGGCGGCGTTCACGCGGAACATGAGCTTCGGTCCCGCCGCGCGGCCTCAAGGGCCGTGAGCGGGACCGAAGGAGGCTTGGCTGTCGGATCAGCCCTGGCGGCGTTCGCCGCTGGGGGCTCCCCCGCCGCCGCGACGGCGGCGGTTGGGACGGCCGCCGGACGGCTTCATGAAGCCGACCGAGGCCATGTCGCCGCTGGGGCCGCCGCCCGAGCCCTGACGGGCGGAGTCCGCGCGGGCGCCGTGATGGCCCTGACCGTGGCCATGGCTGCGGCGGCCCTGCTCGGAGCGGCCGGCGTCGCCATGACCGCGGCCCGGCTGCTGGCGCTGGCCGGCGCCCTGCGCGGGACGCTGGCTCTGCGGACGGCCCTGGCGCGGCGGCCGCGCCTTCTGCGACGCGGCGCCGTCGCCCTCGGGCTCGGCCTTGCCGGCCTCGGAGCGGCGGTCGGTCGCCGGGATCGATTGCTTGATGAGACGCTCGATGTCGCGCAGGTACATGCGCTCGTCATTGGCGACGAGCGAGACCGCGAGCCCGGCGGCCCCGGCGCGCGCTGTGCGGCCGATGCGGTGGACGTAGGATTCCGGCACGTTCGGGATGTCGTGGTTCACCACATGCGTGACGCCGTCGACGTCGATGCCGCGTGCGGCGATGTCGGTCGCGATCAGCGTCTTGATGTGGCCGGTCTTGAACGAGCCGAGCGCCCGCTCGCGCTGGGCCTGGCTCTTGTTGCCGTGAATCGCCGCGGACGCGATGCCGGCTTCCTCGAGCTGGCGCACGACCTTGTCGGCGCCGTGCTTGGTGCGGGTGAACACCAGGGCGCGGCCGACGTCGGGGCTGCGCAGAACCTCGGCGAGGATAGCCTTCTTGCCGCTCTGCTCGACGAAGATGACCTTCTGCTCCACCCGGTCGGCGGTCTTGGCGACAGGCGTCACCTGAACCATGGCCGGATCGGTCAGCATGGCGTCGGCCAGATCCTTGATCGTCTTCGGCATGGTGGCCGAGAAGAACATCGTCTGCCGGCGATGCGGCAGCATCGGCAGGATGCGGCGGATCGAGTGGATGAAGCCGAGGTCCAGCATCTGGTCGGCCTCGTCGAGCACGAAGAACTCGACCTGGTCGAGCCGCAGCATCTTGCCGTCGATGTGGTCGAGCAGGCGGCCGGGGGTCGCGACCAGGATGTCGACGCCGTTTGAGAGCTTGCGCACCTGCGGGCCGGCGGCGACGCCGCCGAAGACGACGGCGATCGAGAGCTTCAGGTTCTTGGCGTAGGAGCGGAACGAATCCGCGATCTGGCTGGCGAGCTCGCGGGTCGGCGACAGCACCAGCACGCGGCAGCCGCGGCGCGGCGCCATGCGCGGGTTGGCGATCAGCTTCTCGATGATCGGCAGCGCGAAGGCCGCGGTCTTGCCGGTGCCGGTCTGGGCGATGCCCATGAGGTCGCGGCCGGCGAGCAGCGACGGGATCGCCTGCGCCTGGATGGGGGTGGGGGTTTCGTAGCCGTCGGCCGCGAGCGCCTTGAGGATGGGCTCCGAGAGGCCGAGGTCGGTGAATTTGGTCAAGTCTTGGATCTTCCGTGCAGCCGTGCGACCGCGCAGAGCCTGACGGCGCGCGGCGACGGCGGGTGCGTTGAGACGCGCCCCGCGTGATCTGGGCTGTCGATGGTGTTCGTGGGCGTCCGGCAGGTTCGGGCGAGGGGCCCGACTCACGCGGCCTGGACGCGAGGGATCGCATCGTGTGCGATGCGCCTTATGTGCATGTGCGAAGAGCGGAAGTCAAGTTTCGAACGAAAGCGCGGGCGAAAGCCGCGCGGGGCTGCTTCAGTCATCGCTTTCGAAATAGGAGAGCACATCGCGCTGCCCCTGCAGCACAGTGATCACACGTAATATGTCGCCCTCGTAACAAAAAAAGATGACGTAGCCTTTGAAGGCGTAGCTTCGTAAGTCGTCGGCCAGCTCCGGACGCGATGCGCCGATCGTGCCCGGCAACGCAGCGAGATCATCGCATTTCTCCTGCAGCCGGCGGACGAAACTACGCGCGGTGGTGGCGCTTCCGCTTTCGTTGGCGATGTATCCAAGGATGTTGCTTAAGTCCCGCCGAGCCGCAGCGCTAAAGCGGGCGCGCGCCACCCTAGAAGCCGGCTTTCGCCAGTTCCGCCGCTTTAGCGTCAAGCGCCGCCGCCACCTCGTTCGAGGAGAAGTCGCCGCCCTCGGCGATCGAGTCCTCGATCGTGGCTTTCAGCTTGGCGAGCTTCGCCTCCCGCTCCTCGACCAGCCGCAGACCCTCGCGCACCACCTCGCTCGCGGAGCCATAGCGGCCCTGCGCCACGACCGAGGCGACGAACTCTTCCCACCGGGCGCCTACAGAGACGTTCAAGGGCGATCTCCCGCTTTTGATCAACGGGCAGAATAACATGAATTGCGCCATTCATGTTATCGGCCGTCGTCCTCAGCCTCGCAGCTTCTGCAGATGGGCCACCAGCCCGCGGGTCGATGCGTCGAGGTTTTCGGCGCCGGCCTCGCCCTTGACGATCGGGATCAGCCGGTTCGCGAGCTCCTTGCCGAGCTCCACGCCCCACTGGTCGAACGAGTTGATCCCCCAGATCGCGCCTTGCGTGAACACCTTGTGCTCGTAGAGCGCGATCAGGCGGCCGAGCGTGCGCGGGTCGAGGGTGCGGTAGGCGAGCGTGCATGTGGGCCGCCCGCCGGGAAAGGTCTTGTGCGGGCTAAGCGCGGCGATCTCATCCTCGTTCCTGCCGGCTGTCCGGAGGATGGCGGCGGCCTCCTCGGTGGTGCGGCCGGTCATGAAGGCTTCGCCCTGGGCGAGCCCGTTCGCGATCAGCATGGCGTGCTGGTCGCCCACATGCTCGTGGGGAACGGCGCCGAGCAGGATGTCGGTCGGAACCACGTTCGTCCCCTGATGCAGGAGCTGGTAGAAGGCGTGCTGGCCGTTGGTGCCGGGTTCGCCCCACACGATCGGTCCGGTCTTGCGCTTAACCGGCGCTCCGTCGAGCGTCACCGACTTGCCGTTCGACTCCATGTCGAGCTGCTGGAGATAGGCCGGGAAGCGGGCGAGCCGCTGGTCGTAGGGCAGCACGGCGTGGGTGTCGTAGCCGCAGACGTTGCGGTGCCAGATCCCGATCAGGCCCATCAGCGCGGGGATGTTCTCCTCGAGCGGGGCGGTCCGGAAATGCTCGTCGATCTCGCGGGCGCCGCCGAGGAAGGCCTCGTAGTTCTTCGGGCCGATCAGGATCATCAGCGACAGGCCGATCGCGGACCAGATCGAGTACCGGCCGCCGACCCAGTCCCAGAAGCGGAACATGCGCTCCGCGCTCACGCCGAAGGCCTCGACCGCCTCCACATTGGTGGAGATGGCGGCGAAATGGGCTCCGACGGCGGCCTCGCCCAGCCCGCCGACCAGCCAGCGCCGGGCCGCGCCGGCGTTCGCCATGGTCTCTTGGGTGGTGAAGGTCTTGGAGGCGACGAGGAACAGCGTGCGGGTGGGGTCGAGCCCGCGCAGCGTATCGTTGATGTGCGCGCCGTCGACATTCGAGACGAAGTGGCCGCGCAGGCCCTTCTGGACGTAGGGCGCGAGCGCGAGCGCCGCCATCGCCGGGCCGAGGTCGGAGCCGCCGATGCCGATGTTCACGACGTCGGTGAAGCGTTCGCCGGTCGCCCCCAGCAGCGCGCCGGAGCGGACGCCGTCGGCGAAGCGGGCGGCCCTGGCGCGCTCGGCGCGCACCTCCGGCATAACGTCCTCACCGTCGACGCGGATGACGGCGTCGGCGTCCGCCCGGAGCGCCGTGTGCAGCACGGCGCGATCCTCGGTGACGTTGATCTTCTCGCCCGCGAACATGGCGTCGCGCCGGCCCTCGACGTCGGCCGCGCGCGCGAGCGCCGCCAGCAGCTCGATCGTCTCCGGCGTCACATGGGTCTTGGAGTAGTCGAACAGCAGGTCGTCGAGCGTGACGGAGAAGCGCGCGAACCGCTGGGGATCGTTCTCGAACAGCGTCCTCAGGGACATGGCCTCGGTCTCGCGCCGGTGCTCGGCGAGGCGTTCGAACAGGACGTCGGTCGAGGTCATGGCGACAAAATCTCCGGACGCTGCGCTCTGCGCGCAGGAACGCGGGCGGAAGATACCGTTCCGCGGCGGCTTGGCCATCGCGGAAACGCTCACGCTGCGGATCAGATCGCGCTGGCGCCCTGCTCGGCGGGGCCGACCGCGGCGCGGAAGGCGGCGAACAGGTTGCGGCCCATGCCGAACTGGGGCTCGGTCTCCTCGAAGGCGGGCTCGCGGCCCTCGAACTCGGCGGCGTCGACGAGCACCTCCAGCCGGCCGCTCTCGGCGTCGAGGCGCATCAGGTCGCCGTCGCGAATCTTGCCGATCGCCCCGCCATGGGCGGCCTCCGGCGTGACGTGGATCGCCGCCGGGACCTTGCCGGAGGCGCCCGACATCCGCCCGTCGGTCACGAGCGCGACCTTGTGGCCGCGTTTCTGCAGCACGCCGAGCGCGGGGGTGAGCCGGTGCAGCTCCGGCATGCCGTTAGCCTTCGGACCCTGGAAGCGGACGACCGCGATCACGTCGCGGTCGAGCTCGCCGGCGCGGAAGGCGGCTTCGAGGCCGTCCTGGGTCGAGAACACACGCGCCGGCGCCTCGATGACCCAGCGATCGCGGTCGACCGCGGAGACCTTGATCACCGCGCGCCCGATGTTGCCGTCGAGCACCCGGAGCCCGCCGTCCGACTGGAACGGGGCGGCGACCGGGCGCAGCACCGAGGCGTCGCCGCTCTCGGCCTCGCCGTCCCGCCACACGATCTCGTCGCCGACGAGCGCCGGCTCCTTTTCATATTCGGAGAGGCCCGGGCCCATCACGGTCAGCACGTCGTCGTGCAGCAGGCCGGCGCGACGGAGCTCGCGGATCAGGAAGCCCATGCCGCCGGCCGCGTGGAAGTGGTTCACGTCGGCGGAGCCGTTCGGGTAGATGCGGCAGAGCAGGGGCGTCGCGGCCGAGAGCCGGTCGAAATCGTCCCAGGTCAGCGTGATGCCCGCGGCCTTCGCCATCGCGACGAGGTGGATCGCGTGGTTGGTGGAGCCGCCGGTGGCGTTGAGGCCGACGATGCCGTTCACGAAGGCCTTCTCGTCGAGGATCTGGCCGATCGGCGCGTAGCCGTTGCCCGAGCGCGTGATCGCGAGCGCCTGGGAGACCGCGGCGCGGGTGAGGGCGTCGCGCAGGGGCGTGTTCGGCTGCACGAAGCTCGCGCCCGGCAGGTGCAGGCCCATGATCTCCATGAGCATCTGGTTCGAGTTCGCGGTGCCGTAGAAGGTGCAGGTGCCGGGCGAGTGGTAGCTCGCGCTCTCCGCCTCCAGCAGCTCGGCGCGGCCGATCTTGCCTTCGGCGTAGAGCCCGCGGATGCGGCCCTTCTCGTCGTTGGTCATGCCGGAGGGCATTGGCCCGGAGGGCACGAACACCGCCGGCAGATGCCCGAACGACAGCGCGCCGATGACGAGCCCCGGCACGATCTTGTCGCAGATGCCGAGATAGAGCGCGGCGTCGAACATGTCGTGGCTGAGCGCGACCGCGGTCGAGAGCGCGATGACGTCGCGCGAGAACAGCGACAGCTCCATGCCGAGCCGCCCTTGCGTGACGCCGTCGCACATGGCGGGCACGCCGCCGGCCACCTGCGCCACCGCGCCGGCGTCCCGGGCCGCGGCGCGGAGAATGTCGGGGAAACGCTCGTAGGGCTGATGCGCCGAAAGCATGTCGTTGTAGGCGGTGACGATGCCGATGTTCGGGACCGTCTGGCCCTTGAGCGCGGCCTTGTCGTTGCCGCCGCAGCCGGCGAAGCCGTGGGCGAGGTTGCCGCAGGACAGCGCCGCCCGGTGAGGGCCGTCCGCGGCCGCCTTCGCGATGCCGTCGAGGTAGCGCGCGCGGGTGTCGCGCGACCGCTTGACGATCGCTTCCGTGACGTCTGCGATGCGGGCGTCGAGGGTCATGAGGACCTCCTGAATTGAGCGCCGCCGGTTTATCGAGCGCCGGGATTCTGTCCAGGCCTTGAGCCGGACCCTCAGCCCGTCGCGTCCCGATAAGCCGTCGCTGTTGTCGAAAACCCTCTGCGTTTCCGGGTCCCGGCTCAAGGCCGGAACACGGCGCTTTCGTTCATTTCGCCCACACCACCTCGAGTGGCCGCGGGCTGTGGGCGATCACGGCGCGGATCGGCATCTCCAGCGCGTCCTCGCCCCGCAGCGCCTTATCGAGCACGCGCTTCTTGTCGTCGCCCTCGATGTGCAGCACCAGCATGCCGGCCGCGACCAGCGTCGGCAGCGTCAGCGTGATCCGCGGCTCGGGCGCAGCCGGCGCGCGCATCGGAACCACGAGCGCCTTGCCGGTCGGGTCGATCGCGTCCTCCAGCCGGTCGCCCTCGGGAAAAAACGAGGCGGTGTGGCCGTCGCCGCCCATGCCCAGGATCGCGACGGTCAGCGGGCCGGAGAGATCGGCCACCCGCTCCTGAACCTCCGGCAGCCCGCCTTCGGGGGATCCGGCGTCGGTCACCAGCGGCACGAAGATCGCGGCGGCGGCGTTGTTCTGGAGCAGGTTCTCCTTCACCAGCCGGGCGTTGGAGCGCTCCTCGGTTTCCGGCACCCAGCGCTCGTCAATGAGCGTGATGGTGACGGATTCCCAGTCCAGCTCGGCCTTCGACAGCTCCTGGAAGAACAGCTTCGGCGTGGAGCCGCCGGAGACCGCGAGGGTCGCGGCGCCGCCGTCGGCGATTTCGGAGCGCAGCGCGTCCGCCGTGCGCGCCGCGAGATCGGCGGCGAGCTCGGCGCGGCTCGGGAACTCCCGGAAGTCGATGTGGCGTTCCGTGGTCATGACGGGTCCTCGTGCCAGGTGCGGCCGTCGCGTTCGATCAGGGCGACCGCGGCGGAGGGGCCCCAGGTGCCGGCGGTGTAGGACGCCGGCGGCTGGCCTAGCCGCGACCACGCCTCGAGGATCGGATCGGCCCACATCCAGGCCGCCTCCACCTCGTCGCGCCGCATGAACAGCGCCTGGCTGCCGCGGATGACGTCCATCAGCAGCCGCTCATAGGCGTCCGGGTTGCGCACCTTGAAGGTGTCGGCGAAGGACAGGTTCAGGGGCACCTCGCGGAACCTCAGCCCGCCGGGGCCGGGGTCCTTGATCATGAGGTAGAGCTTCACGCCCTCGTCCGGCTGCAGGCGGATGACGAGGCGGTTCGGCGCCAGGAAACCGCCGGCGGCCCCGAAGATCGACAGCGGCACCTCGCGGAACTGGATGACGATCTCGGAGACCTGGGTCGGCAGCCGCTTGCCGGTGCGGAGGTAGAACGGCACGCCGGCCCAGCGCCAGGTCTGCACCTCCGCCTTCAGCGCCACGAAGGTCTCGGTGTTGCTCGCGGCGCCGTCGCCGAGCTCCTCAATGTAGCCGGGCACCGACTTGGCGTCGACGGCGCCGCCGCGGTACTGGCCGCGCACGGTCAGGGTCCGGACGGTCGCGTCGCCGATCGGCTTCAGCGCGCGCAGCACCTTCAGCTTCTCGTCGCGCAAGGAGTCCGCGTCGAGCTCGCCGGGCGGCTCCATCGCGACGAGGCAGAGAAGCTGCAGGATGTGGTTCTGCACCATGTCGCGCAGCGCGCCGGAAGTGTCGTAGTAGCCGCCGCGGGCGCCGACGCCGATCTTCTCCGCGACGGTGATCTGCACGTGGTCCACATGGGCGGAATCCCAGACCGGTTCGAACAGAACGTTGGCGAAGCGCAGCGCCAGCAGGTTCTGGACCGTCTCCTTCCCGAGATAATGGTCGATGCGGTAGATCTGGCTCTCGTCGAGCACGTCGCCGACGGCGGCGTTGATCTCCCGGGCCGACTCGAGGTCCTTGCCCAGCGGCTTCTCCAGCACGACGCGGGTCTTCGGCGTGATCAGGCTGTGGTCGCGCAGGTTGTGGACGATGGCGTCGAACAGGTCGGGCGAGGTCGCGAGGTAGAACGCCCGCACCCGGTCGAGTCCGTCCGCGAGCCTGTCCTTGAGGTCGCTCCAGCCCGCTTCGCCGGTCGCGTCGAGCGTGACGTAGTCGAGACGCGCGAGGAAGCGGGTCACCGCGGCCTTGTCGAGCTCCTCCGCCGACACGAAGGTCTCGAGCGCCTCCTTAACCTCGGCCTTGAACGCCTTCTTGTCCATCTCCTTGCGGGAGACGCCGATGATCCGGGTCGGCTCGGTCATCTGGCCGTCGTGGTCGCGACGGAACAGCGCCGGGAACAGCTTGCGGTGCGCGAGGTCGCCCGTTCCGCCGAACACGACGAGGTCGAAGGGATCGACGGCTACGATGCGGCTCGTCATCGGCGATGGGGCTCCTCGGGGAGGGGGCGGGACGCGTTTGTGCGGCTGCGAGATGATGGCGCGTCGGGGGGTGGTGTCAAATGCCCCGGCGTCATGCCGGCGGCGCGTGGGCCGCGAGGGTCGGGCCTCGAAGTCTCCTCACGGCCGCCAGGAGAACCGCGGCGCGCGCTTCTCGAGAAAGGCCGCGGCGCCCTCCTTGAGGTCCTCGCCCGAGAACCCGCCGCGCCACAGAAGGTCGAGCGCGTCGAGGTCGGGATCCGGCGCGGACAGGGCGTCGATGGCGCGCTTCGCGGCGACCAGCGAATAGCGCGAATTGGCGGCGAGGGGGGCTGCGAGCGCCGCGACCGCGCCGTCGAGTTCCGCCGGGGGCGTGACGCGGCCGATAAGCCCGATCGCCAGCGCCTCCTCCGCGCCGATCAGCTTGCCGGTGAAGATCAGCTCCTTGGCGCGCGCGGGCCCGACCGCGGCGACCAGCCGCCGGGTGCTCGCGACGGGATAGACGATGCCGAGCTTCGCGGGCGTCACGCCGAAGCGCGCCCCTTCCGCCGCGATCCGGATGTCGCAGGCGAGCGCGAGCTGGCAGCCGCCGCCGACGCAGGGGCCCTCGATTGCGGCGATGGTCGGCTGCGGGATCGCCGCCAGCGCCTCCTCGCCGTCGCGGACGGCGTCGGCGTAGGCGCGCCGCCGCGCCTCGTCGGCCGAGGCCAGCGCGACGAACTCCGCGATGTCGGCGCCGGCCGAGAACACGCCGCCCGCGCCGCGCACCACGACGACCGCGACGTCGGGATCGGCGGCGAGCGCGGCCGCCGCGCGCGGCAGCGCGCGCCACGTCGCCTCATCGATCGCGTTCTTCTTCGCCGGCCGGTTCACCGCGAGCGTCGCCACGGCGCCGGTCTTCGTCACGGTCACGGTTTCGGGCGGCGCGGCGTCGGTCATCGGGGGCTCCTCGAAGGCGAGGCCGACCCTTAGCACCGACGCGCGGCGCGATGTGACCCGGCCGATCGGCGCAGACGGGCGTTCCGTGCAATCATGCAAGCGAACAGTCGCGCGGCGTGCGCTTGTGCGAACGGCGCGGCGGCCGCACCTTCTGCCGCGACGAACACGGGCGCCCGATGCGCCCCCAGCGACAGGAGCGTTCGGTGACCAAGGTTCTCGTTCTCTACTACTCCACCTACGGCCATATCGAGACGATGGCGAACGCCGTCGCCGAGGGCGCGCGCGAAGCCGGCGCCGAGGCGGTGGTGAAGCGCGTGCCGGAGACCGTGCCGGAAGAGATCGCCAGGCAGAGCCACTTCAAGCTCGACCAAGCCGCGCCGGTCGCGACCGTCGACGAGCTTCCCGAATACGACGCCATCGTTTTCGGCGCGCCGACCCGCTTCGGCACCGTCGCCTCGCAGATGCGCAGCTTCATCGACCAGACCGGCGGCCTGTGGTTCGCCGGCAAGCTGGTCGGCAAGGTCGGTTCGGCCTTCACCTCGTCCGCGACCCAGCACGGCGGGCAGGAGAGCACGATCCTCGGCTTCCTTCCGACCCTGCTCCACCACGGAATGGTGGTCGTCGGGCTGCCCTACAGCTTCGCCGGCCAGATGAACATGGACGAGATCACCGGCGGCTCGCCCTACGGCGCGACGACGCTCGCCAAGGGCGACGGCTCCCGCCAGCCGAGCGAGAACGAACTCGCCGGCGCGCGCTTCCAGGGCAAGCACGTCGCCGAGATCGCCGCCAAGCTCGCGAAATGACCCTTTTGCGCGCAATGTAGAATTCACAACCTCATAGGTTGTACGCAATCCGGATTCATGCACCCTAGCGAGCATCGTGTCATGATGCGCGTTGGGGTTGCATGGCGTCGGACGAGGCCGTAGAGGCCTTCATCGAGCGGTGGCGGGGCCGCGTCGGCGGGCAGGAGCGGGCGAACTACGCCATGTTCCTGAGCGAGCTCGCCGACGCGCTCGGCGTGGCGCGGCCGGAGCCGGCCTCCGCCCACGCCGAAACCAACGACTACGTGTTCGAGCGGGTGGTGGAGGAGCGGGGCCGGGCGGGCGAGACCACGCGCCGCCGGATCGACCTCTACCGGCGTGGCTCTTTCGTGCTGGAGGCCAAGCAGTCGCGCTGGAGCGGCGGCGGCAAGGAGCTTTACGGGCGCGCCGACCTGCGCGGGCCGGAGCCCGCCGCGCGGGGCCGTCGCGGCGCCGAGCGCGCCTGGGACGTGCTGATGATGAACGCGCGCCGGCAGGCCGAGGACTATGTCCGGCTGCTGCCGGCGGGCCATGAGCCGCCGCCCTTCGTCATCGTCTGCGACGTCGGGCACTGCCTCGAGCTCTACGCCAACTTCCGCGGCGACGGCAAAGCCTACGACCAGTTTCCCGACCGGGCCGGCTTCCGGATCTATCTCGAGGACATCCGCCGGCCGGAAACCCGCGCTCTGCTCCGTGCGATCTGGGCCGACCCACGCGCGCTCGATCCCGCGCGCAAGGCGGCCCGCGTCACCCGCCGGATCGCCGAGCGGCTCGCCGCGGTCACGCGCGCCATGGAGCGGGCCGGGCGCGAGCCGGAAGAAGCGGCGCAGTTCCTGATGCGCCTGCTTCTCACCATGTTCGCCCAGAGCGTGGAGCTGCTCCCGCCGGGGTCGTTCAGCCGTCTGCTGGCGGAGTGCGAGGACGATCCCGCGAGCTTCCCGCCGCTCGTCGGGCAACTCTGGGAGGTGATGGACACCGGCGGCTTCGCCTTCGGGCTCAAGGTCTCCGTCCGCCGCTTCAACGGTTCGTTCTTCAAGGACCGCAGCGTGTTCGCGCTCGGCCGCGAGGAGATCGCCGAACTGCGCGCCGCCGCGGCGCATGACTGGCGCGACGTCGAGCCCGCGATCTTTGGCGCGCTGCTGGAGCGGGCGCTCGATCCGGACGAGCGCCGCAGGCTTGGCGCGCACTACACCCCGCGCGGCTATGTGGAGCGGCTGGTGACGGCGACCGTGATGGAGCCGCTGCGCGCGGACTGGTCGGCGGCGCTCGCGACCGCCGAGCGCCAGCGCGCCGAGGGCCGGGCGAAGGACGCGCTGAAGACGGTGCGCGGCTTCCACGACCGGCTCTGCGCCGTCCGCGTGCTCGACCCCGCCTGCGGCACCGGCAACTTCCTCTACGTCACGCTCGAACTGATGAAGCGGCTGGAAGGCGACGTGCTGGAGGGGCTCGCCGATCTCGGCGGCCAGGAGGCGCTGTCCGGCCTCGAAGGCCATACGGTGGACCCGCACCAGCTCATCGGGCTGGAGAAGAATCCGCGCGCGGCGGCGATCGCAGAGCTGGTGCTGTGGATCGGCTACCTGCAGTGGCACGCGCGCACCCGCGGCGGCCCGCCCAACGAGCCGATCCTGCGCGCCTTCCGCAACATCCGGGTGGCGGACGCCGTGCTCGCCGCGGAGACGTCGCTCGCCCGCGACGAGCACGGCCGGCCGCTGGCGGGCCCGGACGGCGGCGAGCGCCTGCGCTACGCCCGTCCGCGCCGGCCGGACTGGCCGGAGGCCGAGTTCATCGTCGGCAACCCGCCCTTTATCGGCGGCAAGGACCTGCGCGAGCGGCTCGGCTCATCTTACGCCGAGGCGCTGTGGGCCGCGCATCCGCACATGAACGAAAGCGCCGACTTCGTCATGTACTGGTGGGACCACGCCGCGGAGCTGCTGACGCGGGATGGCTCGCCGCTGCGCCGCTTCGGCCTCGTGACCACCAACTCGATCAGCCAGGTGTTCCAGCGCCGCGCAGTGGAGCGGCGGCTGGCGGGACGCCCGCCCGTGTCGCTGGTGATGGCGATCCCCGACCATCCCTGGACCAAGGCCGCCCCCGACAGCGCCGCCGTGCGCATCGCCATGACGGTGGTGGAGGCCGGGACGAGGGACGGGCTGCTGCGCGAGGTCGTGCGGGAGGAGGAGCTCGACACCGACACGCCCACGGTCGAGACGACCGAGCGGCGCGGCCGGATCAACGCCGACCTGACGGTGGGCGCCGACGTCACGACGGCGAAGGCGTTGCGCGCGAACGAGGGATTGGCCTCGCCGGGCGTGAAGCTGCATGGCCGCGGCTTCGTGCTTCGGCCGGACGAGGCGGAGTCCCTGGGCCTTGGGCGGCGCGAGGGCCTCGACCGTCATGTCCGGCCATACCGCAACGGCCGCGACCTGACGGGGCGGCCGCGTGGCGTGATGGTGGTCGATCTGTTCGGCCTAGACGACGCTGAGGTTCGGAGACGCTATCCTGAGCTGTATCAGCATCTGCTGCGGACGGTGCGACCCGAGCGGCAGCGCAACAACCGCGAAAGCTATCGGCGGAACTGGTGGACGTTCGGCGAACCCCGCGCCGATCTTCGCCCGGCGCTCGAAGGCCTCCCTCGCTACATCGCGACGGTCGAGACGTCGAAGCATCGGGCGTTCCAGTTCCTCGACGCGGACATCCTGCCCGACAACATGCTCGTCGCGATCGCGAGCGACGACGCCTTCCATCTCGGCGTGCTGTCGTCCCGCTTCCATGAGGCCTGGGCGCTGGCTTCCGGGGGATGGCTCGGAATCGGAAACGACCCGCGCTACTCCAAATCCCGCTGCTTCGATCCGTTTCCCTTCCCCGAGGCGTCCCGGGCGCTCGTGGCCGAGATCGCGGCGGTCGCGGAGGAGCTCGACGCCCACCGCAAGCGGGTGCTGGCGGAGCGCCCGCGGCTGACTCTCACCGGGCTCTACAACGTGTTGGAGCGCTTGAGGCAAGGCGTCCGCCCGGCCGAGCTCGCGCCGCCCGAGCGGCGGATCTTCGACGAAGGGCTCGTCCTGATCCTGCAGGAGTTGCACGACCGGCTCGACGTCGCGGTCGCCGCCGCCTACGGCTTCGCGGCCGATCTGCCCGCCGAGGAGGTCGTCGCGCGGCTCGCGGCCCTGAACGCCGCCCGCGCCGCGGAGGAGGCGCGGGGCGACGTGCGCTGGCTGCGGCCGGCCTATCAGGCCACGCGCTTCGGCCGGGCGCCGGACCGGCGGGCGTCGTCCGCGCCGGGGCTGGGGATCGACGCCCCGCTCGCGGCGGCGCGCGCCGCCAAGCCGTCCTTTCCCCGCGACGACGTCGCCCAGACCGCGACCGTCATGCTCGCGCTGCTGGAGGCCCCGGGCCCGATCGACGCGGAGGGGCTCGCGCTGAGGTTCCGCGAGGGCCGCCGCGCCGCGCCGCGCATCGAGGCGACCCTCGCGGCGCTGGCGCGCCTCGGCGCGATCTCCGCTCCGGCGGAGGCCGGGGGCTTCGCGCTCCGCCGCGGCGCGTGAGGCGGCCCGCCTATTTCCGGAGTCACGCACGGAAATACCGGCGGCGTCGCGTGTAATCTATGCGCCAACGTCCGATTGAGGCCGCCGAGCGCAAATGGCGTCGCCGACGAGCCGCGCGAAGAGCAATACGTCAAAAGACGTTTTTCACGGGAACCTTCGCAGGACACGTCCGTTATTGCGGCGAGGGGAATGATGGAGACGTACCGATGCGAAATCATCTCACTGCTCTTGCCGTCATCCTCGGCGCCGCCATGCCCGTCAGCGCCATGGCGCAGGAAGGCACGGTGTCGGGCGCCGCTGGCGGAGCCGCGACCGGCGCCGTGATCGGCGGCCCGGTCGGCGCAGCCGTCGGAGGCGTCGCAGGCGCCGTCGTCGGCACCGTGGTCGCGCCCCCCCGCGAGGTGCGCACCTATGTCGTGAAGGAGCAGCGCCCGTCCGTCGCCTATGAGGGCGAGGTCGTGGTCGGCAAGCCTCTGCCGGAGACTGTGGAAGTCTACAGGGTGCCGGACAGCGACTACAGCTACACCGTCGTCAACGAGAAGCGGTACATCGTCGACGACGAGCGCCGCGTGGTCGAAGTGGTCGAGTGATCTTTCGACGACCTCGGTTGACGAAAGCCCCGCGGCGAGGCCGCGGGGCTTTTCTTTTGCGCGCATGCGCCGAAACCGGACAGAAAAAGTCGCCCGGCCGCTCCCCATGCGGCCGGGCGTCCTCGTGCGTGTCGGAGCGGAGAGGGGCGGGAATCCGTTCCGTCGCCGTTTCTCGCGGCGGGGGTCAGCGCCCGAGGGGGCTTGTGTCGAGGGGAGCGGGACGTTCGCCGCGCGGCCAGCCGCGGTCGACGGGAGCGGCGGTGGCCAGCACAGCCAGGGCGGCTGCGGCGCACAGCACGGCGATGGCTGCGGCCATTGCCCGTCCGGCGGTGAAGCCCATCGTCGGTCCGGCGTTCATCACGTCCTCCTCGATGTTTCGAGGCGACCTTGGCGCCGGGCGACTGAACGGACTCTGGACCGGTCGTTCATCGGGCGTTCACGACCTCCCGCACTTGCGGGGCGGGGCGCGCGCGCGGTAGAGACGGCGGCCGAACGGTTCTGGAGCTCGTCGCCTCCGTCATGGGTGCAGACACCACGTCAAGCGCGAAGGCGCGCGCCGCCTTCTACGCAGGCTCGTTCGATCCCGTCACGAACGGTCATCTCGACGTCGTCCGCCGCGCCTGCGCGCTCGCGGACCGGCTGGTCGTCGGCGTCGGGGTCCATCCCGGCAAGACGCCGCTGTTCTCCGCCGAGGAGCGCATCGCGATGCTCGCCGAGACCTGCGCGCCGATCGCCGAGGCGCGCGGCGTCGCGTTCGAGGTCGTGACCTTCGACAGGCTGGTGGTGACGGCGGCGGCTTCGGCCGGCGCGACCATCCTCGTGCGAGGATTGCGCGACGCGACCGACTTCGACTACGAGATGCAGATGGCCGGCATGAACGGCGCGATGGCGCCCGAGATCGAGACCGTCTTCCTGCCGTCGAGCCCGGGCGTGCGCGCGCTGACCGCCACGCTCGTCCGCCAGATCGCCGCCATGGGCGGCGATGTCTCCTCTTTCGTGCCCGCGGCGGTCGCCGAACGGCTCGCGCGCCGTTTCCGCGGCTGACGCCGGCCCTCGCCCGATCCCGTCGCCAAAGGTCGCCCCATGAAGCTCCTGCTCGCGCTCTCCCTCGCTCTCGGCCTCGTGGCGGCGCCCGCGCTCGCGCAGTCTCCCGCCAAGACGCCCGCCGCCGGGCCGACGCTCGCGATCGAGACCACCAAGGGCCCGATCACCGTTCGCTTGCGGCCGGATCTCGCGCCGCGCCACGTGGAGCGCATCGTCCGGCTCGCGAACGAGAAGTTCTATGACGGCGTGCCGTTCCATCGGGTGATCGCGGGCTTCATGGCGCAGACGGGCGATCCGACCGGCACCGGGACCGGCGGCTCCAGCTATCCCGACGTGGCCGCCGAGTTCTCTAAGGAGAGCTTCAAGCGCGGCACGCTCGGCATGGCGCGCGCGGCCTCGCCCGACAGCGCCAACAGCCAGTTCTTCATCTGCTTCGGCGCCGCGCCCTGGCTCGACGGCAAGTACACCATCGTCGGCGAGGTGACGTCCGGCATGGAGGTCGTCGACAAGCTTGAGAAGGGCGAGGCCGGCAGCGGCATGGTCGCCAGCCCCGACAAGGTCCGGACGATCCGCGTGGTCGGCGCGAATTGAACGTCGCAATTGACGAAGACGCCCGCGACCGGCGGGCGCATAACGGACTAATCCCGAGGAGAGGATGACAATGAGCGATCCCGAGAACACGCTGGTGCTTGAGACGACCAAGGGGCGCGTCGTCGTCGAGCTGCGCCCGGACCTCGCGCCGGGCCACGTGGCCCGCGTGAAGGAGCTCGTGCGCCAGAAGTTCTACGACGGCGTCGTCTTCCACCGCGTGATCGACGGCTTCATGGCGCAGACGGGTGATCCCGAAGGCACCGGCCGCGGCGGCTCGGGCAAGAAGCTGAAGGCCGAGTTCTCGAAGGAGAAGCACGTCCGCGGCACCGTCTCCGCGGCGCGCGCCATGGACCCGGATTCCGCCGACAGCCAGTTCTTCATCTGCTTCGAGGACGCGCCGTGGCTCGACGGCCAGTACTCGGTGTGGGGCAAGGTCACCGAGGGCATGGACAACGTCGACAAGATCAAGCGCGGCGAGCCGGTGATCGATCCCGACAAGATCGTCTCGATCAAGGTCGCCGCCGACGCCTGAACGGCGAACTCCTGAACGTCGCGCCCGCGTCCGCGCGGGCGCGACCGCGAGGCCCCGGCGCGGCCGGGCCTCGCGAACGAACGGACCTTTTCAGCCTTGGACGTCTCGCTGTTCGACTTCGACCTGCCGGAAGACCGGATCGCGCTCCGGCCGGCGGTCCCGCGGGACAGCGCGCGCCTGCTGGTCGTGCGGCCGGGCGGGACGCCGGAGCTCGAGGACCGGCTGGTCTCGGACCTGCCCGGGTTGCTCGCGCCCGGCGACGCCATGGTCGTCAACGCGACGCGGGTGATCCCGGCGCGCCTTAGAGGGTACCGCCTGCGCGGCGACCAGGCCGCGAAGGTCGAGCTGCTGCTGCACCAGCGGCTCGACAGCCGGCGCTGGAAGGCCTTCGCCCGGCCGGCGAAGAAGCTCGGGCTTGGCGAGCGCGTCCGCGTCGGCTCCGGCGGCGACGCCGGTCTCGAGGCGACCGTCGAGGCGCGCGGGGAGGGCGGCGAGGTCACGCTCGCCTTCGATCTGGCCGGCCCCGACCTCGACGCCGCGATCGCGTCCTCAGGCGAGCTGCCGCTGCCGCCCTACATCGCGGCCAAGCGTCCGACCGACGCGCGCGACGCCGACGACTACCAGACCTTTTTCGCCCGCGAGCCGGGCGCGGTCGCCGCGCCCACCGCCGGCCTGCATTTCACGCCGGCGCTGCTCGACGCTATCGCCCGCCGCGGGGTCTCCCGCCACGAGACCGTGCTGCATGTGGGCGCCGGCACCTTTCTTCCGGTCAAGGTCGAGGACACCGACGACCATCGCATGCATTTCGAGAGCGGCGTCCTCACCGCGGAGACCGCCGAGGCGCTCAACGCCGCGCGGGCCGCGGGCGGACGGCTTCTCGCCGTCGGCACCACCTCGGCGCGGCTGCTGGAAAGCGCCGTCGGCGAGGACGGGCGGCTCGGCGCGTTCTCGGGCGAGACCGACATCTTCATCACGCCGGGGTTCCGCTACCGCGCCGTCGACGCGCTGCTGACGAACTTCCACCTGCCGCGCTCGACGCTGATGATGCTGGTGTCGGCCTTCGCCGGCCTCGACGTCGTACGCCGCGCTTACGCCCACGCCGTCGCCGAACGCTACCGCTTCTACTCCTACGGCGACGCCTGCCTGTTCCTGCCGGACGCGACCCGATGAGCGCCATTCCCTTCGACATCGCAGCGACGGACGGCGCCGCGCGCACCGGCGCGCTCGTCTTCCCGCGCGGCGAGGTGCGCACGCCGGCCTTCATGCCGGTCGGCACGGCGGCGACCGTCAAGGCGATGTACGCCTCCCAGGTGCGCGAGACCGGCGCGGACGTCGTGCTCGGCAACGTCTACCATCTGATGCTGCGCCCCGGCGCGGAGCGGGTGGCGGAGCTCGGCGGCCTGCATCGCTTCATGGGCTGGCCGCACCCGATCCTGACGGACTCCGGCGGCTTCCAGGTGATGTCGCTCGCGAGCCTGAGAAAGCTCGACAAGGACGGCGTGACCTTCCGCTCCCATGTGGACGGCTCGACCCACCGGCTCACCCCCGAGCGCTCGGTCGAGATCCAGCGCCTGCTCGGCTCCGACGTCACCATGCAGCTCGACGAGTGCGTGCGGCTGCCGGCGGAGCGCGCGGAGGTGGAGCGCGCCATGCGGCTCTCGATCGACTGGGCGGAGCGCTGCAAGGTCGCGTTCGGGACGCCGGAGGGTCGGGCGCTGTTCGGCATCGTGCAGGGCGGCGATCAGGCCGATCTCAGGCGCGCCTCCGCCCGGGGCCTCGTCGACATCGGCTTCGACGGCTACGCCGTCGGCGGCCTCGCCGTCGGCGAACCGCAGGATGTGATGCTCGCCATGCTCGAGGAGACCATCCCCGAGCTTCCCGCCGGGCGGCCACGCTACCTCATGGGGGTCGGCTCGCCCGACGACCTGCTGAAGTCGATCGCCCGCGGCGTCGACATGTTCGACTGCGTGATGCCGACCCGCGCCGGCCGCCACGGCCAGGTCTTCACCCGCTTCGGCCGGCTGAACCTGAAGAACGCGCGCCACGCCGACGACCCGCGCCCGATCGACGAGGAGAGCGCGTGCCCCGCGGCGCGCGACTACTCCCGCGCGTACCTCCACCACCTCGTCAAGACCGGCGAGATCCTCGGCATGATGCTGCTGACCTGGGTCAATCTCGACTACTACCAGCGGCTGATGGAGGGCGCGCGCGCGGCGATCCGGGCGGGGACGTTCGAGGCCTATGCGGCCGACACGACCGCCGGCTGGGCGCGCGGCGGCTGACGGCCGACCCAGGTCGTGGTTGTCACGCCCTTGTGGAGTCTGCTTCCCTAGCCCTATGAGCGTGTGATCGGGTTGCGCGCGTCAGCGTTTTCGCGCGCCGGGAGATCGATCGGGGAATGGCGCAGCAGGGGACATCGGGCGCTGGCGCGGTCGCGCTGGCGCGGGTGCGCAGGGAGATCCGCCCCGCCTTCTGGCTGCTCGCGGTTTTTTCCATCGCGATCAACCTGCTGCTGCTCGTCCCCTCGCTCTACATGATGCAGGTCTACGACCGCGTGCTGCGCAGCGCGGTGATCGAGACGCTGGTCTACATCACGCTGATCGCGGCGGCCGCGATCGCGGTATACGCCGCGCTGGAGGCGATCCGCCTGCGCGCGCTCGCCCGCATCGG
Organism: Methylopila henanensis; assembly: GCF_042681025.1. Lineage (NCBI taxonomy): Bacteria > Pseudomonadati > Pseudomonadota > Alphaproteobacteria > Hyphomicrobiales > Methylopilaceae > Methylopila > Methylopila henanensis. The sequence continues at coordinate 91,120 of NZ_JBHUER010000013.1, forward strand.
CGAGTGGATCGAGGACACGCTGTTCGAGCCGGTGTTCGCCGCCGCCATGGGCGCGGAGCGGGGCCTCGTGCGCCAGAGCGGAGCCAACGAGGGCACGCCGTTCAACGATCTGCGCGCCGTCCGCAGCTTCCTGTCCGGGCCCACGCTGCCGGCGCTGTGCGACACGCCGTGGATGCCGCTGTTCCTGGTCTGCTGCGCGGTGATCCATCCCTATCTCGGGCTGCTCGGGCTCGTGTTCGCCGTGCTCATCGTGGCGCTCGCGCTGCTGAACGACCGGCTGACGCGGCCCGCCGCGGAGAAGGTCGCCGCCGGTCACCAGGAGGCGCAGCGCGTGCTGGCGGAGGCCGCGCGCAACGTCGACACCGTTGCGGCCATGGGCCTCGGCCGGCCGCTCGCCGAACGCGCGAGCCGCGCCAACGCCGCGTCGACCGCGGTGCTGGGCGAGGCGACCGACAAGGGCGCGCTCATGGTGGGCGCGGGCAAGTTCCTGCGCGTCGTGGCCCAGATCTGCACGCTGGCGCTCGGCGCCGCGCTCTCGCTCGAGGGCCACATCACGCCCGGCGGCATGATCGCGAGCTCCATCCTGCTGTCGCGCGCGCTCGCGCCGCTCGACCAGGCGATTGCGGCCTGGCGCGGCCTGCAGCAGACGCGCGCCTCCTGGCGGCGCATCACGGCCCTGCTCGGCGCCTCGGGCGCGATGGTCGAGGACCCGATCGCGCTTCCGGCGCCGGAAGGCCGGATCGCGCTCGAGGGCGTCGTGCTGATGGCGGCGGGCTCCGACAAGCCGATCCTCGCCGGCGTGTCGCTCGCCGTCGCGCCGGGCGAAAGCCTTGCGCTCATAGGTCCGTCCGGCTCGGGCAAGAGCACGCTCTGCCGGGTGATGGTGGGATCGCGCGCGCCGACCCGCGGCGTCGCCCGCCTCGACGGCGGCGACGTCATGCTGTGGCGGGACGACCAGCGCCGCCGCCATGTCGGCTATCTCGCGCAGGGGACAGAACTGTTTTCCGGCCGCGTGCGCGACGTGATCGCCCGTTTCGACGAACCGGACGACGCCAGGGTCGTCGAGGCGGCGAAGCTCGTGGGCTGCCACGAAATGGTGCTCGGCCTGCCGCAGGGTTACGACACCGAGCTCTCGAACGCCGGCGCCTTCCTCTCCGGCGGCCAGCGCCAGCGGATCGCGCTCGCCCGCGCCGTCTACGGCGACGTGCGCGTGGTGGTGATGGACGAGCCGAACGCCAGCCTCGACGGCGAGGGCGAGCGCGCGCTCGTCGGCGCCCTCGCGGCGCTCAAGCGGAAGGGCGTCACGGTGGTGCTGGTGACCCACAAGCCGGCGCTGGCGCAGCTTTGCGACCGGATCGGCGTCATGGCGGCGGGCCAACTCACCCGGCTCGGGCCCCCGACCGACATCCTGCGCGAGCTGGTCGCGCCGGTCGCCTCCGCCGACGTGCGGACCATGCCGGGAGCGGCCCGGTGACCGCGCCGCGGGACGCCTCGCTCGCGGCGCGGCTGCGCGGGATCGCGCTGGCGGGCTTCGTGGTGATCTTCGGCTTCATGGGCGGTTTCGCGGTCTGGGCGATGACCGCGCCGCTCGCGGCGGGCGCCGTGGTGCGCGGCGCGGTCGGCCCCGAGGGTAGCCGCAAGCTGGTGCAGCACCTCGAGGGCGGCATCGTGCGCGAGATCTTCGTCAAGGACGGCGATCTCGTCACCCGCGGCCAGCCGCTGGTGACGCTGGAGCGCGCCCAGGCGCAGGCGGCTTACGGCCTTCAGCGCAACACCCTGTCGCGCCGGCTGGCCGAGGCGGCGCGCCTGTCGGCCCAGCTTTCCGGCGCCGAGGCCGCGGATTTCGGACCCGCCGCCGCCGTCGCCAAGGACGATCCCACCTTCCCGGACTTCGCAGCCGGCCAGCGCGCGCTGTTCGAGACCACGCGCCGCGACCAGGACGAGCGCAAGGAGCTGCTGGAGACGCAGATCCGCCGGCTCGGCGCGCAGATCGAGGCGGCGCGCGCCCGCATCGCCGGCTCCGAGGCCCAGCGCGAGTTGGTCGACATCCAGATCGAAGACACCCGCGGGCTGATGGAGAAGGGTCTTGCGCGCAAGCCGCTGCTGCTCGACCTGCAGCGCCGCCGCTCGGAGCTCGACACCGACATCGCCGCGCTCCAGGCCGACATCCGTCGGGCTGAGATCGAGAGCGTCGAGAAGCGCATCGCGCTGCGCAACGGCGTCACCAGCTACCTCAACGACACCTCCGCCGAGCTCGCCAAGGCGCGCTCGGAGATCGCGGGGCTGGAGGCTCGGCTCTCCGCGAGCGAGGACGTGCTGACCCGCACCCAAGTGCTGGCGCCGGAAACCGGCTATGTGCTGAACCTGAAGACCAAGACCGTCGGCGGCGTGGTGCGGCCGGGCGACGAGATTCTCGAGATCGTGCCGACCGAGGGCGACCTGATCATCGAGGGCCGGGTCGCCGCCCACGACATCCGCAACATCGCCGCCGGCCAGCGCGCGCGGGTGTCGTTCCTCACCTTCGCGCAGCGCGACATGCCGATGATCGAGGGCCGGGTCATCAACGTCGCCGCTGACATCGTCACCGACCCGCAGACTCGCGAGAGCTTCTACACCGCCAAGGTCGCGGTCGACCGCGCCGAGTTCGCGACCTTCGCGACGCCGGCCGACATGAAGCCCGGCACGCCGGTCGAGGCCTATGTCGAGGCCCGCAAGCGCATGGCGATGGACTATCTGCTCGACCCGATCGTGCACTCCTTCCGCAAGAGTTTTCGCGAGGAGTAAGCGCCCGCCGGAGACGGCCGCTTCGGGGCTCCGCAGCGGCGGCTGACGGACGCCCGATCTTTCGGGAACGATCGCGCGCCCCATCGGTTGGTCTGACAGGACCCCCAGCCACAGGAGGCGCGCGCCATGGCGACCGCCGGCCCGAACATTCCGAACCCGCCGATGCCCGGCGAGCCGATCCGTCCCCCGATTCCCGAGGAGGCGCCGGTGCAGGACCCGGACATCGTCCCGAACCCGGATCCCGAGATCGATCCGTCCGTCATCGAGCCTGACCCGGTCCCGGAAGGGCCGGTGATCGAGCCGCCGATGTGACGAGGCGGAGGCGCTGCGGCGTTCGCGCCGCGGCGGGCGGCTTGAAAGCTCGGACCGCCCCAACTAGTGTCCGCGCCGCGCCCGCTTCGGCGGCCGCGAGCGCGTAGCTCAGCTGGTAGAGCAACGGACTTTTAATCTGTAGGTCCTGGGTTCGAGTCCCAGCGCGCTCACCACTTCCCTCCCGATCAGTCTGGTCCGGCCGTCGCCACCACGCGCACGACCGCGCCGTCGCACGTCAACTCCAGCACCGCGCCGCCGGCTTCGCGTACGGCGTTCGGCAGATCGAGGCCCGCGAGCGGATCGTCGGCCAGCACCTCGAGTCGGGCGCCGGCCGCGAGCGTCGCCAGCGTCTTGCGCGTCATGAGCGCGGGCAGGGGGCATTTGAGGCCCCGAAGGTCGAGCCGGCGCGACGCCCCGCTCATGGACGCCGCGCAAACAGGATCACGAGCCCGCGAGGCCCTGTGCGCTTGCGCGCAGGCAAGGCGCTAACTGCCGGAATGCACGTGGTTTTCGGCGGCCGTTGCATATTGGTCCAGTTTGACATGGCGATGACCCAAATTCTAAGATCGCTCGATCGCATTCGACGATCATGTCGTGATGCGCGCGCGGGCCGGTGGGCCGGCGCGGTACAGGAGGGAGGATGCTTCCCCAATGATCGGCCAAGTTTCGCGGCGCCAGTTCCTTCGGACGGCGGGCGCGGGCGTTGCCGGGACGACGCTTGGAGCGATGGGGTTCGGCGGCGCCGAACAGGCCATGGCGCAGGCGGTGCGGCCTTTCAAGCTGGCGCGCACGACCGAGACCCGCAACATCTGCACCTACTGTTCCGTCGCCTGCGGCGTCATCATGTACAGCCTCGGCGACCGCTCGAAGAACACCCATTCGGCGCTGATCCACGTCGAGGGCGATCCGGATCATCCGACCAACCGCGGCACGCTGTGCCCGAAGGGCGCCGCGCTGCTGGACTTCGTCCACTCGGAGACGCGCCTCAAGCACCCGATGCACCGGAAGCCCGGCTCCGACAAGTTCGAACGGGTGTCCTGGGATTTCGCGCTCGACCGCATCGCCCGGCTGATGAAGGACGACCGCGACGCGAACTTCCAGACGACCAACAAGGATGGCGTGACCGTCAACCGCTGGACGTCGGTGGGCTTCCTCGCGGCCTCGGCCACGACCAACGAGACCGGCGCGATGACCTACAAGGTCATACGGTCGATGGGGGTGCTGCCCTTCGACAACCAGGCGCGCGTCTGACACGGACCGACGGTGGCCAGTCTGGCCCCAACATTCGGTCGCGGCGCCATGACGAACGCATGGGGCGACATCAAGCACACCGACCTTGTCGTCGTCATGGGCGGCAACGCGGCGGAGGCGCATCCGTGCGGCTTCAAATGGGTCACTGAGGCCAAGGCCAACCGCGGCGCGAAGCTGATCGTCGTCGATCCGCGCTTCACGCGCACGGCGTCCGTCGCCGACTTCTATTGCCCGATCCGGCCCGGCACCGACATCGCCTTCCTCGGCGGCGTGATCAACTACCTGCTCTCGAACGACAAGATCCAGCACGACTACGTCAAGGCGTTCACCAACGCGTCCTATCTCGTGAAGCCCGAGTTCGGCTGGTCCGAAGGGCTGTTCACCGGCTACAACGAGGAAAAGCGCGACTACGACAAGTCGTCCTGGGACTACCAGCTCGACGAGCAGGGCTACGCCAAGGTCGACGACACGCTGCAGGACCCGCGCTGCGTCTTCCAGCTGATGAAGCAGCATTTCGCGGTCTACACGCCCGAGATGGTGGAGAAGATCTGCGGCTCCCCGAAGGACAAGTTCCTGAAGGTCGCCCAGATGATCTCCGAGTGCTCGACGCCGACCAAAACCATGACGTCGATGTACGCGCTCGGCTGGACCCAGCATTCGAAGGGCGCGCAGAACATCCGCGGCATGGCGATGATCCAGCTGCTGCTGGGCAACATCGGCGTGCGCGGCGGCGGCATGAACGCGCTCCGCGGCCACTCCAACATCCAGGGCCTGACGGACCTCGGCCTGCTGTCGAACATGCTCCCCGGCTACATGAACCTGCCGGTGGAGAAGGAAGTCGACTTCAACGCCTACATGTCGACCCGCGGGTTCAAGCCGCTGCGGCCTGGGCAGACCAGCTTCTGGCAGAACTACAAGAAGTTCTTCGTCTCGTTCCAGAAATCGATGTGGGGCGACAAGGCGACGGCCGAAAACAACTGGGCCTTCGACTGGCTGCCGAAGCTCGATGTCACCTACGACATCCTGCGCACGTTCGAGCTCATGAACCAGGGCAAGATCACGGGCTACTTCTGCCAGGGCTTCAACCCGCTGATGACCTTCCCCAACCGGGGCAAGATCACCTCGGGCCTGTCCAAGCTGAAGTTCCTCGTGACCATGGACCCGCTCGACACCGAGACGTCGCGCTTCTGGGAGAACCACGGCGAGTTCAACGACGTGAACTCGGCCGACATCCAGACCGAGGTGTTCCAGCTCCCGACGAGCTGCTTCGCCGAGGACGAGGGCTCGATCGTGAACTCGGGCCGCTGGCTGCAGTGGCACAACGCGGCGGTCTCGCCTCCCGGCGACGCGAAGTCCGACGTCTGGATCATGGCCGGGCTCCACCTGCGCATTAAGGAGCTCTACCTCAAGGAAGGCGGCGCCTTCCCCGATCCGATCGTCAACCTGCGCTGGCCCTACGCCATCCCGGAGGAGCCGTCGGCGGAGGAGCTCGCGCGCGAGAACAACGGCCAGGCGCTCGCCGACGTCACGGATCCCACCGATCCGACCAAGGTGCTGGTGCAGAAGGGCAAGCTGCTCGACAGCTTCGCCCAGATGAAGGACGACGGCTCGACCGCGGGGTTCTGCTGGATCTACGCCGGCAGCTACACCGAGGCCGGCAACCAGATGTCGCGGCGCGACACCTGGGATCCGGGCGACACCGGGCTCGCGCCGAAATGGGCGTGGGCCTGGCCGGCGAACCGGCGCATCCTCTACAACCGCGCTTCGTCGGACAAGAACGGCAAGCCGTGGGACCCCTCCCGCAAGCTGGTCTACTGGACCGGCGAGCGCTGGGGCGGCTACGACGTGCCGGACTACGGCCCGACGGTGAAGCCCGAGCAGTCGGTCGGCCCCTTCATCATGAACCCGGAAGGCGTGGCGCGGCTGTTCACCCGCGGCATGATGCGCGACGGGCCGTTCCCGACGCATTACGAGCCGTTCGAGGCGCCGGTGGCGAACGCCATCGCGCCGAAGATCAAGGGCAACCCCGCCGCGCGCATCTTCAAGGCCGACCTCGAGGCCCTGGGGGGCGCGGACAAGTTCCCCTACGTCGCGACCAGCTACCGCCTGACCGAGCACTTCCACCAGTGGACCAAGCACGTCTGGGTCAACGCGGCGCTGCAGCCCGAATTCTTCGTCGAGATCTCCGAGGAGCTCGCGAAGGAGAAGGGCATCGTCAAGGGCGGCTGGGTGCGGGTGTGGTCGAACCGCGGCTCCATCAAGGCCAAGGCCGTGGTCACCAAGCGCATCAGGCCGCTGATGGTCGACGGCAAGCCCACCCATGTGGTCGGCATTCCGCAGCACTGGGGCTTCATGGGCCGCGCCAAGAAGGGCCACAACCCGAACTCGCTGACCCCCTTCGTGGGCGATGCGAACATCGAGACGCCGGAATACAAGGCGTTCCTGGTCAACATCGAGCCGACCTCCGGGCCGGCGACGTCGTGAGGGAGGACTGAAACATGGCTTCGTATCAGTCTCTCGACATCAAGCGTCGCTCGGCCTCCACCTCGACCCCGCCGGTCGTCCGGTCGACGGGGCTCGAGGTGGCCAAGCTCATCGACGTCTCGAAGTGCATCGGCTGCAAGGCCTGCCAGGCGGCCTGCCTCGAATGGAACAACCTGAAGGAGGAGATCGGGGTCAACACGGGCGTCTACGACAACCCGCACGACCTCACGCCGAACAGCTGGACGCTGATGCGGTTCACCGAGTGGGACAACCCGGACACCGGCAATTTCGAGTGGCTGATCCGCAAGGACGGCTGCATGCATTGCGCCGATCCGGGCTGCCTGAAGGCCTGCCCCGCGCCCGGGGCGATCGTGCAGTACACCAACGGCATCGTCGACTTTGTGTCGGAGAACTGCATCGGCTGCGCCTATTGCGTGAAGGGCTGCCCCTTCAACATCCCGCGCATCAGCCAGGTCGACCGCAAGGCCTACAAGTGCACGCTGTGCTCCGACCGCGTCGCGGTCGGGCAGGGGCCGGCCTGCGCCAAGGCCTGCCCGACGGCGGCCATCATGTTCGGCACCAAGGACGACATGAAGGAGCAGGCGGACCGCCGCATCACGGACCTCAAGTCCCGCGGCTTCGCCAACGCCGGCCTCTACGACCCGCAGGGCGTCGGCGGCACGCATGTGATGTACGTGCTGCACCACCTCGACAAGCCGGAGATATACGCCGGCCTGCCGAAGGACCCGCAGATCAGCCCGCTGGTCGCCGCCTGGAAGGGCGGGGCGAAGCTGTTCGCGCTCGGCGCGATCGCCTTCGCGGCGGTGGGCGCGTTCTTCCACCACACCATCGTCGGCCCCAACAAGGTGACGGAGACGGATGAGGAGAACGCGGCCGATCTGGCGGAGGAGAGCGTCCGTGAGGCGCCCACTCCCGAGACGAGGACGGTCTGATGGCCATCGACATCGAACGCCGCCCGCTGATCGTCGAACGGACGGAAGTGCGCCGCTACGACGCGGCGGCGCGCGTCAACCATTGGATCACGGCGCTGTGCTTCGTGCTCCTGACGCTGAGCGGGCTGGCGCTGTTCCACCCCAGCCTGTTCTTCCTGACCGACCTGTTCGGCGGCGGCGCCAACACGCGCGCCTTCCATCCCTGGATCGGCGTCGTGCTGCTCGCGAGCTTCACCGTGCTGTTCGTGCGGTTCTGGAAGTACAACCTCTGGAACCGCGACGACACCCAGTGGACGAAGCAGATCGGCGACGTGATCAAGGGCGACGAGGAGCATCTGCCGGAGCTCGGAAAGTATAACGCCGGGCAGAAGTTCGTGTTTTGGGGAACGTCGCTGCTGATCGTGGCCCTGTTCGTGTCGGGGCTGGTGATCTGGGACCAGTACTTCCACGGCCTGGTGACGATCGAGGTCAACCGGCTCGCCGCTCTGGTTCACTCGCTCGCCGCGATCGGCGCGATCCTGATCATCATCGTGCACATCTACGCCGGCATCTGGGTCAAGGGCACCGTGCGCGCCATGACCCAGGGCAAGGTCACCGGCGGCTGGGCCTGGCGCCACCATCGCAAGTGGCTGCGGTCCGAGGTGAAGGGCGACGGCGACGGGCGCTGAGCGCGCCGCTGTCGGCCGGACATGGAAGCGCCCGCGTCCGGTTTCATCCGGGCGCGGGCGCCGACGTCAGTCAGGTCGGAAAACCGCGGCGCGTTGCCCGCCGCGGCTCCGAACGTCCGGATCAGAGACCGAACGGATAGTTCCGATGCGCGTTGTAGAGCGCGCGGCCCTGCTCCTCGAAGAACGCCTCGAACTCCTTGGCGAAGCGGGCGAAGACGTCGGAGAGGCTGAAGCCGGAGACGGCGTGGGCGAGAGCGGCCATGATGTGCACCTTTCGTCGTAATCTGCGGCTCGAGAGCCGCGTCGTTCGGTGAATGGTATTTGGCATACCAGAAGGCCTTATTGAACCTTCGTCTAGGCATGGCTGGCCTGTCTCCGCCGCAACGCAGCATGAAAGAGTTCTTAATCGCGCCGACCGAGGCGACGGCCGCGGACGGAAGCGCTACTCATGGGCGGGGAGGCGCGGCGTCCCGAGGCGGGCTGACCGGACCGGGACGCCACGGTCGGCGTAAGCCTTAAGCCCGGAAGAACCACAAAGGCCGGCGCCCGGACGCGCGGCGGAATGGAGCATACGCATGGCGGGCCCCGCCTCGATCGAGCCGACGCCCATCGACATCGGCGCCGTCGCCAAGCCGGACTTCGCCGCGCTTCCCGACGCCGGCCGGATGTTCGCGGCCCGGGCGGCGCGCTTCGCCGAACTCGCTCCGGGCCATCCGCTCGAAGCCTATCTGCGCTTTCTCGCGGAGCTGTCGGAGGCCCAGCACGCGGTGCAGGACGACCTCCCGGCGCCGGAGGGTCCGAGCGCGGACGCCCTGGAGCGCGCCTTCGAGTTCGGCATGCCGCCGCTCGACCGTTCGCGCTTCGACATCGGGGATGTGGCCCATCTCACCTTTGAGCGGCTGCTGGAGCGCGCGCGGGCCATCGCCATGCCGGAACCGGCCGCCGCCGCCCGCGATCGCCTGATCGCCGCCGGGCGGGAAGGGCGTGAGGCGCTGATGACCGACGCGCTCGAGACCTCGGCCGGGTTCGAGACGCTCGCCGAGCATGTCTTCGCCTCGGCCGCGCTTCAGGTGCATTTCGCGCGCCTCGCAGGCTCGCTCGACGCGGCGCGGCTCGCGAGCGTCGGCGTGGGCGCCTGCCCGTGCTGCGGCGGTCCCCCGGTGTCGAGCCTGGTGGTGAGCTGGTCCAAGGCCCACGGCTCGCGCTACGTCGCCTGCGGACTGTGCGGGACGCTGTGGAACCACGTGCGCATCAAATGCGTCGCCTGCGATTCGACCGAGAAGATCGCCTATCAGGCGCTCTCCGCCGACGGCGAGACGCTGACCGGGGAGACGGCGCTGGAGGCGCGGCGCGACGAGGCTCCCATCAAGGCCGAAACCTGCGACACGTGCGGGCTTTATGTGAAGATCCTGCATCAGCACCTTCAGCCTTCGCTCGATCCGGTGGCCGACGACGTCGCCTCGCTCGGGCTCGACCTCAAGGTGCGGGAGGCCGGCTGGGCGCGCGCGGCTTTCAATCCCTATCTTCTGGGCTATTGATCCCGGCGACGGGCTTTGCTCCGCTCGGAGCGAGCCCGCGCAGGAGCCCGGCCGCAAATGACCGACGACCAGCCCGCCCTTCCGCCGCTTCCCTCCGTCGACCGTGTGCTCGCCGCCGACGCCGCGCGGCTGGCCGCCGAGCGCTTCGGGCGGCGGGCCGCGACGCTCAGCGTCCGCGCGCGGCTCGACGAGTTGCGCGGGCCCTGGCGCGCCGGCGCGCCGGTCGACGTATCGACGGACCGGATCGCGGCCGCGGCGCTCGCCGCCCTCGAGGCGGCCGACATGCCGAGCCAGCGGCGCGTCATCAACCTCACCGGCACGGTGCTGCACACCAATCTCGGCCGCGCGCTGCTTGCGGAGGAGGCGGTCGCCGCCGTCGTCGCGGCCATGCGCAGCCCGACCGCGCTGGAGTTCAACGTCGGCGACGGCCGGCGCGGCGAGCGCGACGACCACGTCCGCGGCCTGCTGCGCGAGCTCACCGGCGCGGAGGACGCCGTCGCGGTCAACAACAACGCGGCCGCGGTGCTGTTGACGCTGAACTCGCTCGCCGAAGGCCGCGAAGCGGTCGTCTCGCGCGGCGAGCTGATCGAGATCGGCGGCGCGTTCCGCATGCCCGCCATCATGGCCCGCGCCGGCTGCCGGCTGGTCGAGGTCGGGACCACCAACCGCACCCATCTCGCGGACTACGCCGAGGCGATCAGCCCCGACGCGGCGCTGCTGATGAAGGTGCATCCCTCGAACTACCGCATCGAGGGCTTCGTGAAGGAGGTTCCGGCGAAGGCGCTCGCGCCGCTCGCGCGAGAGCGCGGCGTGGCGCTGGTCGACGATCTCGGCTCCGGCGTGCTGGTCGATCTCTCGGCCTACGGGCTTCAGCGTGAGCGCACGGTGCAGGAGGCGGTCTCCGACGGCGCCGACCTCGTCACCTTCTCCGGCGACAAGCTGCTCGGCGGCCCCCAGGCGGGGCTTGTGGTCGGCCGCGCGGATCTCGTGAAGCGGCTCGCGAAGAACCATCTCAAGCGCGCGCTGCGGCTCGACAAGCTGCGGCTCGCGGCGCTCGAGGCCACGCTGAAGCTCTACCGCGATCCCGACCGGCTCGCGGCGCGCCTGCCGACGCTGATGCTGCTGACGCGCCCGGCGCAAGCGCTGAAGGCGCAGGCCGCGCGGCTCCGGGACGCCGTCGCGCGCGCCGCCGGACCGGACTTCGTGGTCGAGGTGGTCGACGCGGCGAGCCAGATCGGCTCCGGCGCGCTGCCGCTCGCCACCATCCCGAGCGGCGGCCTCGGCGTCGCGGCCGTCGACCCGAAGCGTTCCGGCGCCGCGCTGACCGCGCTCGCCGCGGCGTTGCGCCAGGCGCCGACGCCGATCATCGGGCGCATCGCCGACGACCGGCTCGTGCTCGACCTGCGGGGCCTCGACGACGAGGCCGAACTCGCCGCGAGCCTCGCCGCGCTCGCCGGCGCCCAAGCGGAGGCCGCGGAATGACGAGCTGGTTCGAACGGCTGCTGTCGCGCTTCAGTCCTCCTGGCGGCCGGGAGCGGTCGGAGGACGACGACGTGGCCACGCAGATGGAGGACGCCTACGACGCTGCAGAGCTTGGCGACCACGCCACCGCGGTCGCGTTGTGGCGTCCGCTGGCGGAGGCCGGCGTCGCGCGCGCGCAGAGCAATCTCGGCGCCTGCTACGCCGAAGGGCTAGGCCTCGAGCGCGACCCCGAACTCGCGGCCGAATGGCTGATCCGGGCCGCCGAGGCCGGCGACGCCGTCGGCCAGCGCAACCTCGCGGCGCTGCATTTCAAGGGCGAGGGCGTGCCGCAGGACGACGTGGCCGCGCTCGAGCTCTATTCCGCCGCCGCCGAACAGGGCGACGCCGCGGCGCAGGACATGCTGAGCTGGATGCTGCTGGAGGGCCAGGGCGCGCCCGCCGATCCCGTCGCCGCGCGGCGCTGGGCGCTCGCCGCCGCCGAGGCCGACGTCGCGACCAGCATGACCCGGCTCGGACTGATCGCGCACAACGCGCTCGGCATGGAGCGCGACCCGATCGAGGCCGCGCGCTGGTGGTTCGAGGCCGCCCGTCGGGGCGACGCCGACGGCCAGGCCATGCTGGGCGCCGCCCTCCATCTCGGCCAGGGCGTCGAGCATGACGACCGCGCGGCGCTGGTCTGGCTGCTGCGCGCCGACGCCGGCGGCAGCGCGCTGGCGGCGCCTTTCCTCGGCCCCGTGCGCGCCGAGCTCTCCGCCGAAGACGCGGCCCGCGCGGAGGAGGCGGCGGCGCGGCCGATCGCGCCCGAGCCCGCGGCGTGATCGTCGGAACCGCCGGCCACATCGACCACGGCAAGACCGCGCTCGTGCGCGCGCTCACCGGCGTCGAGACCGACCGGCTGAAGGAGGAGAAGGCGCGCGGGATCTCGATCGATCTCGGCTTCGCCTATTCGCCGCGCGCCGACGGCGCGGTGCTTGGCTTCGTCGACGTGCCCGGCCACGAGCGCTTCGTACGCCACATGCTGGCCGGCGCAAGCGGGATCGACCTCGTCCTGCTGGTGATCGCGGCCGACGACGGCCCCATGCCCCAGACCCGCGAGCATCTGGCGATCGTCGATCTGCTGGGGGTCGGCCGCGGGATCGTGGCGCTGACTAAATGCGATCTCGTCGACGACGAGCGCCGCATGGCCGCGGAGATCGAGGCGGCGGCGCTTCTGTCCGGGACGGGGCTCGAGGGCGCGGAGATCGTCCCGGTGTCCGCGGTCACGGGCGAGGGCGTCGCCGACCTGTCGGCGAAGCTCGACGCGCTGCGCGCCGAAACGCCGGAACGCAAGGCCGAGGGGCGGTTCCGGCTTGCGGTCGACCGCTGCTTCACGCTCGCGGGCGCCGGCGTCGTGGTCACTGGCGCGGTGCGCGACGGGGTTGTGCGCGTGGGCGACGCCGTCGTGGTCTCGCCGTCGGGGCTCGAAGCGCGGGTGCGCGCGATCCACGCCCAGAACCGTCCGGCGGAGGAGGGCCGCCCCGGCGAACGCTGCGCGCTGAACCTGTCGGGCCCCGGCGTCAGCAAGGACGCCATCGTCCGGGGCGACGTCGTCGCGGCCGCCGAGCTGCACGCGCCGACCGACCGAATCGACGTCGAGCTCCGCCTGCTGCGCGACGAGCCGCGCCCGCTCGCCATGTGGACGCCGGTGAAGCTGCATCACGGCGCGGCCGAAGTCCCGGCGCGGGTGGTTCCGCTCGAAGGCGACGCGCTGGCGCCCGGCGCGACCGGCCTCGTCCAGCTCGTGCTGGAGCGCCCGATCGCGGCGGCCGCGCTCGACCGTTTCGTGCTGCGCGACACCAGCGGCGCCCGCACCATGGCGGGCGGCCGCATGCTCGACCTGCGCGCGCCCGCGCGCCGCCGCCGTTCGCCGGAACGGCTCGCGCAGCTTCGCGAACTCGGCCGGGAGGACCATGCGGAAGCGCTGCGCCGCCTGCTCGCCGCGCCGCCGCACGCGATCGACGCCGAGGCCGTGCTGCGCGACCGCAACGTCGCGCCCGACGAGGCGAAGCGCATCCTAGACGCGCTCGGCGTGACGCTGCTGCCCGCCGGCCGTTCCGGGACGATCGCCGTCGCGCCCGCCATCTGGTCGGCCTTCGTCGCGGACATCGAGGCGAAGCTCGGCGCCCACCACGCCGAGAATCCCGATCTGCAGGGCATGGGCGCCGAACGGCTGCGGCTGTCGGTCGAGCCGCGGCTGCCGGGGCCGGCCTTCCTCGCGGCGCTCCGCAACCTCCAGCGCGCCGGCGCGATCGTGGTCGAGGGCGCCTGGGCGCGGCTGCCGGGGCACGAGGCGCGGCTCGCGCCGGTCGACGAGGAGCTGTGGGAGGCGATCGCGCCGAAGCTCGGCGGGGAGGAGCGCTTCCGCCCGCCGCGCGTGCGCGATCTCGCGACCGAACTCGGCGAGGACGAAGCCGACGTGCGCCGGGTGCTGAAGCTGCTCGGGCGCTCAGGCCAGGTCGACGAGGTGGCCCACGATCACTTCTTCCTGCGCGAGACCGTGGCCGAGATCGTCGACGTCGCGGAATCCGTGGCGGTCGCGGAGCCGGCCGGCGTCGTCACCGCCGCGCGGCTGCGCGACAGGCTCGACAACGGCCGCAAGGTCGCCATACAGATCCTCGAGTTCCTCGACCGTCACGGCGTCACCATCCGCCGCGGCGACGAGCGGCGGATCAACAGTCGCCGCCGCGACCTTTTCCGCCGCACGGCGCTGACGGAGCGGGTCGAGGCATGAACGGTCCAATCGCAGGACCGCGCACGGAGGAGAAGCGTCCCCGGTGGGGCGGCCGGCCTTCAAAGCCGGAGGGGGCCGTTCGCCGGCCTTCGGTGGGTTCGACTCCCACTCTCTTCCACCAGCTTCTCCCCCTCGCCGTCGCGCATTCAAAGGACATGATCCGATGACCGGCCTCGCACGCCCCGCCGTCCTCGACACGCTGCAGAACGCGGCGCTTGCGGCCGACGCCGAGGAGAAGCGGTTTCGCGCCGAGGTCGCGGCCGGGATCGAGACGCGCGAGGCCGCGCGGCGACACGCCTTCCGCCGCTACGCCTTCCTGAAGGCGCTGGTCGCGGCCGACGCCGCGGCGCCGGACCGCGAGGCGTCGCGCGCGGCCCAAGCGTCCGCGGCGGCCGGCGAGTTCGAATGGGAGGAAATCGACGGCGCGCGCCGCACGGTGATCGACGCGCTCCGGCCTCTCGCCGACGCGGTGCACGACGCCCGGCTCGAGGGCCAGGGCGCCGAGGCCGGCGAGCGCGTGCTCGCGGCCTTCGCGGCTTTCGAGGCTTGGCACGAGGCCGAGCGCGGCCGGCCCTTCGCCGAGGTCTTCGACCGCTACGTCCAGGAGACCCCGCTTGTCGACTTTTGACGGCCTCGATTTCGACGACTGGGTGAAGGCCGCCTTCGCCGACACCGGCGGCTTCACCGCGCTGGTGGTGCTGGTGGAGATCACCGAACGCGACGCCTCGCCGGCCGCCTCGACCTTTTTCCACGTCATCGGCGACGAGGTCGAATGGAAGGCGGTGCGCCGCCTGTTCGCCTCGGCGCCGGGTTCCTGGGACGGCGCGGCCTTCTTCATCGCCACCTCCTCCGAAGGCGGGCCGATGGAGGAGCCGCTGGCGCGGATCGAGCTCCGGCGCGTCGAGCAGATGATCGACGACGACCGCCTGGCGCTGAACGAGGGCGCGTTCTTCGACCGGCGCGGGCGGCGCCTGCGGATCGACGAGGACGAGGGCGCGGCATGAGCCGCGCGGCGGACGCCTTCGATCTCTGCGCGGAGCCCGGCCTCGCGGCGCTCGAGACCGCGCGCGCGACGGCGGCGGCGCTGGCGCCGAGCCCGGTCGGCGTGGAGGAGCTGCGGTTCGCCGCCTTGCGGGGGCGCGTCACGGCGTCGACCGTGATCAGCCCCGCGCCGCTGCCGCCGTTCGATCATTCGGCCATGGACGGCTATGCGGTGGCCGATCCCGGCCGGCTGCGCCACCGCGTCCGCGGCCGGCTCACGGCGGGCGGGCAGGGCGCGCCCGAGCCGCTCGCCCCCGGCGAGGCCGCGCGCATCTTCACCGGCGCTCCCCTGCCGCCGGGCGCCCTTGCCGTGGTGATGCAGGAGCGCGTCGTCCGCGAGGGCGACGACATCGCGCTCACGGCGGCGCTTGAGGACGGCGCCAATGTCCGCCGCCGCGGCGAGGACGTGGCGGCCGGGGACGCGCTGGTTCCGGAGGGCGTCACGCTCGACGCCCGGCATCTCGCGATCCTCGCGGCCTCCGGCGTCGAACGCGCCGTCGTGCGGCGCAAGGTGGTGGTGGGGCTGCTCTCCACCGGCGACGAGCTGCTGGAGCACGGACGTCCGCTCGCGCCCGGCCGCATCCACGACGCCAACCGGCCGATGCTTGCCGCGATCCTCGATCGGCCGGCCTATGAGGTCGTCGATCTCGGCATCGCGCCGGACGATCCCGCGGCGCTCGCCCGGCTGCTGGAGGAGGCCGGCGCGCGATGCGACGCGCTGGTGACGAGCGGCGCGACCTCGGTCGGCGACGAGGACCATCTCGCCGCCGCGGTGGCCGCCGCCGGCGGCTCGCTCGGCCTCGCCAAGGTCGCGCTCAAGCCCGGCAAGCCGATCGTCGTCGGGCGGGTGGGGCGCGCCGTGCTGGTCGGCCTGCCCGGCAATCCGTTCGCGGCGCTGGTCGGGCACATGCTGATCGGGCGCGTGGCGCTGGAGCGGCTCGCGGGGCTGGACGTGAAGCCGCTGGCGCCCCTGACGGCGGTCGCGGCGTTCGAGCAGCGCGGGCCCGGCGGCCGCACCGAGTTCGCCCCGGCCCGTCTCGCGGGCCGCAACCCGTCCGGTTTGCCGATCGCCGAGAAGCTCGGCCGCGGCGGCTCGGCCCGGCTCGCGCCGCTGATCGCGGCCGACGGGCTCGCCGTGATCCCGGCGGGGCGCGAGGAGGTCCGGCGCGGCGACCTCGTCGGCTTCCTGTCGTTCGAGGCCGCGCTCGACGTGTGAAGCGGCGCCCCAGACCTCGGGCGCAAAAAGAAACGCCGCCCGGGGCGCGGGCGGCGTTGCGGAGGCGGTGAGGTTTGGAAAGTCGCCGTTAGAGGGGTTTTGCGCCTTCAGAACGGCGCTGGGCCGGAACCGGTTCCCGCGCCGCGCAACTTTTTCTCGGTTCAGGCGCCGGCGGTCGCCGCGTGTTGCGGAGAGGCCGGAAGTTTCGCGAGCATGGCGAGCAGCGCGCGGTCGTGCATCACCACGTTGCGCTCCTTGGCGGAGAGCCAGGCGCGGGCGTCCTCGAGCGTCTCGGCCTCCGACAGCTTGGCGGCGGCCATCACCCGGTCCGGCTCGATCTGGCCGCGCGGCCGCCGCTCGACCGCCGGCAGCATGCGCTCGTGCTCGCGCAGGAAGTTCGGGTCGTCGTGAAGCAGCGCGAGGCCGTCGACCTCGTCGGAGCCCGCCTCCGCGAGCCGCCGGCCGTTGGCGCGCGCCGCGGTCGCGATCTCGGGGATGTTGGTCTCCTCCGGGATCAGCAGCAGTCCGAGCCGCTTGAGCGCGAGGCCCGAGCCGAGATGGCCCGAGGCCCAGGACAGCGGGATCGCCATCAGCAGGCCCGCGATCGTGGGCGACATCCAGCCGGCGAGCGAGGGCGCGATCAGCAGCGCGGTGACGAGCGTCACGACGCCGAGGACCGTGTGCCAGCGGTGGCGGCGCACGATGTCGGCGAAGGGGATCGAGCCGTCGTCGCGGCGCTGCGGGTTCCAGCCCGTGGCCTTGCCGGCGAGGATCTGGAACACCGAGCCGGACTGCACCAGCATCATCACCGGCGCGATCAGCGACGACATCACGATCTCGATCGCCGACGAGATCACGATGCGGAAGAAGCCACCGCCAGCGCGCCGCGAGGGGCCGTGCAGCAGGTGCACGATCAGGCCGAAGATCTTCGGCGCGATCAGGATCGCCATCGTGGCGCCGAAGAGCTGGAGCGCGCGCTCGGCGTCGAACCGCGGCCAGGCCGGGAACAGCGAGAACTCGTCGGTGAAATACTCCGGGCGGATGAAGTTCGCCTGCAGGGCCAGCGCGAGGCCGCAGAGAAGCATGAACATCCAGAACGGCGAGGCGAGGTAGGAGAAGATGCCGTTCAGGAAGTGGTGGCGGCTCAAGGGGTGAAGCCCCCTGGTTCCAAGCAGGGCGGCGTGCTGCAGGTTGCCCTGGCACCAGCGCCGGTCGCGCTGGCCGACGTCGATCAGCGAGGGCGGGCTTTCTTCGTAGGAGCCCTCGATCCGCGGCAGCATGTAGACCGCCCAGCCCTTGCGCCGGATCAGCGCCGCCTCGACGAAGTCGTGGCTGAGGATCAGCCCGCCGAAGGGCGGCTTGCCCGGCAGGTCCGGCAGGCCGGCGCCTTCGGCGAAGGCCTCCATGCGGATGATGGCGTTGTGGCCCCAGTAGTTGCCGTCGCGGCCGTACCAGACCGCGATGCCGGCTGCGATCACCGGCCCGTAGACGCGGCTCGCGAACTGCTGCAGGCGGGCGAACAGGGTGTTGCGGTTTATGACGAGCGGCAGCGTCTGGATGATGCCGGCGTCCGGGTCGGCCTCCATCGCCGCGGCGAGCGCGATCACCGCATGGCCCGTCATCAGGCTGTCGGCGTCGAAGATCAGCATGTGCTCGTAGGCCCCGCCCCAGCGGGTCACGAAATCCTCGATGTTGCCGGCCTTGCGGCGATGGTTCTTGGCCCGGTGGCGGTAATAGATCCGCGCGTCCGGCCCCATCTGCTCGCGCAGCAGCAGGAACGCCTTCTCCTCGGCGATCCAGACGTCCGGGTCGGTGGTGTCCGACAGCAGGAAGTAGTCGAAATGGGCGCTGAAGCCGAGGCGCTCGATGTCCTGGGCCACCGCCTGCACGGCTCCGAACACGCGGCTCGGCTGCTCGTTATAGATCGGCATCACGACCGCGGTCCGACTCGCGAGCGTCTCGGGCAGGTCGGGCGTCCGCAGCGCGGGGCGACCGACCAGCGCGGCGAATCCGATGATCGAGCTCGCGAAGGCGAGCGCGATCCAGGCGAAGTTGATGACGAACAGGCCGAGCAGCGCGCCCTTGAGCAGGGTGACGCCGCCGACCTCGACGACCCCGTACATCTGGATCGCGCCGGCCGCCGTCACGGAGACCGCGACCGCGAAAACGATCAGGCGGCTGAGATAGGGCGTGCGCCAGCCGCCGGGGTTCCTCAGCGGCCGGACGTCGGCTTTCGACCAAGCCTTGAGCGGCTGGGTCGGCATCGCGATCGGGCTTTCCGGCGGCAGCGCCGCGGGCGTGTTCGCGGCGTTCGGGTCGAAGGCGGGCTCGCGCTCGCTCATGCGGTCCATCGGTAGAGCCAGGTTTCGGAAATCGGCTTGCCGTCGGCTTCGAGCACCATCCTGAGTTCGCACAGGTCCTCGTTGCCGGGGTCGAGGTCGAAGGTGACGCGGTAGCCCTTGATCTCCGGATTGGGACGGCCGACCACGTCGCGGATCTGCCCGACCGATGTGGCGGTCATGGGGCGGATCGCGCCGGCGCGGTTCGGGTCCGCGACCGCCTCGCCCGTGAAGTCCACGACGAAGCGCCGCCGTCGGCCGCCGGCCGAGCCGGTCACGGTCGCGGCCGCCACCGCGCCGCCGGGCCGGTCCGGCGGGCTCCAGCACCAGTGCAGGCGGTAGGCGCGCGAGAACTGCTCGCCGGGCTTCAGCGGCGCCTTCGGCCGCCAGTAGGCGACGATGTTCTCGTTGACGTCGGCGTCGGTCGGGATCTCCAGGAGCTGGAACTGGCCGTCGTCCCAGTCGCCGATCGGCTCGACCCAGACGCTCGGCATGCGGTCGTACCGGCGGTTGAGGTCGTTGTAGGCGGGGAAGGCGCGCTGGCGCTGCAGCAGGCCGAAGCCGCGCGGGTTGCGGTCGCCGAACACGCTGATCTGGAGCTCCGACGGATTCGTCAGCGGACGCCAGACCCATTCGCCGCCGCCGTTCCAGATCTGCAGCCCGTCGGCGCGGTGCGCCTCGCCGCGCACGTCGTCGACGCCGACGCGGTCGTTCGGGCCGAAGAAGTACATCGACGTCATCGGCGCGACGCCGACGTGGCGCAGCTCCTCGCGCGGGAACAGCGTGAACTCGACGTCGATCACGGTGATCTCGCCGGGGCGCAGCGTGAAGCGGTAGGAGCCGGTGACCCGGCGGCTGTCGAGCAGCGCGTGGACCACGACGCTGCCGGCGCCGGGGTTCGGCCGCTCGACCCAGAGCGAGCGGAACAGCGGGAACTCCTCGCCGTCCGCCTCGCCGGTGTCGATCGCGAGCCCGCGCGCGGAGGTGCCGAGGATCTGGCCGCGCGCGAGCGCGCGGAAGATCGTCGCGCCCTGGAACAGCGCGAACTCGCGCAGCTCGTCGGCTCTATCGCCAGCCGCCTTGACGCTGGCGCCCGAGAATGGAAACGGCTTGTCGGCGGGCGGGGTCGGCGCGCGCCCGAAGTCGAACCAGGACGGATCGTTGGCGAGCGGCCGGACCTTGCCGTCCTCGACAAGGCTGATGCGCACGGGCTGGCGGTAGATGAAGCCGCCCGGCAGCAGGTCGAGCGCGAAGCCGCGGTTCTCGCCGCGCCAGAGCGTGCGGTCCTCGCGCATGCGGATCGAGCGGAACACGTCCTGCGGCAGCTCGGCGAAGCCGCTCGGCAATATGTTGCCCGGCGCCTCGAAACCGCGCGTCGCGAGCTGACGCGCGGCCTCGTCCACGGCCTCGCGCGAAAACGGCGCGCCCTCGGCGTAGAGGTCCGGGGGCGGCGGCGGAGGCGCGTCCGGGCGCGGCGCGTCCTGCGCGCGCGCGGCCGCTGAGATCAGGGGCGCGACCAGCGCGCCGGTGACGAAGCTGCGGCGGTTCATGAACGGTGCGCAAGGCGGGCGATGCGGCCCGCCGGATGTCCGGAAGTCACAATGACGAGGGTGGTATAATGCGTCACTCGGCTGCGATTTCCAATGCGGTGGGGCTGAATCTTCACGGCGCGTCGAAACCGCGCGCCCGTCAGGAGCGGCCGATCGGCTCGCCCGTGTAAGCGGTTGTGTCGCACGGGACGCCGTCGGCCAGCAAATCGGCGCAGGCGCGGGCGGCGTCGGCCGCGGTCGCGAACGGCCCGGCGATCAGCTCGACCGCGCCGGACGTGGAGCCGCGCTTCACCGTGCGCGCGGCGAGCGCGGAAAGGGCGCGCGGATAGCGGCCGGCCAGCGCGTTCCAGCGTCGCCGCGCGGCCTCGACGGTCGCCTCCGGGCCGAAGGCGATGGCGAAGGCCGCGGGCCGGCCGGACGCCGCCTGAGGCGTGGGCGCGCCGATCGAGCCGGTGGTCTCCGGCGCCGCCGCCATGGCGATGCGCATCTCGCCGACGCCGCGTTCGAGCCGCGCGAGCCGCTGGGCGAGTTCGTCGCGCTCGGCGCCGATGCGCTTCACCTCGCGGCCGAGCGCGTCGACCGCCGCGCCGTCGAGCGTCGCGACCAGCCGGGTCTGCGATCCCGCCGGCGCGCGCCAGACCGTCACCGCCGCGCAGACGACCGCCGCCGCCATGACGAAGCCCCACGCCGTGGCGGGCGCCACGCGCCCGAGCGAACGGATGGAGATGTCCTGATCGTCGTAGAGGTCCTGGCGCACGTCCCATCCCGCAGCGGGCCGGCGAAACGGCCGGCTCCCGGCGACGATAGCTGAGTCGCGCGGCGCGCCCTCCCGCAAAAGGCGCGGCGGTTGCAGGCTTTGCCGCTTGCGGCCATCGTGTCGCAGCGGTCCGGCGACTCGTCGCGAGGCCCGCCACGCATCCCGCCCCGGCGCGCTTCCGCCGCGCCGCAGCCGACCGAGCCGCTCCCATGACCGCTACGCCCGCGCCCCGCCGTTTGCTGACGATCGTGCTCGCGGCGGGCGAGGGGACGCGCATGCGCTCCGGCGTCCCTAAGGTTCTGCACAAGGCCGCGGGGCGCTCGCTGGTCGGCCATGTGCTGGCGACCGCGCTCGTCGCCGGCTCCGACGCGCTTGCGGTCGTGGTCGGCCCTGGCCGCGAGGACGTGGCCGAGGAGGTCGCGGCGCTCGCGCCGGAGGCGCGGGTGTTCGTGCAGACGGAGCGCCTCGGCACCGCCCACGCCGTGCTCGCCGCCCGCGAGGCGCTGGCGGGGGGCTTCGACGACGTGCTGGTGGTCTATGGCGACACGCCGCTGGTGCGCTCCGAGACGCTGTCCCGGCTGCGCGCCCCGCTCGCCCGCGGGGCGGGCGTCGTGGTGCTGGGCTTCGAGGCGGGCGACCCGACCGGCTACGGGCGGCTGATCTCGCAGGGGACGAGCCTTGTCGCGATCCGCGAGGAGAAGGACGCGAGCGACGAGGAGCGGGCGATCAAGCTCTCCAACGCCGGCCTGATGGCGATCTCCGGCGCTCATGCGATCGCGCTGCTGGAGGGCGTCGGCAACGCCAACGCCAAGGGCGAATTCTACCTCACCGACGTGGTCGAACGGGCCGTGCTCGCAGGCCTCGCGGTCGCGGCGGAGGCGGCGCCCGAGGCCGAGGTGCAGGGCGTCAACGACCGCGCGCAGCTCGCCGCCGTCGAGGCCGAGCTGCAGCGCAGGCTGAGGGCCGCGGCGCTGAAGGAGGGCGCGACCCTGATCGCGCCGGAGACGGTGTTCTTCTCCCACGACACGAAGCTCGGGCGCGACGTGACGGTGGAGCCGAACGTGGTGTTTGGTCCGGGCGTCACGGTCGAGGACGGCGCGGTGATCCACGCCTTCAGCCATCTCGAAGGCGCGCATGTGGGCCGGGGCGTCTCGGTCGGCCCGTTCGCGCGGCTCAGGCCGGGCGCCACGCTCGGCGCCAAGGCGCGGGTCGGCAACTTCGTCGAGGTGAAGAACGCCGCGGTCGGCGAGGGCGCCAAGCTCAACCACCTCACCTATGTCGGCGACGCCGAGGTCGGGCCGCGCGCGAATCTCGGCGCCGGCACGATCACCTGCAATTACGACGGCGTGTCCAAGTTCCGCACCGCGATCGGCGCCGACGCCTTCGTCGGCTCGAACTCCACCCTGGTCGCGCCCGTCGCGATCGGCGAGGGCGCCTATGTCGGCGCCGGCAGCGTGATCGTGGAGGACGTGCCCGCCGACGCCCTCGCCATCGGCCGCGGCCGCCAGGTCACCAAGGAGGGCCGCGCGGCGAAGCTCAGGGCGATGCAGAAGGCGAAGAAGGCGGGCGCGTAAAACCGCGTCGTCCCGGCCGAAGAGCCGAGATCGTCGACCGAGGCGCCGCTCTGTGGCCGCCTGAGGAACGATCCCGGCCCGGCCTGCGGCCGTCCGGGATGACGCGCCCGTCACATCCCGTAACACGCCTTGACTTGGTCCGCCCTTCAGTCGCCGCTAACGACCCGCTGGTAGGATCGTGACGCGGGACGGGTAAGGAGCGAACCAGCCTCATGTGCGGCATCGTTGGAATTCTCGGCAGGGCGCCGGTCGCGCCGCAGCTCGTCGACAGCCTGAAGCGGCTCGAATACCGCGGCTACGACAGCGCGGGCGTCGCGACGCTGGACGACGGACGGATCGTCCGGCGCCGCGCCGAGGGCAAGCTGCGCAACCTCGAGGCCTCGCTCGACGCCTCTCCGCTCGACGGCGCCGTCGGCATCGGCCACACCCGCTGGGCGACGCACGGCGCGCCGACGGAGGCCAACGCGCATCCGCACGCGACCGACCGGGTGGCGGTGGTCCACAACGGCATCATCGAGAATTTTCGCGAGCTGCGCGCCGAGCTTGAGGCCGACGGCGCGACGTTCCAGAGCCAGACCGACACCGAGGTCGTCGCCCATCTCGCCTCGCGCGAGCTCGTCGGCGGCGCCTCCCCGCGCGAGGCGGTGCAGGCCACGCTGAAGCGGCTGCGCGGCGCCTTCGCGCTCGCCTTTCTGTTCGCCGGCGAGGACGACCTGATCATCGGCGCCCGCCGCGGCAGCCCGCTCGCCATCGGCCATGGCGATGGCGAGAACTATCTCGGCTCCGACGCCATCGCGCTCGCGCCCTTCACCGACAGCGTCACCTATCTCGAGGACGGCGACTGGGTCGCGCTGACGCGCAACGCCGTCGAGATCTTCGACGAGAGCGGCGCCACGGTCGTCCGCGCCGGCGTCCGCGCCTCGGCCGCGGCCATCGTGGTCGACAAGGGCAACCACCGGCACTTCATGGCGAAGGAGATCGCCGAGCAGCCGGAGGTGGTGGGCCACACGCTCGCGCGCTTCATCGACATGAGCGCCGGGCGCATCCGCCTGCCGGAGGGCGCCGACGTCGATTTCGCCAAGCTTGACCGGCTGGCGATCTCCGCCTGCGGCACCGCCTTCTACGCCGGCCTCGTGGCGCGCTACTGGTTCGAGAAGTTCGCGCGGCTGCCGGTCGACATCGACATCGCGTCGGAGTTCCGCTACCGCGAGCCGCCGCTGTCGCCGGGCGGGCTCGCCCTCGTCATCTCCCAGTCCGGCGAGACCGCCGACACGCTCGCGACGCTGCGCCATTGCCGGGCGCAGGGCATGCGCATCGGGGCCGTGGTGAACGTGCCGACCTCGACCATCGCGCGCGAGGCGGACCTCGTGTTTCCGACCGTCGCCGGCGTCGAGGTCGGCGTCGCCTCGACGAAGGCCTTCACCTGCCAGCTCGCGGTGCTGGCGGCGCTCGCCATCAAGGCCGGGCGCGACCGCGGCGTGCTTTCGGTCGAGGACGAGACCAAACTCGTCTCCGCGCTGGTGGAGCTGCCGCGCCTGATGGCCGAGGCGCTCCGGCTGGAGCCGGAGATCGAGAAGCTCGCCACCACCTTCGCCAAGGCGCAGGACGTGCTCTATCTGGGGCGCGGCACCAGCTTCCCGATCGCGCTCGAAGGCGCGCTGAAGCTGAAGGAGATCTCCTACATCCACGCCGAGGGCTACGCCGCCGGCGAGCTCAAGCACGGGCCGATCGCGCTCGTGGACGAGAGCGTGCCGGTCGTGGTGCTGGCGCCGTTCGATCCGCTGTTCGAGAAGACCGCGTCGAACATGCAGGAGGTCGCGGCCCGCGGCGGCAAGATCGTGCTGTTCACCGACGCCGAGGGGGCATCCCACGCCGGCGACGCCTTCGCTGTGCTGACCCTGCCGACGGCCTACGCCTTCGTCAGCCCGATGCTCTACGCGCTGCCGATCCAGCTGCTCGCCTACCACACGGCGACCTTCATGGGCACCGACGTCGACCAGCCGCGCAATCTCGCGAAGTCCGTGACGGTGGAGTGAGGCCTCAGCGCTCGTTCTTCAGCCGCCGCCGCGCGGCCTCGCCGCTCTCAAGGCGCAGGAACGCCTCCTCCGCCGGCGCAGGGTGGCCGAAGTAATAGCCCTGCATCGCCGGGCAGCCGAGCGCCTTCAAGGTGGCGAAGTCCTCCGCCCGCTCGATGCCCTCCGCGACGACCTCGAAGCCGAACGCCTCGCCGAGCCGCAGAATGGCCTGCACCAGCATGCGGTTCTCGCTCGAGGCGGCGATGCCGTCGACGAAGCAGCGGTCGATCTTCACCCGGTCGACGCGCAGGCGGCGCAGCGCGCCGAGCGACGAGTAGCCGACGCCGAAATCGTCGATCGCGATCCGGACGCCGGCCTCCGCGAGCGCGGTGAGCTTGCCCTGCACCGCCTGGATGTCGAGCGCCGTCTCCTCCGTGATCTCGATTTCGAGCATCGCGGGCGGGGCGCCCTGCCGCCGAAGCTCCCTCAGCACGAGCTCGTCCACCGCGATCTGGGACATCTCGCGCGGCGAGACGTTCATCGCCACCCGCACGTTCGCGTGCCCGGCCGACCGGAGCGCGCGGATCATCGCGCAGACCTCGCCGAGGATGAAGCGCATCAGCGGCTCGGCGAGGCCGGCGAGAGAGGCCGTCGCCACCAGTTCGTGCGGCGCGATCCATCCGTGCTTCCGGTGGCGCCAGCGCACCAGCGCCTCGAAGCCGCCGAAGCGCGACCCACGGTCCGCCATGACGGGCTGGAACCAGACCTCCACCTCCCTGTGCGCGAGCGCGCGGGCGAGGTCGCGCTCGACGTCGCGGCGCATGTCGAGCCGGGCGCTGAGGTCGTCGTCGAAGAGGTAGAAGCGGTTCCGTCCCGACAGCTTGGCGGCGTAGAGGGCGGCGTCGGCCGCGCTCAGCATCGCGTCGATCGAGGGTGTCTCGCTGACATGGACGCCGATGCTGACCCCGATGCGGCCGGAATCGAACGCGGCGAAGGGAATCGAGACGGCGGCGATGAGCTGCTGCGCCACGATCGCCGGCGGATTTCCGCCCGCCTCCGGCTCGTAGAGCACGGCGAACTCGTCGCCGCCGAGCCGTGCGAGCGCGACGTCGGACGGCAGCGTCATCTGAAGCCGGCGGGCGACCTCGATCAGGACGTTGTCGCCGGCCTTGTGGCCGTAGGTGTCGTTGACGGCCTTGAAGCCGTCGAGGTCCAGCAGCATCAGGCAGAGCGGCGTCCGCGCGAGAGCCGTCCGGCGCTCGGCCTCCTCCAGAAAGCCGCTGCGGTTCAGCAGCCCGGTCAGCCCGTCATGCGACGCCCTGCGGCGCATCTCGCCCGCGACCGTTGTGGCCTGGTCGCGCGCGACCTCGAGCGAGTGCGCGAGCGACGTCGCCTCGTTCTTGAGCCGGCTGGATTCCCGGACCTGCTGCTCGCTCTCGCGGCAGGAGCGGATCAGCGCCGCGAGATAGAGCACCACGGTCGCGGCGAGGCAGTTGCGGTCGAAGCCGCCGGCGGCGACGAGGCAGGCGACCGTCGAAAGCAGCGGCGGCGTGATGAAGCAGATCGGAATGCGCGCATAGGCGAAGCCGTGGGTCACGGCGCCCGCGGTGATGCCGCAGACGATCGTGAGGTAAAACAGCGTCTGCGGCGAGGTGAAGCCGTCGCTGAGCGTCGGGATGCAGGCCCAGACCAGCCCCGAGCACAGCGCCAGGATCCAGTGAAACCGCAGCCGCTGATCCACGTCGGGCAGGCGGAGCAGGCGGGCGTCGCCGTCGCTCCGCTCCGGCAGACGGCACAGGACGATCCGAAGCGCGTTGACGACGCTGGAGGCCGCGAACCAGATCAGGCCCGCGCCGGCATGGCCGGAGCGCCACGCCACCAGGGCGGCGGTGGCGCCAAGCGCGACGTTCACCGGAATCGAGATCAGGACGCTGCGGCGCACCGCCGCCAACTGGTCGGCGCGAATGAGCCGCGGCAGCGGCTCGACGGCGGGAGCGGCCTCCTGGACGTTCCGTTCCAACCAGGGCATGCAGTCGTTTCCACCACGCTGGAGCGCCGTCCACAGCCTAGCGGCGTTCGCGCCGATACAATCACGACTTTAGGTTAACATCCGACGAATTGCACGCGTGGAGCCCGTGCGATCCCACGGATCGCGGAGGTGACGGCGGCCATGGTCATCGCCGCGGCGTCGATGGTCGCGTTCCGACGTAAAGCGCGCCCGCCGCGACCAGCGCCGCGGCCGAGGCGAGCGCGATCGGCGGCGCGCTCGACAGGGCGACGATCACGACCGACAGCGCCATGCCGGCGAAGGCGAGCATCTTCGCGCGGAGCGGGATCACGCCGTCGCGTCGCCAGGCGACCACGGTCGGCCCGAACCGGGGATGCGTCAGCAGCCAGCGCTCCAGCCGCGGAGAGCCGCGCGCGAAGCAGGCGGCCGCGGCGATCAGGAAGACGGTTCCGGGCATCACCGGCAGGACGAGGCCGACGATCCCGAGCCCGACCAGGACGAGGCCCGCCGCGATCCACGCGCCGCGGGCGACGCGCCCGGCGGCCGCGCGGCTTGCGCCCGGCGGCGTGGGCTCACCGTCCGCTCCCTCGTTTCGCCGCATCGCCGCTCCACATGCTATGAGCTGATTTGTGCGCCGCGGCACGGAGTTGTTCAAGCCGCCCCGCCGCACGGCACGGAGCTCCGACGCGCATGACGGAACCGCTCGACAAGACGCTCGCCGCGCTGGGCGAGCCAGCGCCCGCGCCGAAGCCGAGCGGCGGGGCGCGCATCCGCACCTACTTCCTCACCGGCCTCGTGGTCGCGGGTCCGGTCGCGATCACGATCTGGATCACGCTCTGGCTGATCGGCCTGATCGACGGCTGGGTGAAGCCGCTGATTCCGCCGGCCTGGAACCCGGACAGCTACCTGCCCGTGGCGGTGCCCGGCTTCGGCGTGCTCGCGGCCTTCATCGGGCTCACCGTGCTTGGCTTCTTCGCCGCCAACCTCGTCGGCCGCACCGTCGTGCAGTCCGGGGAGCAGGTGCTCAACCGGATGCCGGTCGTGCGTTCGCTCTACAAGGGCGTGAAGCAGATCTTCGAGACAGTGTTCAAGCAGGACGGCACCAGCTTCCGCCGCGTCGGCCTGATCGAATGGCCGGGGCCGGGGCTGTGGTCGCTGTGCTTCATCACCGAGCCGGCGCGCGGCGCGCTCGCCGCGGGCCTGCCCGGCGCGGACCATGTCTGCGTGTTCGTGCCTTGCACGCCGAACCCCACCACCGGCTATCTCGTGATGATGGAGGCCTCGAAGGTGACGGAGATCGACGTCACCACCGACGACGCCTTCAAGCTGATCATGTCGATGGGCATCATCCAGCCGCAGGAGCCCGCGCCGCCCGTGGCGCCGCCGCCGGCGCCCAACCTCGCGGCCGGCGCCAAGCCGGAGATCGTCGCGGCGCAGGGCTGACGCCGCGGCGTTGCGGGCGTTCGCGCGGCCGTGGTAGAGCCCGACGCGGTCCGGCGCCTGGGCGCCGCGGCCGCCGCACGTCTCGCTTGGATCAAGGCCGCAATGTCCGTCGACGAAAGCACTGTCCGCCGCGTGGCGAAGCTCGCCCGCATCGCGGTCGAGGATCACGAGGTCCCGAAGCTCAAGACCGAGCTCGACGCCATCCTCGCCTTCGTCGAGGAGCTGTCGGAGCTCGACGTCGACGGCGTCGAGCCGATGACGAGCGTGACGCCAATGCGGCTCAGGCTGCGCGAGGACGTCGTCAACGACGGCGAGAACGCCGAACGGGTGCTGGCGAACGCGCCCGCCCGCGAGGGCGATTTCTTCGTCGTGCCGAAGGTCGTCGAGTGACGCCCGCTTCTCGTCCCGCGCCCCGACCTGCCGACTGACGGTTTATCGATGTCCGATCTCCTCGATTTCACTTTCGCCCAGGCGCGCACCAAGCTGGCGGCCAAGGATTTTTCGGCCGTCGAGCTGACCCGCGCCTATCTCGATGCGATCGAGGCCGCCCGTCCGCTCAACGCCTATGTGCTGGAGACGCCGGAGGTCGCGCTCGCCCGCGCGGCGGAGTCCGACGCCCGCATCGCGAAGGGAGAGGCCGGCGCGCTCGAGGGCCTGCCTCTCGGCGTCAAGGACCTGTTCTGCACCTCGGGCGTCCGCACCACCGCCTGCTCCCGGATCCTCGGCGACTTCACGCCGCCCTACGAATCCTTCGTCACGCAGAAGATGCGCGACGCCGGCGCCGTGATGCTGGGCAAGCTCAACAACGACGAGTTCGCCATGGGCTCGTCGAACGAGACCTCGGCCTTCGGCGCGCCGGTGAACCCGTGGCGCCGGTCCGGATCGGACGCGCCGCTCGTCGCCGGCGGCTCGTCCGGCGGTTCGTCGGCCGCCGTCGCCGCCCGCATCGCGCTCGGCGCGACCGCGACCGACACCGGCGGCTCCATCCGCCAGCCGGCGGCCTTCACCGGCACGGTCGGGATCAAGCCGACCTACGGGCGCTGCTCTCGCTGGGGCATCGTCGCCTTCGCCTCCTCGCTCGACCAGGCCGGCCCGATCGCGCGCGACGTGCGCGACGCCGCGATCCTGCTCGGCGCCATGGCGGGACACGACCCGCGCGACTCGACCTCGGCCGATCGCGAGGTGCCGGACTTCGAGGCCGCGGTCGGCCGCTCGGTGAAGGGTCTGAGGATCGGCCTGCCGAAGGAATACCGCGTCGACGGCATGCCCGCCGAGATCGAGGCGCTGTGGGAGCAGGGCGCGGCCTGGCTGCGCGCGGCCGGCGCCGAGGTCGTCGAGGTGTCGCTGCCGCACACCAAATACGCGCTGCCGGCCTATTACATCGTGGCGCCGGCGGAGGCTTCGTCGAACCTCGCGCGCTACGACGGCGTCCGCTACGGCGCGCGGGTCGCGGGCCGCGACATCACCGAGATGTACGAGAACACCCGCGCGGCCGGCTTCGGCTCCGAGGTGCGCCGCCGCATCATGATCGGCTCCTACGTCCTGTCGGCCGGCTACTACGACGCCTATTACGTCCGGGCGCAGAAGGTCCGCACCCTGATCAAGCGCGACTTCGAGACCGTGTTCGCGGGCGGCGTCGACGCCATCCTGACGCCGGCGACGCCCTCCGCGGCCTTCGGCGTGGGCGAGATGGCGAACGCCTCGCCGGTGGAGATGTACCTCAACGACGTCTTCACGGTGACAGTGAACATGGCCGGCCTGCCGGGCGTCGCCGTTCCCGCGGGCAAGTCCTCCGACGGCCTGCCGCTCGCGCTGCAGCTCATCGGCCGCCCGTTCGACGAAGAGACGCTGTTCTCGACCGCGGCCGTGATCGAGGACGCCGCCGGCGGCGGCTTCACGCCCGAGCGCTGGTGGTGAGCGGCGGCTGACCGCCGCGCCTCAGGCGGCGTTCATCGCTTCCGCGACGCCCGCGACCGACAGCAGGCGCGCCGTGGTGGTGGAGCGGAGCGAGGCCTCGTCCGCCCGGATCGCGTCGACGAACCTGCGGCGGTCGACGATCGCGTCGATGACGTCGGACGCCGCTAGCAGGTCGATGACCTGTTCGCGGTTCTGCAGCAGGAAGCGCCGGCGATCCCAGCGGAACCCCTGTTTCTGCACGCGCCATTGCGTCGGCAGCCGGCGGAACGCGTCGAACGATTCGCGCAGCCGCACCTTGTTGAACGCGCCGGAGAACTTGCGGCGGTAGCCGTCGCCGAGGAACGCGGTCAGCCGCACGTCGAGCAGGGGGCTGCGGTTTTCGATCGACGACATCATGGCGTTGCGGTCGTTCTGCCAGAGCCATTCG
The DNA here is from genome assembly GCF_042681025.1 of Methylopila henanensis. Taxonomy (NCBI): domain Bacteria; kingdom Pseudomonadati; phylum Pseudomonadota; class Alphaproteobacteria; order Hyphomicrobiales; family Methylopilaceae; genus Methylopila; species Methylopila henanensis. The sequence goes on from NZ_JBHUER010000013.1 coordinate 121,649, forward strand.
CCGAGACGTCCGCGTGAGGCGTCCGCCCGCAGCGCCGCGTCAAAGCCGAGGTCGTTCGACGACAGCGGGTTCGGCGACGGCAGCGCATCGGCGTCGAAGCGCGCCACGGTCTTCAGGAACGGCCGCACCCGGTCGGTCGGGCGTCCGGCGATCGCCGCCGCCATCTCCTTCAGCCGCCGGGGCTCCGCGCGCGCGACGCCGAACAGCCAGCCGAAGTCGCGGCGCCGCCAGGCTTCCCGGACGGCGAACGGGAAATAGCGGTCCCAGTAGCCGCCGAAGACCTCGTCGCCGCCGGTGCCGTCCAGCACCACGGGGATGCCGTGCTCGGCGACCTTCTCGTACATCTCCGCCATCGCCATGGCGTTGCCGATCAGCGGGAACGGCTTCTCCTGATGGCGGCAGATCTTGAGGAACCGCGCGAAGCTCACGTCGCCATAGCCGAGGTCGAGAACCTCGGGCTTCACGCCGAGGGCCTTCGCCGCTTCGAACCCGTACTGGGCGTCTTCCGAGCGTCCGGTGTCGCCGATGAAGCACCGGAGCTGGTCCGCGCGGCCGGTGGCGTGCGCGATCGACAGCAGGAGCGAGGAGTCGACGCCTCCCGACAGCAGAAGCCCGACGGGTCGGTCGGACACCAGCCGGAGCCGGAGCGCGTCGGCGAGCGCGTCGGTCAGGGACATGGCGGGATCGAAGCCGCTCGGGGCGTCGAAGGAAAAATGACGCCGCTCGCGCATGCGCCACGCAGCGAGGTCGAGCGTGAGCGAGCCGGAGGGCGGCGTCTGGCGGATGTCCGCATGCGCGGTCGTCTGCTCGCCGCCGGGATAGGCGACGCCGTGGACGACGAACGCGGCCAGCGCGCCGGGATCGTGGCGGACGGGGCGGCCGAGGTAGCGGTCGATCACGCCGATGGTCGACGCCGCGCAGAAAGCGTCCTTGTCCATGCGCCAGAACAGAGGCTTCTTGCCGTACCGATCGCGGGACAGATGGACGGCTCCGCCGCGCCAGTCGGCGAAGGCCAGCGCCCACATGCCGTTGATGCGGGCGACGAAGTCCGGGCCTTCGCGCTTCAGGCCTTCGAACACGACCTCGGTGTCGCCGCTCGTGTCGAAACGGACGCCGTGGAACGGCGCTTCGCCCTTCAGGCGCTCATAGTCATAGGCTTCGCCATTGTAGACCAGCAGCGCGCCGTCACGCTCGAACGGCTGGTTCGAGCGGGGATCGAGATCCAGGATCGACAGCCGGTGGTGCCCCGCCGCCCACCACAAGGCGCGCGGTCCATCGGGCGTGTCGATCGTCGTTTCGCCGTAGCGGCACAGCGTGGCGTCGGGTCCGCGGTGAGACATCGTCGCGAAGGCGCGTTCGAAGCGCTGCGGATCGACCGGCCCGTCCCGCCGCACCACGAAAAAAAGTCCGCACATCGCGTCGAGCCTCCAGCGCCTCACAGGTCGGCCGCTTTCGCAGCGCGGCGCCGACGTTGCGCCGGGCCCCGCGTCGTGTATGCCTGCGGCGAAACCAAGTCGATGCCTTTGTAGTGCCACATGACCCCACCGCCCAACCCACGCCCCGTCTACGCCTCCATGGACGAGGTCCGCGCGGCGATCGACGCGCTGGATGCGGAGCTGATGCCGCTGATGGCCGCGCGCGCCCACTGCATCGCCGAGGCGGCGCGCATCAAGAACGACCCGGAGGTCGCGCTGGTGCCCTGGCGGGTGGAGGAGGTCGCCCGGAACGCGCGCGCGCTCGGTGAGCGGCACGGGCTCGACCCGGACCTCGCCGAGAAGCTGTGGCGCGCGATGATGGCCGAGTTCATCGCGCACGAACGCACGCTGATGGAGCAGGCGGTCGCCGGACGCGCGGCGGCGACATGACCGACGATCGGCACGGCCCGCCCGAGGATGTGGACAGGCTGCTCGCGACGCCCGCTCTGGCCGACGCGCTCGAGTCCGATCAGTTCAAACAGTTTCTGGACCATGTCCCGATCGCGATCCTCGTCGGCGAGGTCACAGAGGCGGGCGAGCGGGTCGTCTACCTAAACCTCGAAGCTCTGGAGCGGCTGGGCGTCGGCGAGGACGAAGTCGTCCGCAAGCCCTGGGAAGCGTTGAACGCCCGCTGGCGGAGTCAGGAGGGGCCGGCCTTCGCCGAAGCCGTGCGCGAAGAGCGCAACTTCATTGGCTCCTTCGCCGAAGGCGTCCCCATGGAGCTCTACGCCTCGCTGATCGAGGACGACGACGGCCGGCCGAAGTTCCGCATCGTCGCGCTGGTCGAGCTGTCGGGCGGCGACGTCGAGGCGAAGCTGCGCGAGAAGGACATGCTCCTCCGCGAGATTCAGCATCGTGTGAAGAACAATCTCCAGATGATCACGGCGTTGATCCGCATGGAGACGCGCAAGGCGGGAGGCCGCGAGAAGGACGCCCGCTTCGACCGGCTCGCCGGCCGCGTGGAGACGCTGGGGCTGCTGTACCAGCAGCTCGCCGAGGGCGAGGACCAAGTCGATCTCGGCTCCTATCTCAGCCAGATCGCGAGTTCGGCGATGAAGTCGCAGGCGGTCGAGGGCGTGAGGCTCAATCATCAGGTCGACGTCATTCCCGCCTCGATCAACGTCGCGATGCCGCTTGGCCTGCTCGTGAACGAGCTCGTCACCAACGCCCTGAAATACGCCTTCGCCGGCCGCGACGAGGGCGAGGTGACGCTGCGCTGCGTGCGCGAGAGCGACGGAGACTGCCTCGTCTCCGTGGTCGACGACGGCGTGGGAATGGGCGACGAGGTCTGGCCGAAGCCCGGCAAGCTCGGATACCTCATCGCCCGCTCGATCGAGGACAACGTCAAGGCCAGGATCCAGGCGTCGTCCGAGCCAGGACGGGGCGTCGCCACGACGGTGCGCTTCCGGCTTCCGTGACGGCCCGCGTCGAGGCGTTGTCTTACGCCGCGACTAGGCGCTAGGAAGACGCTGAAAAAAACTCCAACTGCGCCGGAAGGCGATCCTGCCGATGAACGCTCCCTCCCGCACGCCCGCGAGCTCCAAACTCATCCCCGGCGCGACCGGCGACTGGGAGGTGATCGTCGGCCTCGAGATCCACGCGCAGGTCACGTCCGAGGCGAAGCTGTTCTCGGGCGCCTCGACCGGCTTCGGGGCGCCGCCCAACAGCCATGTCAGCCTGGTCGACGCCGCGATGCCGGGCATGCTGCCGACCCTCAACCGCGAATGCGTGCGGCAGGCGATCCGCTCGGGCCTCGCGATCGAGGCCGAGATCAACCTGAACTCGACCTTCGACCGCAAGAACTACTTCTACCCGGACCTGCCGCAGGGCTACCAGATCTCGCAGTACAAGAGTCCGATCGTGGGCGAGGGCGTGGTCAAGGTCGACATGGGCGACGGCGAGACGATCGCGGTCGGCGTCGAGCGCATCCATCTCGAGCAGGACGCCGGCAAGTCGATCCACGACCTCGATCCGCGCTCGTCCTTCGTCGATCTCAACCGTTCGGGCGTCGCGCTGATGGAGATCGTGTCGAAGCCCGACCTGCGCTCGTCGGAGGAGGCGAAGGCCTACGTCACCAAGCTGCGCACCATCCTGCGCTACATCGGCGCCTGCGACGGCGACATGGACAAGGGCAACCTGCGCGCCGACGTGAACGTCTCGGTCCGCAAGCCCGGCCAGCCGTTCGGCACGCGCTGCGAGATCAAGAACGTCAACTCGATCCGCTTCATCGGACAGGCGATCGAGGTCGAGGCCCGCCGGCAGATCGAAATCCTCGAGGACGGCGGCGTCATCGATCAGGAGACGCGCCTGTTCGACCCGAACAAGGGCGAGACGCGGTCGATGCGCTCCAAGGAGGAGGCGCACGACTACCGCTACTTCCCCGATCCGGACCTGCTGCCGCTCACCGTGGAGCAGGCGGAGGTGGACGAGCTGAGGGCCGCGCTTCCCGAACTGCCGGACGCCAAAAAGGCGCGCTTCATCGCCGACTACGGCGTGACGCCCTACGACGCCATGGTGCTGACGCTGGAGCGCGAGTCGGCCGACTTCTTCGAGGCGGTGGCGAAGGCCGGCGATCCCAAGCTCGCGGCGAACTGGACGATCAACGAGCTGTTCGGCCGGCTGAACAAGGAAGGGCTCGCGATCGAGGCGAGCCCCGTGTCCGCCGCTCAGCTCGGCGGCCTGATCGGGCTGATCTCGGAGAACGTCATCTCCGGCAAGATCGCCAAGGACCTGTTCGAGATCCTCTGGACCGAGGGCGGCGACCCGCGCGAGCTAGTGGAGAGCCGGGGGCTCAAACAGGTCACCGACACCGGCGCGATCGAAAAGGTCTGCGACGAGGTGATCGCGGCCAATCCCGACAAGGTCGAGCAGGCGCGGGCCAAGCCGACGCTGATCGGCTGGTTCGTAGGCCAGGTCATGAAGGCCTCCGGCGGCAAGGCCAATCCGCAGGCGGTGAACGAGATTCTCAAGCGCAAGCTCGGCATCTGACGGCCAAGCCCATGCCGCGCGGCCTCGATCACCTGGTCCACCTCGTCCGCGACCTCGACGCCGCGGCCGTGGCGTGGGAGGCGCTCGGCTTCCGCGTCGGTCCCGAGAACCGCCATCCGTTCGGCACCAAGAACCGCATCGTTCAGCTTCCCGGCTTCTTCGTGGAGCTGCTGGCGGTCGCGGACCCCGCGCTCGTCCCCGGCCATGGGCCGCGGTTCTTCTCCTTCGCGGCGTTCCATCGCGACCGGCTGGCGCGGGCGGGCGAGGGGGCCTCGGGGCTGGCGCTGGAGAGCGTCGACGCTAGGGCTGACGCCGCGCTCTACGCCCGGAAGGGCGTCGGCGATTTCGCGCCGTTCTTCTTCGAGCGGCGCGGCTTCCGCCCGGACGGGTCTCCGGTCGAGGTGGCGTTCGAGCTCGCCTTCGCCGTCGAGCCGGCGTCGCCGGACCTGTGCTTCTTCGCCTGCGAGCAGAAGCGGCCGGAAAACTTCTGGAGCGAGGCCGCGCAGGCGCATCCGAACGGCGCGCGCGCGGTCGCGGGCGTCGTGCTGACGGCGGAGAACCCGTCCGACCACCACGTCTTCCTGCGCGCCTTCACCGGCGTCGACGCCTTTCGCGCAACCTCGTCGGGGCTCGCCTTCGAAACTCCGCGCGGGGAGATCGAGGTCTTGACCGACGACGCCTACGTCCGCCGGACGGGGCTCTCCGTCGCGGCGGGGCCGGAGCTCCGGCTGTCGGCGCTGCGGCTCAAGGTTCCGGAGGCTGCGGCGACGATCGTTCCGGACGAGCGCCTGTTTGGTCTCACGCTGGTTCTGGAAGCCTGAGCCCAAGGCTGATAAGCCGACGCGGATCAAATGCTCGACGTCATGCCCGGGCTTGTCCCGGGCATCCACGACTTCGACGCCGAGCGCTACGCCCCCAAGTCGTGGATGCCCGGCTGATCGCCGGGCATGACGGCGCGTCTCGCAAAGAACGGCCATGAACGCACCCGCTGAGCCCCGTCCCGCCGCCGTCGTCGAGGTCGGCTCCGTCCGCTTCGGAAACGATCTGCCGCTCGCGCTGATCGCCGGCCCCTGCCAGATGGAGAGCCGCGCCCACGCGCTCGAGGTCGCGGCCGCGCTGAAGGAGATCACGGATAGGCTCGGGATCGGGCTGATCTACAAGACCTCGTTCGACAAGGCGAACCGCACCAGCGCCACCGCCCAGCGCGGCATGGGGCTCGAGGCCTCGCTCCCCGTGTTCGCCGAGATCAAGGAGAGCCTCGGCCTGCCGACGCTGACCGACGTGCACGACGCCCACCAGTGCGCGGCCGTGGGCGAGGTGGTGGACGTGCTGCAGATTCCGGCCTTCCTGTCGCGCCAGACCGACCTGCTGCTGGCGGCCGCCGCCACGGGCCGGGTGGTCAATGTGAAGAAGGGCCAGTTCCTCGCGCCCTGGGATATGAAGAACGTGGTCGCGAAGCTCGTGGGCGCCGGCAACCCGAACGTGCTGCTGACCGAGCGCGGCGCGTCCTTCGGCTACAACACGCTGGTCTCCGACATGCGCGCGCTCCCCGAGATGGCGAAGACCGGCGCGCCGGTGATCTTCGACGCCACCCACTCCGTGCAGCAGCCGGGCGGGCAGGGAACGTCCTCCGGCGGCCAGCGCGAGTTCGTGCCGGTGCTGGCGCGGGCCGCGGTCGCGGTCGGCGTCGCCGGCGTGTTCATCGAGACCCACCCCGACCCCGACCACGCCCCCTCCGACGGCCCGAACATGGTGCCGCTGAAGGAGATGCCGGCGCTGCTGGAGCGCCTGATGGCGTTCGACCGGCTGGCGAAGGCTTGATCCGCCGTCAGCCATAAAACGCGCCGTCATGGCCGGCTTGACCGGACCATCCATGTCCGGCGTCGAGCGCTACGTCGCCGCTGGGTCCTCTGGTCAAGCCGGAGGACGACGTCCCCCCTCAATCCTGCGCCACGAGCTGTCCGTGCGCGCGGTCGTAGCGGATCAGCGCGGCCGGCGAGACGTGGACGCCGCCGACCCAGTGGTCGGCGCGGTTGAGCACGCGGTGGTCGAGCCGGCCCGACAGCACGCCGCGTCCGGCCGGCGTGAGCTTGAGCCGGGCGCGGGCGTAGTCGGCGTAGCCGAGCTTCGGGCCGGAGCCCAGGCCGCAATAGAGCGGCGACGGGCCCGGCAGGCCTTCGATCAGCGGCTCGTCGGCGAAGGCCAGCCCGTCGAGCCGGCGGAAGAAGCTGGCGTCGCCGAGAAACTGCGCCTCGTCCTGCTCGGTGACGTGGCGGAACAGCTCGCCGGTGGTCGGCTCGTCGTCCACGAGGCCGGCCAGCGCGCGCTCCTCGGTCAGGGTCAGGCCGCGGATCGGGTCGGGCAGCTCCGCCAGCAGCCGCCGCAGCGCCGGGGCGAGATGCGGCAGGGCGTCCGCGGAGTCGTCCGCGAGCCGCGCCAGCGCGTGGGGCGTCGGCGCGGTGAAGGCCTTCCAGGCGCGGCCGGCGAGCGCGAACTGCTCGGCCGTCACCGGCGCGGCGCGGCCGGCGAGGCGGCGCATCGCGTCCGGCCCCTGAAGGCCGAGATAGTCGTCCGCCTGCACGAGGTAGAGCCCCTCGGTGCGCTCCTCGGCGCGGAAGAAGTCGAGGATCTGGATCAGCTGAAGCTGGTCGTAGAGGTCGTGCTCGAGCCAGATCTCGACGCGGGCGAAACCGGCGTGGCCGCGGACCGCGGCGTCGCGGGAGGCGAACTCGGTCGCGATCTCGCCGGCCGGCAGGCCGAGATCGGCGGAGATGAACGCGGCGCGGATCTCCGAAAGCTGCTCGAGGCTGTCGGTCGCGGGCGCCGGGCCGTCGTGCAGCACGTCCCGCCACGGCAGGATGGCGCCGGCGATCTGCGCCTCCTCCAGACGGGCCACGGCGCTGTCGCCGTTGGTGATGATCAGCACGTCGTGGGGACGGGCGGACGCGTCGGGACTGGGCATTTGGCGCGACCTCCGGGGGCAGGGCTCGGGGCGTTTCGATTCGCCGGAGAAGGTGGGGGGCGCGTGAGGCGTTTCGGAGGCGCTTGACGATGCGAGTCGCAGGCGTTCAGGTTCTCGGCGCGAGCGCCGAGCTGCGACGGTTTCGTGACGAAGCCGCCGCCCCGCCGCGGCCATGATTGGAGCGGTTCGAGGTCAGCCGCGGCCGCGATAGGGCGCGACGCCCTGATCCGGCGCCCAGACGCCCGCGGGCAGCTCGCCGACCTGGAAGAACACGTCGATCGGGATGCCGCCGCGCGGGTACCAGTAGCCGCCGATGCGCAGCCAGCGCGGCTTCAGCTCCTCGACGAGCCGCCTGCCGATGGCGACCGTGCAGTCCTCGTGGAAGGCGCCGTGGTTGCGGAACGAGCCGAGGTAGAGCTTCAGCGCCTTCGATTCGACCAGCCACTGGTCGGGGACGTAGTCGATGACGAGATGCGCGAAGTCCGGTTGGCCGGTGACGGGGCAGAGCGAGGTGAACTCGGGCGCGGTGAAGCGGGTGACGTAGTTCACGTCCGGGTGCGGGTTCGGCACGCGGTCGAGCGCCGCTTCCTCGGGGGAGGCGGGCAGGGGGGTCGGTTTTCCAAGCTGCAGGTCGGTCATGGTCTCGGTATGCCGTGAGGGGTCGGGAGCGTAACGCTTGCGGACCAGCCTGTGCGGTCTCCGCGGACGCTTGTCACGCCCGGCGGCGCGATTTCATATCCGCGTCCCGAAAATCGGAGGTCGCCATGCCGTTCCGCCTGCTGTTCGCCGCCGCCCTGCTGATATGCGCGCCCGCGTCGTTCGCGGCGGCGGAAGGCGGCCGCTACCTGCCCGACATCCTCGCCGGCGGGCCGCAGGCGGAGGCCATGAAGACGATGCTGGCGGGCGCTCCGGCGCATGTCGCCTGGGTCAGGGAGCTCAAGGGTCCGAGCGGACCGAGCCGGATCGTGGAGGTCGCCGGCCAGCGGCGCGAGATCGGCTTCATCTGCAAGCAGAACGCCTGCATGAACAACCAGTTCAAGGTGCTGTTCTCGGCCGACGGCGCCTTCGCCGTCGGGCTGCTGATCACGGCGAGCGGGCCCGAGTTCTTCGGGTCGCCGACGCCTGCCGAGCGCAAGGCGCTGGTCGAGACCCAGCAGCCGTAACGACGCCCGCCGCGCATTCTTCGTCGCACGCGGCGCCGCGACGGCTTTCCGCGTGGCGAACCTTGGGCTAGAGGCTGTCAGGAATTTCTGTCCGTCGTCCCGACAGCCTTCCGAACCCGCCGCGCCGAAGCCGGAGCCCTCCTTCCATGACAGCCATCGTCGACATCCTCGCCCGCGAAATCCTGGACAGCCGCGGCAATCCGACCGTCGAGGTCGACGTCGTCCTCGAGGACGGTTCGCTCGGCCGGGCCGCGGTGCCCTCTGGCGCCTCGACCGGCGCCCATGAGGCGGTGGAGCTGCGCGACGGCGACAAGAGCCGCTATCTTGGCAAGGGCGTCACCAAGGCGGTCGACGCGGTCAACGGCGAGATTTTCGACGCGATCGGCGGCTTCGACGCCGAGGACCAAGTCAAGATCGACGAGGCGCTGATCGCGCTCGACGGCACCCCGAACAAGGCCCGCCTCGGCGCCAACGCCATCCTCGGCGTCTCGCTCGCCGTCGCCAAGGCCGCGGCCGAGGCGTCCGGAACGCCGCTCTACCGCTATGTCGGCGGGACCTCGGCCCGCGTGCTGCCGGTGCCGATGATGAACATCGTCAACGGCGGCGCCCACGCCGACAATCCGATCGACTTCCAGGAATTCATGATCATGCCGGTCGGCGCGGACAGCTTCTCGGAAGCGCTGCGCACCGGCGCCGAGATCTTCCACACGCTGAAGAAGCAGCTCAAGGACGCCGGCCACAACACCAACGTCGGCGACGAGGGCGGGTTCGCGCCGAACCTCGCCTCCGCGGAAGTCGCGCTCGACTTCGTCATGAAGGCGATCGACAAGGCCGGCTTCAAGCCGGGCAAGGACGTCTACATCGCGCTCGACTGCGCCGCGACCGAGTTCTTCAAGGACGGCAAATACGTCTACGAGGGCGAGGGCGAGACCCGCGATCCCGAGAAGCAGGCCAAGTACCTCGCCAAGCTCGTCAAAAACTACCCGATCGTCTCGATCGAGGACGGCATGGCCGAGGACGACTGGGAGGGCTGGAAGGCCGTGACCGAGCTGGTCGGGACCAAGTGCCAGCTCGTCGGCGACGACCTGTTCGTGACCAATGTCGAGCGCCTGTCGAAGGGCATCCGCAAGGGCGTCGCGAACTCGATCCTGGTGAAGGTGAACCAGATCGGCTCGCTCACCGAGACGCTCGCCGCCGTCGACATGGCCCACCGCGCCGGCTACACGGCCGTGATGTCCCATCGCTCGGGCGAGACCGAGGACTCCACGATCGCCGACCTCGCGGTCGCGACCAATTGCGGGCAGATCAAGACCGGCTCGCTCGCCCGTTCCGACCGGATCGCCAAGTACAACCAGCTCCTGCGCATCGAGCAGGAACTCGGCACGGTCGCTCAGTACGCGGGCCGGGGCGCGCTCAAGGCGCTCGCCTGATCCGGACATGCTGATCCGGCGCGCGGATCTCGAGCGCATCGCCTCCGGGACGGTGACGCTCGCGTTCCGTCGCTGGACCCGGCCGACGGTCAAGGCCGGCACGCGGCTCAGGACCGCCATAGGCGTCGTCGAGATCGTCTCGGTCGTCCCGATCGGCGACGACGACGTCAGCGAGGACGAGGCCGCGGCGGCCGGCTTTCCGTCGCGCGAGCGCCTGTTCCGCGACCTGCGGGCGGGCGAAGGGCGGACGCTCCACCGCATCGCGCTGCGCTTCGCCGGGGCCGACCCGCGCGAAGGCCTGAGGCGCGACGACGCGCTCGGCGCGGATGATCTCGCGGATCTGGCCGCGGCGCTCGCGAGACTTGACCGGGCCGCGCGGGACGGGGCCTGGACGATGGCGACGCTGGAGATCATCAGGCTGCGCCCGGAGACCCGCGCGGCCGATCTCGCCGGCGCGCTCGGGCGCTCGACGCCAGACTTCAAGCGCGACGTGCGCAAGCTCAAGGAGCTTGGCCTGACGGAAAGCCTCGACCTCGGCTACCGGCTCTCGCCGCGCGGATACGCGGCGCTCGATCGCCTCGCCGCCGCTCGTTCCGAGCGCGGCTAGGACGGCAGCGCGGCCGCCGCTTCCGTTCCCGCCGGGAAGGTGGGGACGCGCGCTCCCGGCGCGACGCTCAGGCGTCGACGATCGGCGCGAAGCCGCCATGGATCAGGCGCTTGCCGTCGAAGGGCAGCGGGCCGGCCTTCGGCCCCATCCTCGGGTCGGCCATCGCCTTGGCCCAGCCCTCGTCGCGCGCGGCCTTCGACGGCCACTCGATCCACGAGAACGCCACGACCTCGCCGTCCTCGGCCTTCACCGCCCCCTTGTAGTCGGTGACCTTGCCGTCCGGCACGTCGTCGCCCCAGGCGTCCATCACCCGGATCGCGCCGTGCTCGGCGAACATGGCGGCATGCGTGCGGCACAGGGCCAGATAGTCGTCGCGCCGCGCCGCCGGCACCGGAGCGACCATGCCGTCCACATATCCGGTTTCGCCCGGCCGGCGGTCGTCCACGAGCGGGGCGAAGCCGCCGAAGATCATGCGCATGCCGTCGAACGGCATCTCGACGCCCATCTCCTTCATGCGTGGATCCTCCACGATCTTCTTCTGCGCCTCGTCGCGGACGGCCCGCGACGGGTACTCGATCCACGAGAACACCACGACCTCGTCGTCCTTGGCTTTCACCGCGCCCCTGAAGTCGGTGAGCTTGCCGTCCGGCACGTCGTCGCCCCAGGCCTCCACCAGCCGGGTGGCGCCGAACTCCCGGAACAGCGGCGCGCAGCGCGCGGCGAGGGCGCGATAGGCCTCCTTGTTGGCGGCGGGGACGGCGACGACGAAACCTTCGAGATAGGACGACATGGCGATTTTCCTCGGAGTCGGTTGCGTTTCTCGGCGTTCCGGCGCCCTTGACTTAATAAGTTGATATCAACATAATTAACTCATGTCAAAGCGCGAAGACGTCACGTTCCAGACCACGCTGTTCATCCGCGACCATTGCCTGTGCCTGGCCGCGAACCGGGCCGCGCGGGCGCTGGCGCGGCGGTTCGATGAGGCGTTGCGCCCCACGGGCCTGACGAACGGTCAGTTCTCGCTGCTGACCTCGCTCAACCGCGAGACGCCGCCGTCGATCGGCTCCGTCGCCCGGCTGCTCGCCATGGACCGCACCACGCTGACGGCCAACCTCAAGCCGCTGGAGCGGCGCGGCCTGCTCGTGACGAGCGTCGATCCGGACGACCGCCGCGGCCGGCGGCTGACGCTCACCGAGGCCGGGCGCGAGGCGCTTCGCGCCGCGACCCCGATCTGGCGGGAGCTGCACGCCGAGATCGACCGTTCGCTGGAGGCGTTCGATCCCGGCGCGCTGCGCGCAGGCCTCGCCGCGCTGGCGTGACGCGTCAGTCGCGCTTCCAGACCTGCGTCTTGCAGACGAGGCCGCCGAGCGCGCAGCCCTGCACCTGCAGGCTCGCGCCCTGCTCCTTCATGTAGGCCTTGTAGGTGCGGCCGTCCTCGGGGTTGTAGATCTGGCCGAGCCACTGGTCGCCGTTCGGCTTCATGCCGGTCAGGATCGAGACGCCCACGATCGGCCGGCCTTGCTTGGCCTTGTCGGGATTGTTGCGGTCGAGCTTCGGGCGGCCGGCCTCGTCGTTGGGCTCCTTCAGCGCGATCACGGTGGCGCAGAGCGCGCCGCCGCAGTCGCTGATCTTCACGCGCGCCTTAGGGGTGGTCCATTGCCCTGCAGGGTCGGCGCTCGCGGGCGTTGCGCCCGAGATCAGCAGCGCGGCGAGAGCGGCGAAGCCCGTCCTCGCGGCGCGCAGGGTCGCGTCAGTCGTCATGGCGGTTCACTCCCGGTCTTGCCCCGCCGTTCGTTCGCGCCGGCGGTGGTCAGCGCCTGCGGTTGATGCCGGAGACGCAGCCGGATCATGCGCCGCCTTCGCGCCGGCAGAAAGCCGCCGTTCGGATGGGGCAGGGGGAAGAAGTTTCGGCCGCGGGGGCGAGGCTCAGTCGGCCCATTTCGGATCGCCGGTGAAGGCGATCGTCAGCCAGCGGTCGCGCCCGGCCCCGCCGATCGCCGCGCCGATCTCCTCGCGCACGGCGTCGAGTTCGGCGATCGACCCGATCGCGCGGCCCGCAGGCACGAGCAGGTAGATCTCGATCACCTGCGAGCGGCCGACCTTCGCCACATAGGTCCGCGCGCCCTCGAAGCCGTGGCGAGCGACCGCCGCCTCGGCCGCGGCGCGCACGCGGGCGTCGAGCTCCTGCGGGGCGACGAGCAGCACCTCCTTCACCGCCGCGATCACGGTCGTGAACGGCACGGGGATCAGGCAGGCCGTCAGCACGGCGAGGATCGCGGGGTCGGCGTAGGGCGTCCAGTGGGCGAACCGCGTGCCGTCGAGCGCCCACGCCACCAGGAACGCCGCCAGCAGCGAGGCGCTGATCAGGCAGCTCATCAGCCAGCTCTTGACGTCGAGCGCGAGCAGCGCCGAGCCGATCCGGCGGTTCGCGCCCCGGACGAAGACCAGCATGCCGAGGCAGATCGCGACCGTGATGACGGCGTAGGCGAGCGCCCAGTCGAAGGCGAGGGCGTGGCCCCCGCCGAGCAGCGAGCCGACCGCGTTGACGAAGGCGTAGACGCAGAGCAGCGTCAGCAGTCCGCCGTTGATCGCGAGCACCAGCGGCTCGACGTGCCAGAACCCCATCTGGAATCGCCGGCTCGCCGCGCCCGCGATCAGCCGCGACACCTGCAGCGAAAGCAGGGTCATCGTCGCGTCGAGGCCCCCGAACACGCCGTCGAACATGATCGACAGCGAACCCGTCAGCACGCCGAAGGCGACGCCGATCAGCCCGATGCCGACCGTCGCCGCGATCGAGATTTTCAGGACCGTCTGTTCGGTCGGCTTCGGCATGCCCGCATATCCCTCTGGATGGACAGGCCATAGTAAGGGCGCCGCGGACGCCGTGGCGCGGGCACAGCGTCGCGCTTTCGAGAACGTGACGCCGGCGCTGGTCTTAAGCCGGGAAGCCTTCGAGCACGATCTTGCCCTTGGCCTTCCCGCTCTCGATCAGGGCGTGGGCGCGGCGGAGGTTGTCCGCGTTGATCACGCCGAAGGACTCCGACGCCGTGGTGCGGAGCGCGCCTTCGTCCACCAGACGCGCCGCTTCGTTCAGCAGTTCGCCCTGGGCCGCGATGTCGGCGGTTCCGAACATCGAGCGCGTGAACATGAACTCCCAGTGGACCGAGACGCTCTTGCGCTTGAACGGATTGACGTCGAGGGTCGCGGGGTCGTCGATCAGCGCGAAGCGGCCCTGCGGCGCGATCAGCTGCGCGATCTCCGCGAGATGGTCGCCGGTGTTGGTGGTCGAGAACACGAAGCCCGGCGCGCCGATCCCGAGCGCCGCCACTTCCGCCGCGAGCGGCTTGCTGTGGTCGACCACGTGATGCGCGCCGAGGCCGCGGACCCAGTCCTGTGTCTCCGGGCGGGACGCGGTGGCGATCACGGTGAGGCCGGTCAGCGTCCGGGCGAGCTGCGTGGCGATCGAGCCCACGCCGCCCGCGCCGCCGATGATGAGGATCGCCGGAGCCGCGCCGGGGATGGGCTTCGCGACGTCGAGGCGGTCGAACATCGCTTCCCAGGCGGTGATGGTCGTCAGCGGCAGGGCCGCGGCCTCCGCGAAGGACAGCGACGCGGGCTTCCGGCCCACGATCCGTTCGTCGACCAGATGCCGCTCGGCGTTGGCGCCCTGGCGCTCCAGCGCGCCGGCGTAGAACACCTCGTCGCCCGGACGGAAAAGGGTCGCATCGGGGCCCGTCGCCACCACCACGCCGGCCGCGTCGTAGCCGAGCACGCGCCAGTCGCCGGCCGCGGGCGTGAAGGAGCGGCGGACTTTCGTGTCGACGGGATTGACCGAGATCGCCCGCACCTCGACCAGAAGGTCGCGGCCGGCGGGCGACGGCTCCGGAAGCTCGATGTCGACGAGCGCGGAAGGCTCGGCGATGGGGAGCGGGGACTGGAATCCGATGGCGCGCATGATGCGTTCTCCGGCCGTGGCGTTTGCGTGCCGACCAGATGCCGCTTATGTGCGTAACCCGCAAGAACGCACATAAATCGCCTATAGTGTCGAAAAGGATACCGTGATGGCGCGCGTCCGCCACGACCGTCTCGACTGCTCCCCGGGCTGCGCCGTCGAGGCGACGCTGCAGTTCATCGACGGCAAGTGGAAGGGCGTCATCCTCTATCACCTGCTTTCGGGTACGCTGCGCTTTAACGAAATCCGTCGCCGCCTCCCGAGCGTCACGCCGCGGATGCTCACGACCCAGCTTCGGGAGCTCGAGTCCGACGGCTTCGTCGCGCGGAAAGTGTTTCCCGAGGTTCCGCCGAAGGTGGAGTACAGCCTGACCGAGCGCGGGCGTTCGCTGGAGCCGGTGGTCATGGCGCTCAAGGCCTGGGGCGACGCTCACGCCGGCGTCGCGGCGAAGGCCGCGTGACGCGGGGACCGGCCGGCGCCATCCTCCGCCCATGCAATGGACCGACGACGGCCTGATCCTCGGCGTCCGCCGCCACGGCGAGACATCGGTGGTGCTCGAACTCTTCACGCGCGCGCACGGCCGGCATCTCGGCCTGGTGCGGGGCGGGCGGTCCCGGCGGCTCAGGGCGACGCTCCAGCCCGGCAACAGCGTGCGGGCGACCTGGCGCGCCCGGCTCGACGACCATCTCGGCGCCTTCGCGGTCGAGCCGCTGGTGGGCCGCGCCGGCCGGCTGATGGAGCGCGCCGACGCGCTCCACGGCGTCGGCCATCTCGGCCATCTGCTGCGCCTCATGCCCGAACGCGACCCGCACGAGGCGCTCTACGAGATCGCCGAGGTGGTGGCCGACCATCTCGACGACCGGACCGCCGCGCCCGCGCTGATCGTGCGGCTGGAGCTCGCGGTGCTGGCCGAGCTCGGCTTCGGCCTCGACCTCTCGGCCTGCGCAGCGACCGGCGCGACCCACGACCTCGCCTATGTCTCGCCGAAGTCGGGCCGGGCGGTCGGGCGCGAGGCCGGCGCGCCATACGCCGACCGGCTGTTCGCGCTGCCGCCGTTCCTCTACGCGACCGGCGCGAACGCCTCACCGACGTTCGAGGACGTAGCGGCCGGCTTCGCGATCACCGGCCATTTTCTCGAAGAGCGCATATGGGCGCCGCGGGGTCTGAGGCCGCCGGACGCGCGGGCCGCCTACATGGCGGCGCTCGGGAAGCGGACCGGGTGACGACAGCGCGCCGGAACGGTGGGCGAAGCCCAAGCGCGTCTTGCCGCGAATCGGCTTAGCGCCTAACCCTCGGGCATGAGCGACATCGTGACCCCGCCCGAGGACGGCGTCCTCCCCGTCGAGCTGCGTTCGGCGCTTGAGGAGCGCTATCTCGCCTACGCGCTCTCGACCATCACCCAGCGCGCGCTGCCCGACGTGCGCGACGGGCTGAAGCCGGTGCACCGGCGCGTGCTGTGGGCGATGCGGGAGCTGAAGCTTGATCCCGGCGCGGCGTTCAAGAAATGCGCCCGCGTCGTCGGCGACGTCATCGGCAAGTACCATCCCCACGGCGACCAGTCCGTCTACGACGCGCTGGTGCGGCTGGCGCAGGATTTCGCCCAGCGCTGGCCGCTGGTGGAGGGGCAGGGCAACTTCGGCAATGTCGACGGCGATAACGCCGCGGCGATGCGCTACACCGAGGCGCGCCTCACCGAGGTCGCGCGGCTGCTGCTCGACGGGCTCGACGAGGACGCGGTCGACTACCGCGACACCTATGACGGCTCCGAGAAGGAGCCGGTGGTCCTGCCCGGCGCGTTCCCGAACCTGCTGGCGAACGGCAGCCAGGGCATCGCCGTCGGCATGGCGACCGCGATCCCGCCGCACAACGTCGCCGAGCTGGTGGACGCCGCGCGCGTGCTGCTGGCGAATCCCGAGGCCGGGCTCGAGGAACTGCTGGCCCATGTGCAGGGCCCCGACTTCCCGACCGGCGGCGTGATCGTCGACAGCCCCTCCGTCATCGCGGAGAGCTACCGCGCCGGCCGCGGCGCCTTCCGCACCCGCGCGCGCTGGAAGCTCGAGGACCTCGGCCGCGGGACCTGGGTCGTGGTCGTGACCGAGATTCCCTGGCTCGTCCCGAAGAGCCGGCTGGTGGAGCGCATCGCCGAGCTGATCAACGAGCGCAAGCTGCCGCTCGTCACCGACGTGCGCGACGAGTCGACCGAGGACATCCGCCTGGTGCTGGAGCCGCGGGCCCGCAACGTCGATCCCGTCGTGATGATGGAGTCGCTGTTCAAGCTCACCGAGCTCGAGACCCGCATCCCGCTCAACATGAATGTGCTCGTCCGCGGCCAGACCCCGATGGTGCTGGGCCTGAAGGACGCGCTGCGGCAGTGGCTCGACCATCGCCGCGAGGTGATCCAGCGCCGGTCCCAGCACCGCCTCGACGCGATCGTCCGCCGGCTTGAAGTGCTCGACGGCTTCCTGATCGCCTTCCTCAACCTCGACGAGGTCATCCGGATCGTCCGCCAGGCCGAGGATCCGAAGGCCGAGCTGATGACCGCGTTCGACCTGACCGAGCTGCAGGCCGACGCCATCCTCAACATGCGGCTGCGCTCGCTCGCCAGGCTCGAGGAGATCGAGATCCGGCGCGAGCACGACAAGCTCACCAAGGAGGGCGAGGAGCTGCGGACGCTGCTCGGCTCCGAGGCGCGGCAGTGGAAGCGCGTGGGCAAGGAGCTGGACGGGCTCGCCAAGAGCTTCGGGCCGGACACGGCGCTGGGCAAACGCCGGACGACCTTCGAGGCGCCGCCCTCCGCCGCGGCGGCCGACGTCGCCGACGCCTTCGTCGAGCGCGAGCCGATCACCGTGGTCGTGTCGCAGAAGGGCTGGATCCGCGCGCTCAAGGGCCATGTGGCGGACGTCTCCGGCCTGACCTTCAAGGCCGACGACGCGCTGATGCTGTCGTTCCCGACCGAGACGACCGCGAAGCTGATCGTGGTCACGTCGAACGGCAAGACCTTCACGCTCGACGCCGCCAAGCTGCCGGGCGGGCGCGGCGCCGGCGAGCCGATCCGGCTGATGGTGGACTTCGACGACGGCGCCGACATCGTCGACGTGTTCGCGCACAAGGCCGGCCGCAAGCGGCTGATCGTCACCACCGAGGCGCGCGGCTTCGTCACGAGCGAGGACCAGCTGCTGTCCTCCACCCGCAAGGGCCGGCAGGTGGTCAATCTGGACGCGGCGCGGGTGCTGCGTTTCGCCGAGGCCGAGGGCGACACGGTCGCGATCGTCGGCCAGAACCGCAAGCTGCTGCTGTTCCCGCTCGCGCAGGTCGCCGAGATGGCGCGGGGCGCGGGCGTGCGCCTGCAGCGCTACAAGGACGGCGGCGTCTCCGACGCCAAGGTGTTCGCGCTCGCCGAGGGTCTGAGCTTCACCACCAACGGCGGCGTGGCGCGGCTTGTGAAGGGCGACGAGCTGCGCGATTGGCTCGGCAACCGCGCCGAGGCGGGCCGGCTGCCGCCGCACGGCTTCCCGAAGTCGAACCGGTTCGGCGGGTAGCCGGGCGGGGCGCGTTAATCTTTCGTTAACCCTGCGCCGCGAGGGTTGGCCCGTGGCTGCGGCCGAGGCGGCTCCCGCGGACTGCTCGACACGAACGATCCGGGAGCCGCCTCAACCACCGCGTCAGGCCGACGGTCCCGAACATCGCGTATCGCCGAGGCTCGCCGAACGGAGCTCGTCGTCCTCCGGCTTGACCGGAGGACCCATCGAGCGTCACGCCGGGCATGGATAGTCCGGTCGAGCCGGTCCATGACGGCGGGTCGGGCGTGAAGGCCCCTGGCCTCAGGCCGCGGCGCTGAAGCTCACCACGAATTCGCGCACGCCCGAGGCGATGAACTGCACGGCGACGCAGGTGAGCAGGAAGCCCATGATCTTTGTGATGGCCTGGATGCCGTGCTCGCCGAGGAAGCGCGCGATCCAGTTCGAGAAGACCAGCGCCAGGTAGGCGATCGCGACGGTCAGGCCCACGCCGATCAGCACGATGATGTGGCCGTCGACGGAATGGCCCTCGGGGATCTGCGAGCCGTAGCTCATCACCACCGCGATCGAGCCCGGCCCGGCGAGGCTCGGCATGGCGAGCGGCGAGAACGAGAAGTCCAGTTCGGCCTGCTTGATCTCCTCCGCCTCGCCCGCGTCGACCGGCTCTTCCTGGCCTTGGCCCGAGAACAGCATGCGGAAGGCGAGCACCATGATGATGAGCCCGCCCGCGACGCGGATGCCCGGCAGCGAGATGCCGAACAGCGCGATGATGCCGTTGCCGAGGAACAGGAACGCCGCGAGGATCAGGAAGGCGTAGAGACAGGCGAGCCGCGCCTGACGCGCCCGCCAGTGGGGCGCCATGCGCCGGGTGAGCGTGAGGAACAGCGGCACCGTGCTGAGCGGATTCATGATCGGCAGCAGGCCGAGCGTGATCACCGGCACATATTTGATCGCGTTCGATATGAACTCCACGTCGCCTCCGAAAGCGCGGGTGAGGGCCTCCGCCGGCCCGCCCGGAGCGGGACGTCCGGCCGAGGCGCCGCGGAAGGCGGCGCCGCTTCAGTCCTCCCGCAGCTCCCAGCCCGCCGGGCCGAGATGCTCCTGCGGGCGGAAGCGGCGCTTGTAGTCCATCTTGGCCGAACCTTCGACCCAGTAGCCGAGATAGAGGTAGGGCAGGCCGAGCGCCCGCGCACGCTCCACATGGTCGAGGATCACGTGCGTGCCGAGGCCGCGGGCGCGCTCCTCGGGCTCGTAGAAGGAATAGACCAGCGACAGCCCGTCGGAGAGGCGGTCGACCAGCGCGACCGCGTAGAGCGGACCGACGCCGCGGCCGTTGACGGCGGTGTCGGGCCCGCGCCGGCGGTACTCCACGAGCCGGGTCCGCACATGGCTGTCCTCGACCATGGTGGCGTAGTCGAGCACGGTCATGTCGGCCATGCCGCCGTCGGAGTGCCGGTTGTCGAGATAGGCGCGGAACAGGCTGTACTGCTCGGAGGTCGGCGTCGCGCCGCTGTCGACGCCGACGAGGTCGGCGTTCAGCGCCCGGTTGCGCCGGAAGGCCTTGGTCCATTCGAAGGCGTCGACCCGCACCCGGACCGAGACGCAGGCCCGGCAGGTCTCGCAGGCCGGCCGGTAGGCGATCGTCTGGCTGCGGCGGAAGCCGCCATGGGTCAGCAGGTCGTTGAGCTGGGCGGCCTCGTCGCCGACGAGATGGGTGAACACCTTCCGCTCGAACTGCCCCTTGAGATAGGGGCAGGGCGATGGCGCGGTCAGGTAGAACTGCGGCGTGTTGCGCGAATGGGCGGTCAAGACGAGGTCCCGGAAGGCGGCGCTCGAGCCGCCTCCCGATCAGGATAGCAAGGCGTTCGGGAACGACAAGCGGCTCAGACGCCGCGCCCCTCCAGCCGTCCGCGGTCGACGAACAGCGTGCTCAGGATGAGGTCGTGCAGCAGCTGCTTGCGCTGGGTGAACAGGCCGACCAGCAGCACGAACGGCGTGAGGAAGGTCATGGAGAAGTAGAGGAACACCACATGCGCCGCGGCGATCAGGAAGGTCGGACGCGTCCCGTCCTGCAGCCGGCAGGTGAGGCCGGTGAGCCGCATGCCCCAGGTCGCGGCGCGGTCGCCGCCGAGCGTGGCGCCGGAATAGAGGATCGCCATGGCGTAGAACACGCCGCCATAGAGCAGCCAGGCGAGCCCGAGGGTGAGCACGCCGAGGAAGAAGATCACCACGCTGGCGGCGGCCGTCAGCGTCAGCACCACGGCGAAGTCGACGCAGAACGCCAGCACGCGCCGGCTCAGCACGCCTTCGTAGAGACGGGGGTCGGACAGCGGCTCATAGGCGACAGGGCGCGCGTCGGCCGTCTGAAGCGGAGCGGAAGTCGTCATCGTCGCGATCGGTCCTCGTCAGCGGCGGAAGCGCCGCAGACCAAGACGTGGTGCGGGAAGGGGGGCTCCGCAAGATCGCGCGGGGACTCCCCGCGCGCTCGGGTCGGTTCAGCAGCTCGCCTTGCCGCACTTGCGGACGGCGTCGATCTTCGCCTTCAGCGCCGCCTCGCCGACGGCGCCCGGAACGATCGCGTCGCCGACGATGAACACCGGCGTCGACTCGACGCCGAACTGGCTCGCGAGCTCGTAGACCTCCTCGATCGCGGCCTTGGCCTCCGGCCGCTTCACCGCCTCCTGCAGGGCGGCGGAATCGATCCCGACCTCGCCCGCGGCGCGCAGGGCCGCGGCCCCGTCGACCTGCCCGCTGGACGACAGCAGCTTGTCGTGGAAGTCCTTGTACTTGTCTGGCGCGATCAGGTTGACGGCGGCCGACACCTGCGCCGCCTCGGCCGAGCCGCGGCTGAGGATCGGAAACTCCTTCAGCACCACGCGCAGGTTCGGGTCCTTCTCGATCAGCGCGTTGACGTCGCCGAGCGCCCGGCGGCAGTAGCCGCAGTTGTAGTCGAAGAACTCGACCAGCGTGACGTCGCCCTTCGGATTGCCGAGCACGGCCTGGTGCTGCGAGTTCTCGAGCGTGTCCGGCTTGCTGGCGAGCTTCTCGCGGGCGGCCGCGGCGTCCTTCTCGGTCTGACGGCGCTGCAGCTCCTTCTGCGCCTCGACCAGGATCTCCGGGTTGTTGACGATGTACTCGCGCACGAACCGGCCGAGCGACTCGCGGTCGGTCCCGACCGGGCCGTCGGCGTTCTGCGCGTAGACGGCGTAGCCGGCGACGGCTGCGACCAGGGCGCCGGCTACGGCGAGAACAGGCAGGCGGGACATGCGGCGTTCCTTACGGTCGTATCATGCGCGTATACGTCTTTAGCGCGCGTCCGGACCCTTGTCGGGCGGATCCATGTCGTGACGAAGGCGGTGGCGCCGCCGAATTGCCCGAAGGCTGAGTGAGCCCGTCGCGAGACCGACGGCGACAGCCACAAACATTGGAAACCAGTAAATCAGGCGGGCCACCGCGTGCACAAAATCGGAGAAGGTCGTCTCCATTGGACGACCTGGATCAACGCAGCTTCACCGGCTTGTAGCTCGCGATGTCGTCGGCCTTCAGCCAGCCGGGCGTGCCCATCTTGAAGCCGTTCTTGGCGCGCTCGGCGATCTGGCGCGCGGTGCCGTAGTCGCCGGCGGCGAAGGCGGCCTGCGCGGAGGCGAGGTCCGCCTCGGGAATCTTGTTCTTGCGGGCGTAGGCGAGGGCGAGCTGGCGGAAGCCGTCGGCGTTCTTCGAATCGCGCGCGGTGGCGCGCACGAGCTCGGCGATCGCGGCGTCGGTGTCCCGCGGCGATCCGCTGGCGACCAGCGCCTGGCCGAGCATGGTGCGGATCAGCGTGGCGTTGGGCGCGAGCGCGAGCGCCCGGCGCAGCGGCGGGACCGCCTGGGCGGCGCGGCCGTTCTCCAGATAGGCCTGCCCCTTCAGCTCCTGGAACCACGGGTTCTGGGGCTGGGAGGCGATCAGCCCGTCGATCTGGGCGATCGCGCCGTCGAGCGACGACGAGCGATAGGCCGAGATGGCGCGGGCGTAGCGCGCCGGCAGGCTGGTGTCGCTCATCGGGTAGCGCCGGCCGACGCCCTGCGGACCTTCGAGGAAGCCGACGAGCTTCGCCCGCATCAGGTCGTGGCGAGCCTGCAGCGCCGGGCTGTCGGGCTTGTCGAAATAGGGGCTCTTCTTCGCGAGGTCCTCGAGGTTCGCGATGCGCTCCTTCGGCATCGGGTGGCTCTGGACGTAAGGGTCGATGAAGCGCTGCGAGAAGGCGATCTGGTCCGCGAAGCGTTGGAAGGTGGTCAGCATGCCCTTGGCGGACTGGCCGGTCTTGTTGAGGTAGCTGATCGCCATGCGGTCGGCGGCCTGCTCCTCGGCGCGCTGATAGGACAGCAGCGACCGCATGATCATGTCCTGCGGCGCCATCGCCGCGCCCATGATCGCGCCGCCCGAACTGCCGCCGCCGAGCCCGCCGCCGGCCGCGGCCCCCGCGACGCCGGCCGCGCCGAGCAGCATGGCGACGATCGCCATGGTCTGCGCGCTGTCGAGCCGCTGGCGCAGACGCGCCAGATGGCCGCCGGCGATGTGGCCGGTCTCGTGCGCCAGGACGCCGATCACCTCGTTCGGCGTCTTGGAGTCGAGCAGGGTGCCCACATTGACGAAGATGCGCCGGCCATCGGCGACGAAGGCGTTGAAGGCCTTCGAGTTGACCAGCACGATCTCGACCGCGCCCGCGTCGACGCCGGCCGCGCGGTAGATCGGCAGCATGTAGTCGCGCAGCAGGCCCTCGATCTCCGCGTCGCGGATGACGGGCGGCCCGCCGGCCTGCGCGGCGGCGGGCGCCGGCATGCCTGCGATCGCGACCGAAGCGGCGCAGACCAAGGCCGCGGCGTTTCGGGCGAAGCGGCGGATACGGCCGGTCAGTGACATGCGGGGTTCCATGGCGCGCCGGGCGTTGGTAGCACGTGACCGTCGGGCGGTCGTCCGGCCGGAGACTACGGGCGGGGCCGGCGGCCGGTCAACGCGCCGGCCGTCACCGTTCCGCGACGCCGCCCATTCGCACTTGGAAACACGACCTCGATATGACGCAGCCAAGCCGGCGTTCCGCCGAAGCCCTCATCGCTCCCGACCGTTCCGCCTCGGCGCGCGCGCTCGGCGTGCCGCCCTTCCTCGCGCTCGACGTGATGGCGGAAGCGAAGGCGCGCCGCGCCGCCGGCGAGCAGGTCTGCCATCTCGAGGTCGGGCAGCCGAGCGGGCCGGCGCCGCGCGCGGCCTGCGAGGCGGCGGCTCGGCTGCTGGCGACGGGCGACGTCGGCTACACCGAGGCGCTCGGCCGCCCGTCGCTGCGCGCCCGCATCGCGCGCCGCTACGCCGAGGTCTACGGCGTCGCGGTCCCGCCCGAGCGGATCGTCGTGACCACCGGATCGTCCGGCGGCTTCACGCTCGCCTTCCTCGCGGCCTTCGCCCCCGGCGCGCGGGTGGCGATCCCTTCGCCGGGCTATCCGGCCTACCGCGCCATCCTGCTCGCGCTCGGGCTGGAGCCGGTCGAGCTGGCGACCGGGCCGGCCTCGCGCTGGACCATGACGGCGGAGATGGTGGCGGCGGCCCACGCCGAGACGCCGCTCGCCGGCGCGCTCGCCATGAGCCCCGCCAATCCGACCGGCGTGGTGACGGCGCCCGGCGATCTCGCCGACCTCGCCGCGACCTGCCGCCGGCTCGGGATCTGGCTCGTCTCCGACGAAATCTATCACGGGCTGACCTACGAGGCGCCGGCGGCGACCGCGCTCGCCTTCGACGACGACGCCATCATCGTCAACAGCTTCTCGAAGTACTTCGCCATGACCGGCTGGCGCATCGGCTGGCTGGTGGCGCCGGAGCGGCTGGTCCGGCCGATCGAGCGGCTGGCGCAGAACCTCGTCATCTCGTCCCCGACGCTGTCGCAGGCGGGCGCCGAAGCGGCGCTCGACGATCTGGAGACGCCGGAGGCCTACCGCGTGGCCTACGCCGCCAACCGCGCGCTGCTGCTGGAGGGGCTGCCGCGTCTCGGCTTCGACGAGATCCTCCCGGTCGACGGCGCGTTCTACGCGTACGCCAACGTGGCGCGCTTCACCAACGACAGCTCGACCTTCGCGAAGGCGCTGCTGGCGGAGGCGGGCGTCGCGATCACGCCGGGAATCGATTTCGACCAGGCGCGCGGCCGCGCCTATGTCCGGCTGTCCTTCGCGGGAAGCGAGGCCGAGGTCGCCGAAGCGCTCGACCGCATGGCGCGCTGGCTTCCGAAGCGGTGACCGGCGCGCGGCGACCAGCCCCGCGCGATTGACACCCGAGCCGGCCTTGCGCTTCAACGCGCGCGGGCCGGTGGCCCGCAGTCCTCTTATAAGCGCGTCCGAGGCCGTTCATGCTCGACAAGACCTATTCGCCGGCCGACATCGAACCGCGGATCGCGGCCCGCTGGGACGAGGTCGGGGCGTTCAAGGCGGGCGCGGGCGCGGAGCCGGGCGCCGAGCCTTATTGCATCGTCATCCCGCCGCCGAACGTCACCGGCTCGCTCCACATGGGGCACGCGCTGAACGACACGCTGCAGGACATCCTCGCCCGCTTCGAGCGCATGCGCGGCAAGGACGTGCTGTGGCAGCCGGGCATGGACCACGCCGGCATCGCCACGCAGATGGTCGTCGAGCGCCAGCTCGCCGAGCGCCAGCAGCCCGGCCGCCGCGACATGGGGCGCGAGAAGTTCGTCGAGCGCGTGTGGGAGTGGAAGGCCGAGAGCGGCGGCATGATCCTGAAGCAGCTGCAGCGGCTCGGCGCCTCCGCCGACTGGTCGCGCGAGCGCTTCACCATGGACGAGGGCCTGTCGCGCGCGGTCGTGAAGCTGTTCGTCCGCCTGCACAAGGACGGGCTGATCTACCGCGACAAGCGGCTCGTCAACTGGGACCCGAAGCTGCTGACCGCGATCTCGGACATCGAGGTGCAGTCGGTCGAGGTGAAGGGCCATCTCTGGCACCTGCGCTATCCCGTCGAGGGCTCGGACGAGTCGATCGTCGTCGCGACCACGCGGCCTGAGACCATGCTGGGCGACAGCGCGGTCGCGGTGCACCCCGACGACGAGCGCTACAGGCATCTCGTCGGTAAGCACGTGATCCTGCCGCTGGTCGGCCGGCGCATTCCGATCGTCGCCGACAGCTATTCCGATCCCGAGAAGGGCACCGGCGCGGTCAAGATCACCCCGGCGCACGACTTCAACGACTTCGAGGTCGGCAAGCGCCACGACCTGCCGCTGATCAACGTGCTGACGCCGGAAGGCCGGATGCTGCTCGCCGGCAACGAGGCGTTCCTCGCAGGCAGCCAGCCGGAGGCGGACGCGCTCGCGCTTGACGGGCTGGACCGCGCCGAGGCGCGGAAACAGGTCGTCGCGCTGATGGAGGCGCGCGAGCTGCTGGTCGCGGTTGAGCCCAACGTCCATCAGGTGCCGCATGGCGACCGCTCGGGCGTCGTGATCGAGCCCTATCTGACCGACCAGTGGTACGTGGACGCCGCGAAGCTCGCGGTGGAGGCCATGGCCGCGGTCCGCGACGGCCGCACCCGCTTCATCCCCGAGAACTGGTCTAAGACCTATTTCGACTGGATGGAGAACATCCAGCCCTGGTGCGTCTCGCGCCAGCTCTGGTGGGGCCACCAGATCCCGGCGTGGTTCGGGCCGGACGGGGCGATCTTCGTCGAGGAGACCGAGGCCGAGGCGCTCGCGGCCGCGGAGACGCACTACGGCGCGCCGACGGAGCTCACCCGCGACGAGGACGTGCTCGACACCTGGTTCTCTTCCGCGCTGTGGCCGTTCTCGACCATGGGCTGGCCGGACCAGACGCCGGAGCTCGACAAGTACTACCCCAACGCCGTGCTGGTGACGGGCTTCGACATCATCTTCTTCTGGGTCGCCCGGATGATGATGATGGGCCTCTACGTCATGAAGGAGGTCCCGTTCCGAGACGTCTACATCCACGCCCTCGTCCGCGACGAGAATGGGGCCAAGATGTCGAAGTCGAAGGGCAACGTCATCGACCCAATCGAGCTGGTCGACGCCTATGGCGCGGACGCGCTGCGCTTCACGCTGGCGGCGATGGCCGCGCAGGGCCGCGACATCAAGCTCGCCCGCGCTCGCGTCGAGGGCTACCGCAACTTCGCGACCAAGCTCTGGAACGCCTCGCGCTTCGCCGAGATGAACGGCTGCCGTCCGGTCGCGGGCTTCGACCCGTCGGCGGTGAAGGAGACCGTCAACCGCTGGATCCTCGGCGAGGCCGCCAAGGCGGTCGCCGAGACCACCGCGGCGCTGGAGGCCTACCGCTTCAACGAGGCGGCGGGCGCGGCCTACCGCTTCACCTGGAACGTCGTCTGCGACTGGTATCTCGAACTGGTCAAGCCGGTGCTGCAGGGCGAGGGCCAAGGCGCGGAGGCGGAGGAGACCCGCGCCACCGTCGCCTTCGTGCTCGACGAGGTGGTGAAGCTGCTGCACCCGTTCATGCCCTTCGTCACGGAGGAGCTGTGGGACGCCCGCGCCGGCGACGAACCGCGTCCCGGCATGCTGGCGCTCACCCGCTGGCCGGCGCTCGAAGGCCTCGGCGACGCGGCCTCCGAGTCGGAGATCGGCTGGCTGGTCGAGGTGGTGACGGAGCTGCGCTCGGCGCGCGCCGAGATGGGCGTTCCGGCCTCCGCCACGCTGCCGCTGGTGGTGGTCGGCGGCGACGCCGAGACCCGCGCCCGCGCCGAGCGGGCGGCGCCGACGCTCGCCCGCATCGCCCGCGTCTCCAGCGTCTCGTTCGCCGACGAGGCCCCTAAGGCGGCGATCCAGCTCATCGTCCGTGGCTGCGTGGTCGCCGTGCCGCTGGAAGGCGTCGTGGACATCGCCGCCGAGAAGGACCGGCTCGCCAAGGAGCGGGGCAAGACGCAAGGGGAGATCAAGCGCATCGACGGCAAGCTCGGCAACGAGAGCTTCGTCGCCCGCGCGCCCGAAGAGGTGGTCGAGGCCGAGCGCGAGAAGCGCGCCGACTACGTCGCCCGGCTCGCCAAGATCGAGGCGGCGCTCCGCCAGCTCGGCGGCTGACGGACGGCCGGACGTTTACGTGATCGCAGGAACGTCCGGCCGTCCTTTCGCCATTCCCGGCCCGCCCTATTTGTCGCCGGGGCAGGTTTTGAAAAGGCCAGATCGATCGATGTTGACCCGACGCGACGCGGTCGCGCTGCTTGGCGCCGGCGCGGGAAGCGCCCTCGTGACGACAGCGGCTCAGGCGCAAGGCGCGCCGCCGCCTTCCGACGGACCGGCGAAGACCGTGCCGAGCTTCGACCATGGCCGCGTCATCGAGCGGGCGCGGCAGCTCGCCGGCTCGCCGTTCGCGCCGCCGCGGGCGGAGCTGCCCAAGGCCCTGGCCGACATGAGCTTCGACGCGTTCCGCGACGTGCGCTTCAAGCGCGACCGCGCGTTCTTCGCGAAGAGCCCGAGCGGGTTCAGCATGGAGCTGTTCCACCTCGGCTTCCTCTACAAGGACCCGGTGGTGATCAACCTCGTGCGCGAGGGCGTGCCGGCGCCGATCCCCTATGACGCCGGGCTGTTCGACTTCGGCCAGACCAAGCCGCCGGGGCGCCTGCCGATCGACTTCGGCTTCGCCGGCATCCGGCTGCTCTACCCCCTGAACAAGCCGACCGTGCAGGACGAGCTCGCCGTGTTCCTCGGCGCGAGCTATTTCCGCTTCCTCGGCGCAGGGCAGCATTACGGCATCTCGGCCCGCGGGCTTGCGGTCAACTCCGGCGAGCCCGAACCGGAGGAGTTCCCGACCTTCCGCGAGTTCTGGGTCGAGGAGCCGGCCGGCGACGCCGTCCAGATCGTCGTGCACGCGCTGCTCGACGGGCCGTCGGTCGCCGGAGCCTTCCGCATGGTGATCACGCCCGGCGAGGAGACCACCGTCGACGTGGGCTCGACGCTGTTCCCGCGCCAGGCCATCAAGAAGCTCGGCGTCGCGCCGCTGACGTCGATGTTCTACTACGGCGAGAACGATCGCCGCAGCTATCGCGGCTTCCGGCCGGAGGTGCACGATTCGGACGGGCTGCTGATCGAGGCGCCGGACGACGCCTGGACCTGGCGCGCGCTGCGCAATCCCACCCAGCTCGAAACCTCGCGCTTCCCGGCGCCTGCGGTCAAAGGCTTCGGCCTGCTGCAGCGCGACCGGCTGTTCGAGCACTATCAGGACCTCGAGGTCCGCTACGATCTCAGGCCGAGCTACTGGGTCGAGCCCGCCGGCGACTGGGGGCCGGGCCGCGTGGAGCTGGTCGAGATCCCGACCGACAACGAGACCCACGACAACATCGTCGCGTTCTGGACGCCGGACGCGCCGGTGCAGCCCGGCGGCGAGCCGCTGCGTCACAGCTACCGCCTGAGCTCGCGCAAGCTCGCCGAGAACGTCACGCCGAAGGCGAGGGCGCTCCACACCTTCGTCACCGAGGCGCGGGCGTCGGGCGACCCGCAGGCCGGCCCGGACCACACCCGCCGCTTCATCGTCGACTTCGCCGGCGGCGACCTCGCCTACTGGCTCGACGATCCGAAGAAGGTGGTGACCGAGACCAGCGCGAGCTCTGGCAAGATCAACGCCGCCTTCGTGGTGCCGAATCCCGAGATTTCGGGCTTCCGGCTGTTCCTCGACCACGAGATCGAACAGCCCGGCGGCCGCGCCGAGCTGCGCGCCGTGCTGAGGGCCGGGCAGAAGGTGCTGACCGAGACCTGGGTGTTCCCATGGGAGCGTCCCGCCGGCCCCGGCTGAACGCCGTTCATCCGCCGTTCATGTAACCCGAAAAGCACAGAGCCGGTTCCGCAGCCATGGCGGGGCCGGCTCGCGTCGTTTTCGCCGCCATTCAGCCACAAAGCGCCGTCACGACAGCAACTAACCTGCTGATTAGACTGCGAATATTGGTTAATGCCGGTCGGGGGGCCGGGGCGTTCCGCAGCAGGCGAGCATGTTCCGCGTTTCGCAGGCGTCGCTCTCGTCGACGTGGGCCGGCGCCGAATCCGCTCAGGAACGCCGGCGTCACGCCTCAATGAGGCCGCGTCGCCAAGGCATAAGCGGGACTATGGACGCCAAGGTTTTCGACAAGACGAAGCTTCCAAGCCGGCACGTCACGGAAGGCCCGGCGCGTGCGCCCCATCGCTCGTATCTGTACGCGATGGGGCTCACCAAGGCGCAGATCCACCAGCCGCTGGTCGGCGTGGCGTCGTGCTGGAACGAGGCCGCCCCCTGCAACATCTCGCTGATGCGCCAGGCGCAGGCGGTGAAGAAGGGCGTCGCGGCCGCCAACGGGACGCCCCGCGAGTTCTGCACCATCACCGTCACCGACGGCATCGCCATGGGCCACGAGGGCATGAAGTCCTCGCTCGCGTCCCGCGAGGTGATCGCGGATTCTGTCGAACTCACCATGCGCGGCCATTGCTACGACGCCCTCGTCGGGCTCGCGGGCTGCGACAAGTCGCTTCCGGGCATGATGATGGCGATGGTCCGCCTCAACGTGCCGTCCATCTTCATCTACGGCGGCTCGATCCTGCCGGGCTCGTTCCGCGGCCAGCCGATCACCATCCAGGACGTGTTCGAGGCGGTCGGGAAGCACTCGGTCAACGCGATGTCCGACGAGGACCTCGACGAAATCGAGCAGGCCGCCTGTCCCTCGGCCGGCGCCTGCGGCGCCCAGTTCACCGCCAACACCATGGCGACCGTCTCCGAGGCCATCGGCCTCGCGCTGCCCTATTCGGCCGGCGCGCCGGCTCCTTACGAGATCCGCGACCGGTTCTGCATGACGGCCGGCGAGATGGTCATGGAGCTCGTCGCCCGCAACATCCGCCCGCGCGACATCGTCACCCGCAAGGCGCTCGAGAACGCCGCGACGGTCGTCGCGGCCTCCGGCGGCTCCACCAACGCGGCGCTGCATCTGCCCGCCATCGCTCATGAGGCGGGCATCGAGTTCGATCTGTTCGACGTCGCCGAGATCTTCAAGCGCACGCCTTACGTCGCGGACCTCAAGCCCGGCGGCCGCTACGTCGCCAAGGACCTGTTCGAGGTCGGCGGCGTGCCGCTGCTGATGAAGACGCTGCTCGACCACGGCTTCCTGCACGGCGACTGCCTCACCGTCACCGGCCGCACCATCGCCGAGAACATGGCGTCCGTGCGCTGGAACCCGGATCAGGACGTGGTGCTACCGGCGGACAAACCGCTCACGAAGACCGGCGGCGTGGTGGGCCTCAGGGGCAACCTCGCCCCCGAAGGCGCGATCGTGAAGGTCGCGGGCATGGTCAACCAGCGCTTCTCGGGCCCCGCGCGCTGTTTCGACAGCGAGGAGGAGTGCTTCGCCGCCGTCTCCTCCAAGAATTTCAAGGAAGGCGATGTCCTCGTCATCCGCTACGAGGGTCCGCGCGGCGGTCCCGGCATGCGCGAGATGCTGTCGACCACCGCCGCGCTCTACGGCCAGGGCATGGGCGACAAGGTCGCGCTCATCACCGACGGCCGCTTCTCCGGCGCCACCCGCGGCTTCTGCATCGGCCATGTCGGGCCTGAGGCCGCGGTCGGCGGCCCGATCGGCCTGCTGCGGGACGGCGACGTCATCACCATCGACGCCGTCTCCGGCGCGCTCGACGTCGCGCTGAGCGACGAGGAGCTCGACGCGCGGCGGCAGGCCTGGAGGCCGCGCGAGCACGGCTTCGGCTCCGGCGCGCTCTGGAAATACGCGCAGGGCGTCGGCCCCGCGCGGGGCGGCGCCGTCACCCATCCCGGGGCTAAGTTCGAGCGGCGCGCCTATGCGGACGTGTGAGCATTTCGTAGGCGTGACGCTCGCGGCGCTGGCGCTGATCTGCGCCACGTCCGCCGCGCGGGCGTTCGAAGGCGCCGGCTCGAAGAAGGAGCCGTCGCCGTTCGAGCAGTTCCAGACCGGCGCGCGCGCCTACATCGCCGGCGACAAGGCGAGCGCGCTGACCTCGCTGATCGACGCCGCCAAGCGCGGCCACGCCATGGCGCAGTGGAAGCTCGGGCGCATGTACGCCGAAGGCGACGGCGTCGAGCGCAACGACCTCAAGGCCTTCGACTACTTCAGCCAGATCGCCAACGCCCACGCCGACGACGCGCCGGACACGGTGCAGTCCCGCTTCGTGGCGAACGCCTTCGTCGCGCTCGGCAACTACTATCTCGACGGCATCCCCGACAGCTCGATCGACGCCGACGCCAACCGCGCGCGCGAGATGTTCTCCTACGCCGCCTCCTACTTCGGCGACCCGGACGCCCAGTACAATCTGGCGCGGATGTATCTCGACGGGCAGAGCGTCAAGAAGGACGTGCGGCAGGCGGCGCGCTGGCTCGGCCTCGCCGCCAACAAGGGCCAGCGCGAGGCGCAGGCCGTGCTCGGCCACCTCCTGTTCAACGGCGTCGAGGTGCCGCGCCAGGCCGCGCGCGGCCTGATGTGGCTGACGCTCGCCAAGGAGGCGTCGAGCGCGGCCGACCAGTGGATCGTCGATCTCTACGACCGCGCGATCGCGACGGCGACGCCGGAAGAGCGCGCCTCGGCCGCGAATTTCGTCGCGGCCTGGAGCAGCGACCGCGGCTGAGCCCGCGCGGGCTCGCGAGCCCGCCGGCGCGGCGGTCGCGCCCTGCGGTCAGCCGAACGCGAACTCGGCGATCACCGGCACATGGTCCGAGGGCCGCTCCCACGCCCGCACATGCTTGTCGATGCGGGTGGAGACGAGCCTGTCGGCGGCCTGCGGCGACAGCAGCAGGTGGTCGATCCGGATGCCGTCGTTCTTCTGCCAGGCGCCGGCCTGATAGTCCCAGAAGCTGTAGAGCCCGCTTGAATCGTCGCAGGCGCGCACGGCCTCCGTCAGGCCGAGCGCGAGCAGGCGGCGCCATGCGGCGCGGGTGTCGGGCCGGAACAGCGCGTCCTCAACCCAGGCCTCGGGGCGCTTGGCGTCCTGCGCGGCGGGAATGACGTTGTAGTCGCCGGCGATGACGAGCGGCTCCTCCAGCGCCAGCCGGTCGGCGGCGTAGGCCTGCAGGCGCTTCATCCAGGCGAGCTTGTAGTCGTATTTCGGTCCGGGCGCCGGGTTGCCGTTCGGCAGATAGATGCCGGCGACGCGCACCGAGCCCGTGGGCGTCGAGACCACCGCCTCGATGAAGCGGGCGTGGTCGTCGCCGTCGTCGCCCGGAAGGCGCGGCGTGGCGTCCTCGATCGGCGAACGGGAGAGGATCGCGACGCCGTTGTAGGTCTTCTGGCCATGCACGGCGACGTGGTAGCCGGCGTCCTCGATCGCGGCGCGCGGAAACGCCTCGTCGACGCACTTGATCTCCTGCAGGCAGACGACGTCGGGCTTCGCCTCGGCGAGCCAGCGCAGCACGAGATCGAGCCGCGACTTGATCGAGTTCACGTTCCAGGTGGCGATCTGCACGGTCGCGGGGTCCTCCGGCGCGCGGGTGTTCGTCCGCGCCATCATGGACGGCGGCGCGCCATGAAAAAAGGGCCGCCTGCGAAGCAAGCGGCCCAAGTCTAGGGAGGAAACGCCCAAGGAGGGCGACGGCGCGGGCGGAGGAGCCCAGCGCCGGTGGCTTTCAAATGAAGGTTCCAGCGGCGTTTGCCAAGGGCGAAACGAACGCGGGGGGTGCGCTATTGTTTCGCAGCGAAAACGCGATCCACGCGACCGTGATCGCGCCCGCCCGCAAAACTCGCGGTTCCCGCGGACTGCGCCGAAGGATCGCCATTTTCATTTGAGCGGGGCGCGGACGCGCCGCGATCAGATCGCGAAGCTTGTGCCGCACCCGCAGGAGGCGGTGGCGTTCGGGTTCCGGATCTGGAACGAGGCGCCGATCAGATCGTCGACGAAGTCGATCTCGGAGCCGGCGAGGTAGGGCAGGGACACCGGGTCCACCAGCACGGTCGCGCCGTCGCGGGAGATCACGAGGTCGTCGTCGGCCGCGCGGGTGTCGAAGCCGTAGTCGTAGGAGAAGCCGGAGCAGCCGCCGCCGAGCACGCTGACGCGCAGCATCGTCCCCGCCGGTTCGCCGGCGACGATTTCGAGGATGCGCGCCGCGGCCTTCGGCGTGAGGGTGACGGGCGAGGGGGCTTCGAGAACGTCGGTGGTCATGGGCAGGGCGCCTGGGTCAGTGCGCGGGGGCCGGCGGTTGTTCGCCTGCCTGTTGCGTCGTCTTCGCCTCAAGAGGTAAGGACGCCTCGCCCGAGGGTCAACGCTTGCGCGACGGAGCCATTTCCCATGCAGGTCGCGAGCTGGATCTTCCGACCGCGGGCGGACTACGCCGCGGATCCGGGCGCCTCGCGCGGACGCCTGATCCCGCAGCCGGCGAGCCCGACCCGCACCGAGTTCCAGCGCGACCGAGACCGGGTGCTGCACTCGACCGCGTTCCGGCGCCTCAAGCACAAGACGCAGGTGTTCGTCTATCACGAGGGCGACCACTACCGGACGCGGCTGACGCACACGCTGGAGGTGGCGCAGATCGCGCGCTCGATCGCTCGCGCGCTCGGCCTCGACGAGGACCTCGCGGAGACCGTCGCGCTGTCCCATGATCTCGGGCACCCGCCCTTCGGCCATGCCGGCGAGCGCGCGCTCGACGCCGCCATGGCCGGCTTCGGCGGTTTCGACCACAACGCGCAGTCGCTGCGTGTCCTGACCAAGCTCGAACGCCGCTATGCGGATTTCGACGGGCTGAACCTCACCTTCGAGTCGCTCGAGGGCGTGGTGAAGCACAACGGTCCGCTGCTCGGGCCCGACGACGCCCCGACCGGCTCCTACGCCGGCCGCGACCTGCCAGCCGCGATCCGCGAATACGCCGCGCGCCACGATCTCGGCCTCGACACCTACGCCAGCGCCGAGGCGCAGGCGGCGGCGATCGCCGACGACATCGCCTACGACGCCCACGACATCGACGACGGCCTGCGCGCCGGCCTGTTCGCGCTCGACGATCTCGCGGAGGCGCCGCTGCTGGCTTCGATCCTCGACGAGGTGCGCGACCGTCATCCGGGGCTCGACGACGACCGCGCGACCCATGAGGTGGTGCGGCGGGTCATCACGCGCCTCGTCGAGGACGCGATCGCCGAAAGCGCGCGCCGGATCGAGCGGCTTTCGCCCCGCGACGTCGACGCCGTCCGTTCCGCCGCCGGCGTCGTCGTGGGGTTCTCTCCCGCCATGGAGGCGGAGGAGCGGGCGGTGAAGCGGCTGCTGTTCGCCCGCATGTACCGGCACCCTTACGTCATGCGCGTCATGAACGACGCGCGGGGCGTCGTGACGGACCTGTTCGCCCGCTATTTCGCCGACAATGGCGCCCTGCCGGCGGAGTGGGCGCGGGACGCCTCCGGGCTCGACGACGCCCGCCGCGCCCGCGCCGTCGCCGACTTCATCGCGGGCATGACCGACCGCTACGCCCTGATCGAGCATCGGCGCCTGTTTGACGCCACCCCCGATTTGCGTTAGCGGCCCGGGGCTCCTCGAAGGCCACGCCCATGAACATTTTCGCCGATTTCGCCGCGCGGCTCAGCGCGATCCTCGAAGCGCTCGCCGCCGAAGGCGCGATCGACCGCGTCCCCGACCTGACGCGCGTCGTCGTGGAGCCGCCGCGCGATCCGAGCCACGGCGACCTCGCGACCAACGCCGCGCTGGTGCTGTCGAAGGAACTCGGGCTGAAGCCGCGCGACCTCGCCGAGCGGATCGTCGCGAAGCTCGGGGGCGACGCCGACGTGGCCTCGGCCAGCGTCGCCGGTCCTGGCTTTGTCAACATCTCGCTCGCGGACGGCTATCTGCGCCAGGTCCTCGCGGCGGCGCTCGCGGGCGGGGCGTCGTTCGGGCGGCCCGACGTGGCGGCGGGCGCCAAGGTCAATGTCGAATATGTCTCGGCCAACCCCACCGGGCCCATGCATGTGGGCCACTGCCGCGGCGCGGTGTTTGGGGATTCGCTCGCGAACCTGCTCGCCTACGCCGGCGAGGACGTGACCCGCGAGTACTACATCAACGACGCCGGCGCGCAGGTGGACGTGCTCGCGCGCTCCGCCTTCCTGCGCTACCGCGAGGCGCTCGGCGAGGACATCGGCGCGATCCCCGAGGGGCTCTACCCCGGCGACTATCTCAAGCCGGTCGGGGCCGAGCTCGCCGCGCGCTTCGGCCCAGCGCTGCGGGACCGGCCGGAGGCGGACTGGCTGCCTCTGGTCAAGGACGCCGCCATCGCCGCCATGATGGACATGATCCGCGACGACCTCGCGGCCCTGAACATCCGCCACGACGTGTTCTTCTCCGAGCGCGCCCTGCACGGCGAGGGCGGCGCGATCGACGCGACCGTCGCGACGCTCGAGGCGAAGGGGCTGGTCTATGAGGGCCGCCTGCCGCCGCCCAAGGGCGAACTGCCGGACGACTGGGAGGAGCGCGAGCAGACCCTGTTCCGCGCCACCGATTTCGGCGACGACGTCGACCGGCCGCTGAAGAAGTCCGACGGCTCATACACCTACTTCGCGGCCGACGTGGCGTATTTCCGCTCCAAGTTCGAGCGCGGCTTCCGCGAGATGGTGTTCGTGCTCGGCGCGGACCATGGCGGCTACGTCAAGCGCCTGCAGGCGGTCGGCGACGCGCTCTCGGGCGGTACGGCGCGGGTGACCGTGGAGCTCTGCCAGCTCGTGCGCCTGTTCCGGGCGGGCGAGCCGGTGCGGATGTCGAAGCGGGCGGGCGACTTCGTCACGCTGCGCGACGTGGTCGACGAGGTCGGCCGCGACGCGGTGCGCTTCATGATGCTGTTCCGGTCGAACGACGCGGTGCTCGACTTCGACTTCGCCAAGGTGACGGAGCAGTCGCGCGACAATCCGGTGTTCTACGTCCAGTACGCCCACGCCCGCGCGCAGTCGATCCTGCGCAAGGGGGCCGAGGCGTTTCCGGATCTCGCGGCCGAGCCGGACCTGTCGCTGCTCGTCGACGAGGGCGAGCTCGGGCTGGTGAAGCGCATCGCGCAGTGGCCGCGGGTGGTGGCGCAGGCGGCGCAGGCGCGCCAGCCGCACCGCATCGCGTTCTACCTGCACGATCTCGCGAGCGACTTCCACGCGCACTGGAACCGCGGCTCGGCGCCTGATTTACGCTTCATTATGGAAAACAATCCATTGTTGTCACATGCCCGTTTGGCGTTGGTCCGGGGGCTGGCCTTGGTGCTGGCGTCCGGCCTTGGTATTTTGGGCGTGGCGGCTCCTGACGAGATGCGCTGAACCCGTCACGCGACGGCGTGCGGCTAGGCCTCGCCGGGCCGCACGCTTGGCTCTCGGAGGCCGGTAAGATGCAAAACCAGGCAATGCGGCGCGGCGTTGCGCATGACGGCCGCGATAACGCCGGTTCGGACGATTACGAGCGCTACGCCAACGATCCGGACCTGTTCGAGGGCGCCGGACGGCAGGATCTCGGCCTGAGGGGCGGGCATCACTACGACGCCTATGGCCGCGCCGATCAGCGCTATGTGGACATGGGCGAGGGCCAGGAGCCGGTCTACGACCCGCGCGCCTACGCGCCCAATCCGGACGAGCCCTACGACTACGACGCCGACGGCAACCCGGTCTTCTACGAGCCGGAGCGCTCCCGCGGCGGTCGCAGCGGGCTGATGCTGGTGGCGGCCGTGGTCGGCGTCGCGGTGCTCGGCGCCGGCGGCGTGCTGGCCTATCGGTCGATGGGAGCGGGCGGCGCCTTCAGCGGCGAGCCGCCGCTGATCAAGGCCGAGACCGAACCGGTCAAGACCGTGCCGGAGAATCCGGGCGGGGCCGAGGTTCCGCACCAGAACAAGCAGATCTACGACCGCGTCGGCGGCCAGGAGCCGCAGAAGTCCAAGGTGGTCTCGCGCGAGGAAGAGCCGGTCGACCTGCCGGCGTCGAGCGCGCCGGCGCGCAACTCCGACGTCGCGCGTGTGATCCTGCCGGGAGGGCCGGCCTCGGTCGAGCCGACGCCCCCCTCGACCATGGGCAGCGAGCCGCGCCGGGTGAAGACCGTCGAGATCACGCCGGACACGAGCTACGACACGCCGACCGCGACCGCGCCGGCCCGCGATCCGATCGCCGAGATGGCGCGGTCGGGCGAGCCGCCCGCGAGCGAGTTCGACAACGGAATCATGAGCGGCGACGCCCCGGCCCGCGCCGAGACGCCCGCGCCGCGTCCGCAGGCGACGGCTCCCACCCCGACCCCGCGTCCGGCGCCCGCTCCCGCCGCCCGCCCGGCGACGCCGGCTCCGGCTCCCGCCGCGCAGCAGCGCGCCGCCCTGCCGGCCCCCGCGCCG
>NZ_JBHUER010000014.1:0-27368 GCF_042681025.1 Methylopila henanensis
CGCCTCGGCGCGCGAGGCGCAGGCGCGTTTCGACATGATCGCGGGCTCGGTCGAGGATCTCGCCACCCGCCACGGCCCGAACGGCGCCGTGACCTTCGCCTCGGCCGCGAGCGAGCGGCTGCTCGGCGCCTCCGCCCGCGACCTGCACGGCTCCGGCCTGTTCGACCGCGTCCACATCGCCGACCGCCCCGCCTTCCTTCAGGCCATCGCCTCGGCCGCCGCCGGCGGGCGCCGCTCCTCGGTCGAGGTCAGGCTGCGCCGGGCGGCGCCGGCCGGCTGCGCGCCGCGTTTCGGCTGGTTCCACATGACCGCGCGCCCCGGCGCCGAGGCGGGCGTCGCGCTTGCCATGTTCCGCGACGTGACCGACGCCCGGGCGCTGGCCGAGCGCGTCGAGCAGGCCGAGCAGGCGGCGGCGCTCGCCACGGCCGAGAAGTCGCGCTTTCTCGCCTCGGTCAGCCACGAGCTCCGCACGCCGCTGACCGCGATCCTCGGTTTCTCCGAAATCCTGTCCGAAAGCCCGGCGCCCGCCGAGGTGGTCGGCCGCCGGTCGGACTATGGCCGGCTCATCCACCAGTCCGCCCAGCACCTGCTGGAGATCGTCGACGGCGTGCTCGACGTGGCGAAGATCGAGACCGGCGCCTTCCCCGTCGCGTCCGAGCCCTGCGCGCTGGCGCCGCTTGTGGCCCGCTGCGTCGGGCTGCTCGCGCTCGACGCGGAGCGGGGCGGCGTCAGGGTGGTCGCGGACGTCGGCGCCGACGTGCCGGAGATCGCGGCCGACCGGCGCGCGCTGACGCAGGTGATCCTCAACCTGCTGTCGAACGCGATCAAGTTCACGCCCTCGGGCGGCGAGGTCTCGGTCTCGCTGCGCGCGCGCGGCGACGCGGCGCTGATCGTGGTGCGCGACACCGGCGTCGGCGTCGCGCCCGAGCATGTCGGCCGGCTCGGCGAAGCGTTCTTCCAGGTTCCGAACGCCGGCGGCGGAAGCCGGCAGGGCTCCGGTCTCGGCCTGTCGATCGCGCGCGGGCTGGTCGACCTGCACGGCGGCCGGATCGGCTTCGAAAGCGTGGTCGGCCGCGGCACGCGCGTGACCGTCAGTCTGCCGCTCGATCCCGCCCGTCCCCTGACGGAAGCCCCCGTGGAGCGGCCCGCTTTCGGCCGCCCCCGCCCGGTGTCCCCGCTCGAGTTGAAGGTGAAGAAAAGTGCCTAAAGCCATGGCCCGCACCTATGACGACGACGCGTCGGCCGCGACCGGGCTGGCGGGCGGCATGTTCGCGGTCGCCCGCCGCCGGCCGGTCGACACGCTCGCGGCCCTCGTCGCCGCGGCCGGCGTAGCCACCATCCTCGTGAACGCGCTGGCGCTGCAGGAGGGCCGCCACCCGGCGGCGCTTCAGCGCGAGGCGCCGGCCCAGCACGGCGCGGCCAGGACGGACGCGGCGCCCGCGCCCCAGCGCAGCGAACTGGTGGCCCAGATCCAGGAGGCGCTGCTCGCCCGCGGCTATTATGACGGCGCCGTCGACGGCGTGTTCGGAGCGAAGACCAGCGCTGCGATCTCGACCTTCGAGCAGGCGTCCGGAACGGCCGTTACCGGCGTCGCGTCCGATCGCGTGCTGGCGGCGCTGCTGGTCGCGCCGGCGAACGCGGCCCGCGTCGCGCCGCTGCCGCCGCGCGCCGAGCCGCCGGCTGCGAGGCCCCAGCCCGCGACCACCGGGTCGATCTCCGCACCCAAGCTCATGGCCGTGCAGCGCGCGCTGGCGCGGCTCGGCTACGGCCCGGTCGCGATCGACGGCAAGATGGGCGCGGCCACGCGCGCCGCCCTGCTGAGCTTCGAGCGCGACCGCAAGCTGCCGCAGACCGGCGAGCCGGGCCCGCAGGTGCTGCGGGAGCTGAAGGCGGTCTCGGGCATGCCGCTGGAATGACCGGCGGAACGCCATGACCGCCCGGCTGACGTCGGAGTTCTGGGTCGCCGCCCATGTCCGGCGCTGCCACCTCGAAGGCGCCTACGCGCTGGTGCGGCGTCGGGGCGCCGCGGAGGCCGGCGCGATCTTCCTGATCGTCGACCGGCTCGACGGCCGCAACGATTTCTATGTCCCGGCCGCGCAGAGCGAGGCCGACGACGCGCGCGCGCGCTCGTTCGAACGCGTGCTGGAAGGCGTCGACGGCCTCACGGTCGAGGAGCGGCTCGCGCGCGAGCTGCGGTTCGATCCCGACGTCTGGATCGTGGCGATCGAGGACCGCGAGGGCCGCGCGTTTCTGGACTGATGTCAGCTGCCTTGGGCATCGACTTTCGCCAAGGCTCTCCAGACGAGCGCCGTCGTCCTCCGGTCAAGCCGGACCATGACGAGGCGAGCGTCAGGGGCCTGAACCGGCCTTCAGCCGCGGCCGCGGTTCGGTTCGCTCGTCCGCGTCGGCGCGCGGCGTACGCGCGCCGCGGACCGGGCCGCGCCCGCCCGTTCCGGCGCGCCTGAGGGATCGAACAGCGGCTCGTGCTTCGCGGTCTGCGACGGGGCCTGAAGGCCGGCGAGGGCGCCCACCAGCTCCAGCGCGACGCCGCGGGGCGTCGTTTCCGCAAGCTCCACCAGATCGAAGAAGCGGTTGACCGACCGGGCGATCTCGGGCTGCGCCAGCAGCAGGGCGCGGGCGATCTGGTCGCGCTCGACGCCGAGCCCGCGCAGCATGAAAACGAAGGCCTCGCCGCTCGGCTCCGCGGCGAGCGTCGCGGCGGCGTTCAGGCTGACGCCGAGCGCGACCGACAGCGCCTCCGCCATCAGCGCGTGGTCGCCGCTCGCGACGGCGGCCTCCACCATGGCGGCGTCGGCCTGGTCGGTCATGCGGCCCGCGCGGGCGGCCCGGCCGGGGCGCGCCGCGATCGCCTCGCGGATCTGGCCGCGCTGCTCGGGACCGGCCGCGAGATAGAGCGGCGACAGCGCCGCCGGGTCGAAATCGGAGCGCCGCAGCATGGCGGCGGCGAGGACGGGGGCCGAGTGCGCGCGACGGACGAGCGTCGCGAGCGTTTGCGGCGTCGGCTGGAGCGCGGGGTTCGCGATCAGCGTCTCGACCACCCGCTCGTCCCGGTGATGGGCGAGGATGCGGGCCATGTCGGCGTCGATGTCGGCGCGCTGCGCCACCGCGCTCGCCTCCACGACGCCGCCGTCCAGGGCGATCGTCAGGAGGTGATGCCGCGAGACCTTGTCGGAGCGCGCGAGGATCGGGCCGGCGACGGACACGTCGTCCTTCAGAAGACGCGCGATCACCGCCTGCGGAGCGTGCGGGTCGCCGGCGAGCTTGCGGGCGACCACGGCCCGGGTCTCGACGCCGACCACGTCCAGAAGCTGCAGCGCCAGCTCCTCGTAGCGGACGAGCTCCTCGGGCGCGTGGTGTGGCTTCTGGATGAACAGGTCGGTCAGCACCCTGAGCAGGATCGGACGGACGTCGACGCCGTCCTGGCGGGACAGGCGCTCGAGAGCTTCGACGGGAAGCAGTTCGTCGGTCATCGAGCCTTGGTCCGGCGCTTCGGGCGCGAGGGGCGGCGTTCCGTCCCGTCGCTTCTGTGAGGGAACGCTAGGCCGCTTATGATTAGCGCTGCGTTAAAGCGCGAACGGAAAGCGCGCGCCAGTGTCCCATAGCGGGATGGTCGTCGGATTCCCGGCAAGTTCGGCGCCGGGGAGGGGTCTCGCCGTGGCGCGGCGGGCACATCGGAGACGCGATCCGGAACTTAACTCCGTTGGTAACCGCTCGTTAACCATCGGGGTCGCCCAATTACCCCTCAGAAGGCCCGCCGGCGGCCGATCCGCCTCGGGTCGAGACGAACCGAACCGATCCCCGCACAGCAGGGAGAGCCTTGATGGGTCTCGTGCTCGCATTCCAGTCGTCGCCCCGGCCTTCCGCCCGGCCCGCGAACCGGAGCCGCGCCGAACGGCGCGGGGCCGACATCCTGTTCTTCACCGGCGTCCGCTACGAGCGCCACGGCGACGCCGGCCGGGCGTCGGCCGCGTCGACCGTGCCGGCGCGGACGGAGCAGCCGACCTCGTGACCGCCCGCGCGTTCCGGGCGTCCGCGCCCGGAGCGCGAGCGGCCGCCCTCGTCGTCTGCCTGTCCGCGGCGCTCGCCGCCTGCGCGCCGCCGCGGGGCGACTTCGGCCGCGCGGAGCCGAGCCTCGTCAACGACCGCTGGTTGCCGCTCGCGGGCCGCAAGGCCGCGCAGGCGCGGGGCGAGCCGGTCTCGTCCTACCGCTACACCGACAACGAGAAAGCCATGCGGGCGCTCGGCTGGGCGGTGGTGATGCCGGCGCATGAGGGCCAGCGGATCGGCGCCGTGCTCGCGGAGCTTCGGCGCACCCGCATCCTGCCGCAGGAGCGCGCGCGCATCGACAAGGCCGACTACGTGCGGGCGCTGCTCCGCGTCGACTACCGGTCGAGCGTGGCCCGCTACGCCCGGCTGCAGGAAGACATCGAAGCGGACACCGCCCGCGTCGAGCCGTTCTTCCAGGCGGCCTCCCGCGTCGCGGAGGACGACCGCGTCCGGCTACGCGCCCTCGCGGCCGTGCCCGAGGTGGAGCCTGACGAGGTCGCGAACGCCGAAGGCCGCGTCGACGAGAACCGGCTGCTGGAGGCCTGGGTCCAGATCGCCTTCGAGGAGCGCGTCGTCGCCTACCGCTACGCGCTCGACCGGCTGGTGCTCGAAACGCCGGACCGGGCCTCCGTGTCCGTTGAGGCCGCGCTCGCGCGGTTGGAGAGCGTGCTGCGCAGCCTGCGCCCGGCCGGGCCGCCCCGTGGCGTGTTCAAGGGCTGACGCGGCGCCCGCAACTCGCGCCGGCGGCGATCGCCGCCAGTCCTGCGCGCGCGCTCGGGGCCGGAGCGAACAGACGCACGAGAACGAACCCGGTTTCCGTCGGCGACGCGATGCGGATGTTCGGCCGCGCCTCGACGGTTTCGTCCGCCTCGGCCTCCTCGGCGGCGGCGTCGTCGAGGACGGTGACCTCGACTGCGCCGTTCGTCGCCGCGCGGTCGCTTAGGGCGTAGAACGGCTGGCCGCCGCGGTTGTGGAACACGACGGCGCCGTAGGACGACGGCAGGTTCGCGCGCACGGTCACGGGTCCCTGCGAAAGATCGTAGCGGCACGCGGCCGTGACGAAGGCGGGATCGCGGAACGGCAGCCGGTCCGCCGCGTCGCCGTCGTCCTGCAGCACCACGAACCGCCCGTCCGCTTTGAGCGAGGCCAGCCGGTCATAGGCGCCGTTCGGCGCGAGCTGCGGCACGCGAAGGAGCGAGGCGACGTGGATCAGTCCGGCGAGCGCCAGTCCGATCGCGACGGCGTAGAGCAGCCGGATCATCGGCACCCCCCGCGGATGATGGCGAGCAGGGCCGTCGGCGCCGCGCGGGCGAGAGGCGTCCCGAGCGCGGTGTCGTAGAGCGACAGCCGGAGCGTGAAGGGGCCTTCGCCGCCGAGCGGCAGCCAGTCGCCCGGACGGGCGTCGCGCGCGAGCTCGATCACGATCGGCCGGCCCGCCATGCGGACGGTTTCGGCGCTCGAAGTCGCAAAGCGGCCGAGCGGGTTCGCGAGCCGGCCGCCGGTCGGCGTGAAGGCCGCAAGCGTCCAGAGCCGGGCGGCCGGCAGGTCGCCTTCGAGCCGGTAGTCGCAGGCCGCGTCGAGCGGCCGGCCGGCGTCGTCGGTCGTGGCGTCAAAGCTCAGACCGTCGCCATAGGCCAGCGGAGCCTCGCCGCTGCGCGCGATCCGCGCCCGAAGATAGGGATCCGCGCCGAGCCCGCCGACGTCCGGCGCGGCGCGCCATGGGCCGATCGCGAGCGCGCCGAACGGCGGCGACGCCTGCGTCAGCGACCACCATGTCGCGCCAAGGCCGAGACCGGCCGCGATCGTGAACGCCAACAGTACCTGGAGGATCAGCCGCATGGCAGCCGTTCAGCGCGCTGCGGGCGAGGGGGCCGCCGCGAAGGTCGAGTCATGGTCGGCCGAGGCGCGCCCGGCGCCGGCCTGCCGGGCCGCCGTCACGTCGGACAGGATCGCGTTCAGCACCCGCGTCGAGCGTTCCGAAAGGTTGCGGGTGAAAGTCGCCGGCGCTTCCTGCGCGGCGGGCGCGGTGGAAGCGACCGCCGGCCGCTGTCCCGTCGGCATCGGCACGCCCGGAATGGGGCGCGGGGCGAGGCCCTGATGGGCGAAGGTCATGATGTCGCGCCAGGTCATGGCGGGCAGGGAGCCGCCCGTCATCTCCCGCGTCGTCGTGAAGTCGTCGTTGCCGAACCAGACTCCGCCGACCAGCGACCCGGTGAAGCCGACGAACCAGGCGTCGCGGTAGGACTGCGAGGTGCCGGTCTTGCCGCCGACCTGATAGCCGTCGAGCCGGGCGCGCCCGCCGGTGCCGGCCTCGGTGACGGCGAGCATCATGCGGTTCATGCCCGCCACCACATGGGGGCCGAGCACCTGCTGCGGCTGCGGCGTGTCGCGGTCGTGCCGCCACAGCGTGGCGCCCTTCGAATCCATGACCTCGATCGCGGCGTAGGGCGGCGTACGGCGGCCGCCGTTCGCAAGCGTCCCATAGGCCGAGGTGTGGTCGAGCAGCGTGACCTCCTCGACGCCTAGGGCGAAGGCGCGGCCGACGTCGAGTTTCGAACGGATTCCCATGCGCTTCGCTATCTCGATGACGTTCTTCTGCCCGACGTCGAGCGCAAGGCGCACCGGGATGGTGTTGATCGACTTCGCGAAGGCCGTGATCAGCGGCATGCGGCCGGCGAAGCGGCGGCCGTAGTTGCGCGGGCACCAGTTGCCGATGCAGATCGCGGCGTCGGTGACGACCTTCTCCGGCGTGTACTTCCCCGAGGCGAACGCCGCCGTGTAGACGTAGGTCTTGAACGACGAGCCGGGCTGGCGCAGGGCGTCGACGGCGCGGTTGAACTGGCTGACGCCGTAGTCGCGCCCGCCGACCATCGCCCGCACCGCGCCTTCCGGCTCCATGATCACCGCCGCCGCTTGGTCGACGCGGTACTGGTCGCCGTACTGCCGCAGCATCTGCTCGACTGAGGCCTCGGCGTGGCGCTGCAGCGCCGGATCGAGCGAGGTGCGGACCTGCAGCACGCGCTTGCCGCCGAACGCGCCCTGGCCCGCCAGCGCGCGAACCTCGCCAT
Organism: Methylopila henanensis; assembly: GCF_042681025.1. Lineage (NCBI taxonomy): Bacteria > Pseudomonadati > Pseudomonadota > Alphaproteobacteria > Hyphomicrobiales > Methylopilaceae > Methylopila > Methylopila henanensis. The sequence goes on from NZ_JBHUER010000014.1 coordinate 7,137, forward strand.
AGGCCCAGTCGAGGTAGTAGTCGGGGCTCGAAACCACCGCGGTCGGCTTCGGCGTCGCCGGCTGGAACCGCGCCGGCTGCACCTGACCCTCGGTCATGAAGCCCGCGTCGACCAGATTGTCGAGCACGGTCGAGGCGCGCGCGCGCGCCGCCGCGAGGTTGATGTGCGGCGCGTATTTGGTCGGCGCCTTGAACAGGCCCGCGAGCATCGCGCTCTCGGCGAGGGTGACGTCGCGCGCGGATTTGCCGAAGTAGAAATGCGCCGCCGCGTCCACCCCGAAGGCGCCGCCGCCCATATAGGCGCGGTCGAGATAGAGCTTGAGGATCTCGTCCTTGGTGAGGTGGTGCTCGAGCCAGAGCGCGAGGAACGCCTCGTTGATCTTGCGCTCGATGGTCCGCTCGTTCGACAGGAAGATGTTCTTCGCGAGCTGCTGGGTGATCGAGGAGCCGCCCTGCACCACGCCGTTCGCCCGCGCGTTCTGCACGATCGCGCGGGCGGTGCCCGCGACGTCGATGCCGAAGTGCTGATAGAAGCGCCGATCCTCGGTCGCGAGCGCGGCCTTGATCAGATGGTCAGGATAGTCACGCAAGGGAATGCCGTCGTTCTGCATCACTCCGCGCTTGCCGATCTCGACGCCGTGGCGGTCGAGGAACGTCACCGAAAGGTCGGCGCGGTTCAGCCAATCCGGACCGGTCTCGCGGAAGGCCGGCGTCGCCAGCGCCAGCACCAGGGTCGCGCCGGCGGCGCCAAGCGTCAGCCCTTCGCCCAGAACCTCGGCGACGAACCGCCGCCACCCGCGCGCGCGAAAGCCGTCGAAGGCGGCGCAGACGCTGTCCCAGCGCCGCGAGGCCGCCGGCCAGATGCGCCAGAAGGTGTGGTCGAGCCACGAATCGAGCGCGAGCAGCCTGCGCTTCGCGTCGAGCCTGTCCCCGTTTGCGCCCCGGCCGAACACGCGTATCGCCTCACACCCATCGCCGTTCCGCCCCGGAATGGCTTGACCTGTTACGTCCCGGCGCGCAAGAGCCGAGCCTATGACCGCGCCTCTTCGCCCGCGCCCGGCCCCGGACGCCGCCCCATCAGACCCGCCAAAACCCTTCTGGCGGGTGAAGCGGCTTGCGGAGATGACCGCGCCTGAGTGGGAGAGCCTCTGTGACGGCTGCGGACGCTGCTGCCTGCTGAAGCTGCAGGACGAAGACACCGACCGCATCGCCTATGTGGACGTGTCCTGCCGGCTGTTCGACCGGGACACCTGCCGCTGCTCCGATTATCCGCGCCGGGCGGAGAAGGTGCCGGACTGCGTGACGCTGACGCCCGGGATCGTCGAGCAGATCGGCTGGCTGCCTCCAACCTGCGCCTACCGCCTGATCGAGGAGGGCAAGGACCTGCCCTGGTGGCATCCGCTGGTCTCCGGAGATCCCGACACAGTCCACGCCGCCGGCGTCTCCGTGCGCGGCAAGGTGTTCTGCTCCGAAACGGAAATCGCCGAGGACGACCTGCAGGACCGCATGGTGAGCTGGCCCGCCAGATGGCCGCGCGGCGCGAAGGGCAGGCGATAGCGAGAAGCTCCCATCCCGTTCCCGTGGGAGGCGCGCTCTAGCATGACGCGCTTCGTTGGCGTAGCAAGACGCCGTCCGCCACGCGCCACGAGTCCGATGACCGCACACGAGCCCGCCATCACGCCCGATCTCGTCGCAGCCCACGGCCTGAAGCCCGACGAGTACGAGCGCATCCTCGCCCTCATCGGCCGCGAGCCGACCTTCACCGAGCTCGGCATCTTCTCGGCGATGTGGAACGAGCACTGCTCGTACAAGTCCTCCAAGATCTGGCTGAAGACGCTGCCGATCTCCGGCCCGCACGTCATCCAGGGACCCGGCGAGAACGCCGGCGTGGTCGACATCGGCGATGGCGACGCGGTGGTCTTCAAGATGGAGAGCCACAACCACCCCTCCTTCATCGAGCCCTATCAGGGCGCGGCGACGGGCGTCGGCGGCATTCTCCGGGACGTCTTCACCATGGGCGCGCGGCCCGTGGCGGCGCTGAACGCGCTTCGCTTCGGCGCGCCCGAGCATCCGCGCACCCGGCATCTGGTGTCGGGCGTGGTGGCCGGCGTCGGCGGCTACGGCAATTCGTTCGGCGTGCCGACGGTCGGCGGCCTCGTGGGCTTCCACACCCGCTACGACGGCAACATCCTCGTCAACGCCATGGCGGTGGGCCTCGCCAAGGCCGACGCCATCTTCTACGCCAAGGCGACCGGCGTCGGCCTGCCCGTCGTCTATCTCGGCTCCAAGACTGGGCGTGACGGCATCCACGGGGCCACCATGGCCTCGGCCGAGTTCGACGACGCCTCCGAGGAGAAGCGCCCGACCGTGCAGGTCGGCGATCCCTTCGCCGAGAAACTCCTGCTGGAAGCGTGCCTTGAGCTGATGGCCTCAGGCTCGGTGGTCGCGATCCAGGACATGGGCGCCGCGGGCCTCACCTGCTCGGCCGTGGAGATGGGCGCCAAGGGCGACCTCGGCATCCGTCTCGACCTCGAGAACGTGCCCGTGCGCGAAGAGGGCATGACGGCTTACGAGATGATGCTCTCGGAGAGCCAGGAGCGCATGCTCATGGTGCTCCATCCGGAGAAGGAGGACGTGGCCCGCGCGATTTTCGTCAAGTGGGGCCTCGACTTCGCCGTCGTCGGTCACACGACGGATGATCTGCGCTTCAAGGTCTACCTGAACGGCGAGCTCAAGGCCGACCTGCCGATCAAGGAGCTGGGCGACGAGGCGCCGGAATACGACCGGCCCCATGTGGAGACGCCGAAGGCGCCCGTCCTCAGCCCGGCGTCGATCGACGCGCCGGTTCCCGCCGGCGAGGCGCTGCTGGCGCTCATCGGCTCGCCCGAGCTGTCCTCCCGCCGCTGGGTGTGGGAGCAGTACGACCACATCATCCTCGGCGAGACCGTCCAGAAGCCGGGCGGCGACTCCGCCGTGGTGCGCGTCGCGGGCGGCCCCAAGGGCCTCGCCATGACCGCCGACGTGACGCCGCGCTACTGCGAGGCCGACCCGTTCGAGGGCGGCAAGCAGGCGGTGGCGGAGGCATGGCGCAACCTGACAGCGGTGGGCGCCCGCCCGCTCGCCGTCACCGACAACCTGAACTTCGGCAACCCCGAGAAGCCGGAGATCATGGGCCAGCTCGTCGGCTGCATCAAAGGCATCGGGGAGGCCTGCCGGGCGCTCGACTTCCCCGTCGTGTCCGGCAACGTCTCGCTCTACAACGAGACGCAGGGGCGCGCGATCCTGCCGACGCCGACCATCGGCGCCGTGGGCGTGATCGACGACGTGGCGAAGAGCGCGACCATCGCCTTCAAGCGCGAGGGCGAGGCGATCCTCGTGATCGGCGACGCGCAGGGGTGGCTGGGCCGCTCCTGCTGGCTGTGGCTGGTCGTCGGCCGCGAGGAGGGTGCCCCGCCGCCGGTCGATCTTTCGGCCGAACTGCGCAACGGCGACTTCGTCCGCAGCCTGATCCTGAGCGGCGCCGCCACCGCGGTCCACGACGTCTCCGACGGCGGCCTGCTGCTGGCGGTGGCGGAAATGGCGCTTGCCGGCCGGCTCGGAGCGAAGCTCGACGACGTTCCGGACGGGACGCCCGCCCATGGCTGGTGGTTCGGCGAGGACCAGGGCCGTTACGTCGCCACGGTCGAGGAGAGCAAGGCGTCGCTGGTCATCTCCGCCGGCAGCGAGGCCGGCGTCACCGTGACGCGCATCGGCGCGACCGGCGGCGACCGATTGATTCCGGGCCGCGAAGCCCCCATCCTGTTGAACGAACTGCGGGAGACCCACGAGGGCTGGTTCCCGGCCTTCATGGCCGGACCGGCCGTCGAGGCCTGAAGCCCCCCGCGACCTAGCAAGGAGACGACCGACGATGCCGATGGACGCCCGCGAGATCGAGCAGTTGATCCGCGACGCCCTGCCGGACGCGGCGGTGACGATCCGCGACCTCGCCGGCGACGGCGACCATTACGCGGCCGTCGTCGTCTCCGAAGCCTTCCGCGGCAAGAGCCGCGTCCAGCAGCACCAGATCGTGTATCAGGCGCTCAAAGGGCAGATGGGCGGCGCGCTGCACGCTCTCGCGCTGCAGACCAGCGCGCCCGAAGCCTGATGACCGTCATTCGAAAGGCAGACCGCCAATGACCGCCAAGGACCAGATCGCCGAGGCCATCGCCTCCAACGACGTGGTGCTCTTCCTGAAGGGCACGCCGCAGTTCCCGCAGTGCGGGTTCTCCGGCCAGGTCGTGCAGATCCTCGACTATCTCGGCGTGCCCTACGCCGGCGTGAACGTGCTGCAGAGCGACGAGATGCGTCAGGGCATCAAGGAGTTCTCGAACTGGCCGACGATCCCGCAGCTCTACGTCAAGGGCGAGTTCATCGGCGGCTGCGACATCGTCCGCGAGATGTTCCAGGCCGGCGAGCTGCAGAGCCACCTGAAGTCGGCCGGCGTCGCGCTCAAGCAGACCGCGTAAGCGCGTCCGCGCCCGGCGACGCCGCGCCTCGTCTCGTCTCGTCTCGTCCTACCGACATGACGGGGCGCCGGTCTTCGTCGGGCTCGTCCGACCTCCGCCGGGCCTCCCGCGGTTTTGACCTCGGGGCGCCTCGACGTCGCCGTGATCGGCCGGCAGATGTGTGGCGCGACGCCGACGTCGCGTGAGCTTCAAGGCCGTCCATGCCGCTGATCACCCGCCGCGCCCTGCTCGCCTCGGCGGGCGCAGGCTTCCTCGTCTCCGCCAGCGGCGGCGCCTATGCCGGGCTGATCGAGCCGGCGCTGATGCTCGGCGTCACCGAATATGCGTTGACTCCCCCCGGCTGGCCGGCCGACCTGCCTCTGACGATCGCCGTCGTCTCCGACGTGCATGTGTGCGAGCCCTATGTGCCGATGGCGCGGGTCAAGCGCATCGTCGAGACGGTCAACGCGCTGAAGCCCGACCTGATCGTGCATCTCGGCGACCACGAGGCGACGCACCGCTTCGTTTCGGGCCGCGTGCCGCCGCAGGAGTGGGCGGCCGCCTACGCCGACCTCGCCGCGCCGCTCGGCTTCTACACCATCCTCGGCAACCACGATTGGTGGCACAACCACATGAGCATCCGCTCCGCGCTCGACGGCGCGCGTCTGCGGGTGATGGAGAACGACGTCGAGCTGATCGAGCACCGCGGCCGGCGCTTCTGGCTTGCGGGTCTCGGCGACCAGCTCGCGCACTGGCTCGGCCGCGGCGGCTTCCGCGGCGAGGACGATCTGGCCGGCGCGCTCGCCCGGGTGAAGACCGACGATCCCGTCCTGCTGCTGGCCCATGAGCCGGACATCTTCGTGACCGTGCCGGCGCGGGTCTCGCTCACCCTGTGCGGCCACACCCATGGCGGCCAGGTGCACATCCCCGGCCTCGCCAATCCGTTCATCCCGTCCGCCTACCGCGACCGCTTCCGCTACGGCCACATCGTGGAAGAGGGCCGCCACCTCATCGTCTCCGGCGGCATCGGCATGAGCGGCCTGCCCGTGCGCTTCGGCGTGCCGCCCGAGATCCTGTTTGTGAGGCTCGGAAACGAGCCGGGACTGGCGTAAGGCAGGCGGAACGGACGAGGTCGTTTGGCGGCGATCTCTGAGCGGCTATTCTCCAGCGTCGTCATGGCCGCCGCTCCCTGAAGTTGCCGCTGGACCGCGATCTCTGATTAGACGGCCCTGCCGGCTCGATGTCTGCGCCGGACAGTGGTCGTCGCTGGCCCCGTGCTCTGAATCAACGCGCTTGACCGCGATCTCTGATCGGCTAATCTTCAGTCTTCAGAGATCGCGGTCTGGCGGTTAACAAGCGTCAGTACGCACCAGATAAGGGCGACGCTCCGGCGTCGCCTTTTTTTGTTTTCGCCATGCGTGGTCCTGGACTCAGCGCGCCGCTTCCGTGTCGGCGACCGCGTGTGGCTCGACCGCGAAGCGGCTGGAGACCTTCGGCGCCTTGGCGGAGGCGCGCTCGCGGCGGGCGGTGTAGAGACCGCTCGCGGCGATGACGGCGCAGCCGACGATCGTCCAGACGTCGGGAACGCGCGCGAACACGATGTAGCTCATCACGCCCGCGAACAGCAGCTGCACATAGGAAAACGGCGCCAGCGCCGAGGCCGCAGCCTTGCGGAAGGCGAGCACCAGCAGGCCGTGGCCGGCGGTCGACAGCGCGCCCATGGCGACGGCGACCCCCATCTCGTACGCGTTCGGCGCGCGCCAGACGAACGGAACCAGCGCGCTCAGCAACGCGAGCCCGATCACAGCGGAGCAGACGAGCGTGGTCTCCGGCCGCTCGTCGGCCATCTTGCGCGTCACCACGGCGCCCAGCGCCCAGGACAGCGCCCCGCAGGCCGGCAGCAGCGCCGCGAGCGTGAAGCGGGCGTCGAAGGGCTGCACCACAAGCAGCACGCCGACGAAGCCCGCCGCCGCCGCGGCCCAGCGGCTCGGGCCGACGCGTTCGCCAAGCAGCGGGATCGACAGCGCGGTGATGAACACCGGCGACATGAAGTGGATCGCCGTCGCCTGAGCGACGTCGAGGCTCTTGAGCCCGAGAATGAAGAACAGGGCCGAGCCGGCGACGGCGACGGCGCGCAGCGCCTGAAGGCCCGGACGCCTCGGCCGCAACGCCTTGGGGCCGCTGAAGGCGAGCGCGCCGACGACAATGATGGCCGCGAACACGACGTAGCGCATCCACGCGACCTGCACGCCGGGAAGCGTCGCCGCGAGGTGCTTCGCGGTCACGTCGCCGGCCGCGAAGAAGGCGGTCGAGGCCACCACCAGCCCGATCGCCAGCGAGGCGTTGTCGGCGGAGGGAAGCGGAAGCCGGATGCGGGGCGCGGAAACGACGACGGCCTCGGCGGTTTCGGCCGAGGCGAGGGAAGGCGGCGGGCTCATGGAAGACGGCTTGACAGTAGGAGATGCGGACGCGACGGGAGCGCCCACCTTGCCGTGAGTCCTGCGGTCGAAAGATGGCGAAGCGCGACCGCCGCGCGCGGGCCTGATGGGCTGAAAACGCAGAGCGCCCGTTCAGGCTTCCTTCACCCTTTCGTCCCGCGCCGTGGCGGGGGCTGGCCTGGCGACCTCGAGGGCAGGGCGGCTTCTTTCCAGGTCGACGCGCTGAGGCTTCAGCAGCGCCAGCCGGCCGGCTGCGGAGACGAAGCGCTGGACGTAGAAATAGGGCTCGCCCATGACCGGCGACGGCGCGGACACGATGCGCAGCGGGCCGCAGCGTCCAGTCCAGTCCACGTGGCGATGGCCGTGGAGGACGACGATCCGTCCCGCGGCGGGCTTGAGCTGGCGAAGGAACCAGCTGCCGTTGATCAGCGCCGTGCCGATCCGCTCCGACAGCGAGCGGGTCGCGCGCGGATACTCGACGGGGTGGTGGTGCAAGGCCACGAGCCAGCACGTCTCCGGCTGCGCCTTCACGATCGCGGCCAGCCTGCGCTCCTGTTCGGCGGGGATCAGGCCGAGCGCGTTGGTGAAGGAGAAGTGCGTGTCGGCGTTCGAGTTCAGCAGGATGACGCCGAGGCCGCCGGGCGCCTCGGGCGGGAGCGCCATCGGGAAGGCTTCGTCCCACAGCGCGCGGATGGCCGAGACGCGCTTGCCGCGGCCGGTCCGCACGAAGGTCGCCATCGCGCCGGCGTAAGGCGCGAGCCAGGCGGACAGCGTGCCCTTCGGCCGGCCGGACGTGTCGGGCACGAACACCCGCTCGCCCTGCAGGCCGGCGAGGATCGCGAGCGCGCGCAACTGCCTCAGGCGCTTGCCGGGCGAGAACGGCAGGTCGAGCCGCGCCGGGTTCGACCGGTCCACCACGTTGACGTCGTGGTTGCCGGGGAGGAACAGCATCCGGTCCCGGAGCGACGGAGCGATGGCCTCGATCGCGACGAGGAACTCCGCCCATTCGGATGAGCGGCCGGCGTCGGTCATGTCGCCCGAGAACAGCACGAGATCGAGAGGCTCGGCCTCGTGAGCGCGGGCGAGCGCCTCGAGCGTCCGCTCCAGCCGCCCGTTGCCCTGCGGGCCGCTCCGGCCGCTCTCGATGCGGAAGCCGAAGCGCTCGCCGACCGTGTGAAGGTCCGACAGATGCGCGACCCGCCAGACCTTCGCGCCTGGCCCGGGTTCGGGATCATAGCCGCCGAGGCCGGTCGGCTGGCCCATCGCCGCGTCCGCCGCGCCCCAGGCGAGCGAGCCGCAGGCGACATAGGCCCCGAACAGCACCACGCTGTTCGCGAAGGCGGCGCCGAGCAGCGTGAACGGCGCGGCGATGTCGCCCCACGACCCGATCCAGCGCGAATGCGGCCATGCGGCCCAGGCCGCCGCGCCCGAGACGAGCGACATCAGAAGCGCCGCGGCGATCGCCGTCACCTGTCCGACGCGCTGGCCGTCTCGGCGGAAATAGACCGACAGGCGGCGTCCGACGAAATGCCTCATGGCTTCGCGGCACAGCACGAAGCTCGGCTGCACCGCGAGCGCGTTCAGCGACCAGAAGCTGCTCTCCGCGAGACGGAAGGCCGGTCGGCCGCCGAAGGCCGCCAGCGCGAGCAGCCCGGAAAAGGCGAGCATGGGGGCGAGGCCGCTGAACACGTCCACCGCGTTTCGCGAGAAGGTTGAGAGCCAGGCGGTGACGGCGAGCGGCGCGGCTCCGAGCAGCAGGCATGGCAGCACGATCAGAAGCAGCCAGGACAGGATCAGCTTGGGGAGGCTGACCTCCACCAGCACCCAGGCTGCGAGCGAGGCGAGCGACCACAGCTTGGTGCTGGACGCGTCGTCCTCGATGTCGCCGCGTCTCGGATCTATAAGCAGCGCCATGTCCTTGAGCTATCGTCCGGGGACGGACCGGTCCAGCGTCCGCAATCGGGCGCGACGGTTAGGGAAATCCTGCGTTGGCGTTCTTTATACTCACAAAGTTCTGAGCTGCGCCTTGCGGCGCATCCCGTTGTGATGAAATGAATCCCATGTTCAGCGTCGGCCGGCCCTCCGATCCTCCGCGGCGCTCTCACCCTACTGGACTGCAGGACCGATCGGATCCTCACGATCATGTTGGACGAAGCACGCCGGCTCCGAAGCCTCCGCAGCTATGGCATCCTCGGCACCCCGCGCGAATCGGAGTTCGACGAAATCGCAAAACTGCTCGGCGAGCTCTGTGGAGCGACCTACGCTGCAATCAGCTTCTTCGGCAGCGATCGCATATGGGTCAAGGCGATCGTCGGGCTCAGCCTCGAAAGCGTGCCGATCGCAGGCTCGATCTGCCGGCACAGCCTTGCGAGCGGCGAGATGCTCGTCATCGATGATCTGGCCGAGGACGACCGCACCCGGGACTGCGCCTTCGTAAACGAGCCGCCCTATCTTCGCTTCTACGCGAACGCTCTGCTGCGGTCCCCGGACGGGCTCATTCTCGGGCTGCTGTGCGTCGCCAGCAGCGAGCCCCGCCCGGGCGGTCTTACGGGGCGCCAGCGGGCTGCGATGAACGCGCTGGCGCGCCGTGTCGAAGCCTTGCTCTGGCTGCGGCGGGCCATGGCGCGGGAAAAAGGTGACGCTGCGTCCTCCGGGCGGTCGCGCTGCGAGGTGTCTTGAGGCTCTACGCGATTAGCGACCTTCATCTCGGCTCGACGGAAAATCGTGAGACGCTGAGCGCAATCACGCCTCGACCCGACGATTGGCTGGCGATCGCGGGGGACGTCGGCGAGACGGAGGAGCATCTCCGCTTCGCCCTAGACGCGCTCGGCGGAAAGTTCGCCCGGCTGATCTGGACCCCTGGAAATCACGAACTCTGGAGCCTGCCGCCGGGTTCGCCGCGCGGGCGCGCGCGCTACGAGCGCATGGTGGAGCTCTGCCAGGCGCGCGGAGCGCTCACGCCGGAGGACGACTACCCTCTTGCGGCTTTCGGCGGGCGGACGTTCCGGGTCGCGCCGCTGTTCACGCTCTACGACTACAGCTTCCGTCCCGACGACGTGCCGTTCGAGCAGGCGGTGGCGTGGGCGCGCGAAGCGGGGGTCCGTTGCGCGGACGAGATCATGCTTGATCCGGCGCCGCATCCGGACCGCCCGAGCTGGTGCCGTGAGCGGTGCGATCTGGCCGAACGGAGGCTCAGGGCGGCCTGCGCGGACGGGACGCCCACGGTCCTCATCAATCATTGGCCGCTGCTGTCCGAACTCGTGCGCGTGCCGCGGGCGCCGCGGTTCTCGCTGTGGTGCGGCACGCGGCGCACCGCGGACTGGCCGCGGCGTTTCCGGGCTGAAGTCGTGATCTCGGGCCATCTGCACATGCGCGGGACCACGATCGTCGACGGCGTACGCTACGAGGAGGTGTCGCTCGGCTATCCCCAGCAATGGCGGCGACGGATAGCTCCGGACGCGCTCGCCGTGCAGGTGTTGGGCTGATCACGTAAATGCGATCCAACAGGTCAAGCCGATAATTTTACTCTGTTTGCAACTGCGTCATTTTGGAACAGTTCGAATTCCTTACGCAGGATACCGAAGCGGCTTTGCTCAGCTTCTGATCATCTGCCACGTATACCATCACAAATTATTCAGAAGAGCTTGTGCTTTTGGCGATTGTTGGCATTGTAGGCGCCATGCGCTGGAGTTGGGCTGGCGTCTCTGGGTCATCAAAGGTCGGCGCTAATGTCTTTCTACTGGACCGAGTTGAACACGCGTTATCCAGACAGCGCGAAATTATTCTATTCTGCAACCATGGGATGGACGTTTCGCCAAGCTGGCGAAGCGGCGGATTATTGGTTGGTGTTCAAAGACGAGAAAGTCGTGGGAGGCCTCTACCACATGCGCGACGCGGAGTTCGACGGCGTGCCGGAGCACTGGTTTTCCTATGTCGAGGTTGACGACGTCGACGTCGCCTGCGCGACGGCGGTCGCCGCCGGCGGGAGCGTCTTGCGCAAGCCCACCTTCATTCCTCACGTCGGTCGTATCGCGATCCTGAGCGATCCCGCAGGCTCGCCGATCGGATGCATATCTCCGGAACCCTCGGTGGCGGAGATCGCCGCCTGAAGCGGCCGGTCAGCCGCGTCGGACGCGGCGCAGCGTCAGATTGATTCGTCCCGGCGTTCGGAGCAGGGCGGACGTTCCGGGAAGGATGCGGTCGACGCCGTGAAAGGCTAGGCGGCTGTCGCCGATAAGCGCCATCCCATCGCCCGAGGCCAGTCTGAAGGAGCGGGTCGGATCGCCCCGCTTCAGGCCGCCGATGCGGAACACGGCCTCGTCCCCGAGCGACAGCGAAACCACGGGGGCGTCGAGATCCTGCTCGTCGCGATCCTGATGCAGGCCCATGCGCGCGCCGGGCTCATACCAATTCAGCAGGCAGGCGTCCGGAGGGAGCCGGTAGCCCCCGATCTCGTCCCAGGCCGTCAGCAGCCTCTCGGGGATCGGCGGCCATGGACGGCCTGTGACCGGGTGGGTCGCCTGATAACGGTAGCCGTTGCGGTCCGACACCCAGCCGAGCGGGCCGAGATTGCTCATCCGCACCGAGAACGGCTTGCCGGTCCGCGGCATGGTCGGCGTGAACAACGGAGCCTCCGCGAGAGCCGCGCGGAGCGTCGCCAGCAGGGCGGACTGTTCCTCGGGGGAGAGGTGGCCGGGAGCAAATTTCATGTGAGGTTGAGGCGCGCCGGATTGATCCGTAGAATTACCTAGAGGGATCAACGTGGGAGGAAACGCGTTTGACCACGTCCGGGGAGACGAAAGCAGGTTGGGGCGCGCTCGCCAAGGGCGCTATCGGCGCCGCGGCCCTCGCGGTCGCCGGATTCGTCGGGACCGTGTTCACCAACGTGCTGAGCGCGCCGAAGGACACGGTGGCTTACGATCTCGTTCAGTCGATCACCGGTCTCCTCAAGAGCGGAGAGGCGCCGCCGCCAACGCCTGCGACGCCGGAACGCGTGGAGTCCGCTTCATCCGACCGCGCCGCGGCTCCACCGCCGGTGGAGCGGAAGGCCGAGGTCGCGTCGCCTGCGGCAAAGGTCGGTCTGCCGTCCGCCGCAGACGTCGCGCCGCCGCATAAGCCGGCGCTCCCGCCTTCGACGTCCGTTTCGGCCGGGCCTCGCCCGTCGATCGGTGACGCGCCCGCCGGCTCCATGCTGGACCGCGCGCGTCAGTTGAACGCCGACATCGAGAAGACTCGCGTCAAGACCGCCGCGCTCGCGGACGGGCGGGTGATGACGCTCGCCGACAGCTCCGAGACGCCGATCTGCGGCAAGACGTGGCGGGTGGCGGTGACGTCGGTCGCGGCTGGTCGCGGCGAGGTCGCCCTGCGCGGCGGCGGCGAGGCCGCGCCTGTCACGCTTTCCGTGGGCGCGCCGCGGGAAGTCGCCGCCGATTGCCGGGTCGAGCTTCTGCTCGCTTACGAGGACCTGACGACCCGCCGCGCGCAGCTTCGGGAAACGCGCACGCGCTGAGCCGCGGCAAGGCTTCGGCGGCGCGATTTACCCGATCGCATGGACCGTGCCCGCCCTGGCACGCCCGTGTCCCGGCGCACGAGAGCTTCCCGCCACCTCACGCCAGCGTCATCTCGCGACTTGCGGCCCTGAAATCGCCTCCTTATATCCCCGCCGACCCCGCGGGGACGCGGGAATTCTTTCGAGGAACCGAGGTGCTGCAGGGCGTTCGCGAGAACCGTCCCGCAGCGGGCCGCTTCGGGGCCGCTCCGGTTCGCTGAACGCTGAATGAGAGGAATGGGACACATGGGCAAGGTCATCGGTATCGACCTCGGAACCACGAACTCCTGCGTCGCCGTAATGGACGGGACGCAGGCTCGCGTCATCGAAAACTCCGAGGGCGCGCGCACGACGCCGTCGATCGTGGCCTTCGCCGACGGCGGCGAGCGGCTCGTCGGCCAGCCTGCGAAGCGTCAGGCGGTCACGAATCCCGACAAGACGATCTTCGCGGTGAAGCGCCTGATCGGCCGCCGCTTCGACGACCCGACCGTCGAAAAGGACAAGAAGCTCGTCCCCTACAAGATCGTGGCCGGCGGCGACGGCGACGCCTGGGTGGAAGTGGACGGCAAGGCCTACTCCCCGGCGCAGATCTCCGCCTTCACGCTTCAGAAGATGAAGGAGACGGCCGAGGCCCATCTCGGCCAGAAGGTCGACCAGGCGGTCATCACCGTTCCGGCCTACTTCAACGACGCCCAGCGTCAGGCCACCAAGGACGCCGGCAAGATCGCCGGCCTTGAGGTGCTGCGCATCATCAACGAGCCGACCGCGGCCGCGCTCGCCTACGGCCTCGACAAGAAGTCGGCCGGCGTGATCGCGGTCTACGACCTCGGCGGCGGCACCTTCGACATCTCGATCCTCGAGATCGGCGACGGCGTGTTCGAGGTGAAGTCCACCAACGGCGACACCTTCCTCGGCGGCGAGGACTTCGACATGCGCCTCGTCGGCTATCTCGCCGACGAGTTCAAGCGCGAGCAGGGCATCGACCTGCGCAACGACAAGCTCGCGCTGCAGCGCCTCAAGGAGGCGGCCGAGAAGGCCAAGATCGAGCTGTCCTCCTCGGCGCAGACCGACATCAACCTGCCGTACATCACGGCGGACGCGAGCGGGCCGAAGCATCTCACGCTCAAGCTCACGCGCGCCAAGTTCGAGAGCCTGGTCGACGACCTCGTGCAGCGCACCGTCGCGCCGCTCAAGGCCGCGCTCAAGGACGCCGGTCTGTCGGCGGGCCAGATCGACGAGGTGGTTCTGGTCGGCGGCATGACCCGCATGCCGAAGATCCAGGAGACGGTGAAGCAGTTCTTCGGCAAGGAGCCCAACAAGGGCGTCAACCCGGACGAGGTCGTCGCCATCGGCGCCGCGATCCAGGCCGGCGTGCTGCAGGGCGACGTCAAAGACGTGCTGCTGCTCGACGTGACCCCGCTGTCGCTCGGCATCGAGACGCTCGGCGGCGTTTTCACGCGTCTGATCGACCGCAACACCACCATCCCGACGAAGAAGAGCCAGACCTTCTCGACGGCTGAGGACGGCCAGACCGCGGTCACCATCCGCGTGTTCCAGGGCGAGCGCGAAATGGCGGCGGACAACAAGATCCTCGGCCAGTTCGACCTCGTCGGCATCCCACCCGCGCCGCGCGGCGTGCCGCAGGTCGAGGTGACCTTCGACATCGACGCCAACGGCATCGTCAACGTGTCCGCGAAGGACAAGGCGACGAACAAGGAGCAGCAGATCCGCATCCAGGCCTCGGGCGGCCTTTCGGACGCCGACATCGAGAAGATGGTCAAGGAGGCCGAGGCCAACGCCGAGGCCGACAAGCAGCGCCGCGCGCTGGTCGAGGCCAAGAACCAGGGCGAGGCCCTGATCCACTCGACCGAGAAGACGCTGGCCGACCTGGGCGAGAAGGCTCCGGCCGGCGACAAGACGGCGATCGAAGCCGCCGTCGCGGAGCTGCGCGAGGCGCTGGGCGGCGAGGACGTCGAGGCTATCAAGGCCAAGACCAACGCGCTGGTTCAGGCCTCCATGAAGCTCGGCGAGGCCATGTACGCGCAAGGTGCTGAGAACGAGGACGGCGCGGCTTCGGCCGAAGCCGGCGCCCAGGCGAAGGACGACGTCGTCGACGCCGACTTCGAAGAGGTCGACGACAAGAAGAAGTCGGCCTGATCAGGCCGACGCCGCCCGCCCTCCGCAAAGGGGGGCGGGCGGCGATCGCCTGCGCGGCCCCCGCCATGATCGCTGACGCGACCATCGAGCCGCCCTACGGGGCGCACCGCGCGCCCCGCTTCGTGGAAGCGGTGCGTTCGCTCGGCGACGCCGTTCCGGACAACGCCGTCGGCCGCAGGCTCGCCTCGCTGCTGAGGCGCGTCTGCTTCGCGGCGAGCGCGGCGCCTTACGACGTCGAAGTGTTCCCCACCATCCATGCGCGACTTCGGCCGGCGACCAACCGCACGGAGAAGCACGTCTTCCTCGCGGCCCATCTTTGGGACGCGCAGGAACGGCGCGCGCTCGAAACGGCGTTGTTCGCGGCGGACCCGGCGAAGCCCTTCGTCTTCGTCGACGTCGGCGCGAACGCGGGCTTCTACGGTCTCGCGCTCGCGTCCGTGGGGCGGCGGGCGGGGCGGGGCGTCTCGGTGCTTGCGATCGAGCCCGACCCAATCAACCGCGCGCGCCTCGAGGCCAACGTGGCGGCAAGCGCCGCGGACGTGACGGTCGAGCCCGCGGCGGTCGGGCGGGTCGTGGGCGTGGCGCGCATGATCGACGACCCGCGCAATCGCGGCGAGTCGCGTCTCGCGGAATCCGGGCAGGGCGGCGGCGTCGAGGTCGAGGTGAAGCCGCTCGGCGCGATCCTCGCCGCGCACGGTCTCGCCGCGGTGGACGCCATGAAGGTCGACGTCGAGGGCATGGATTTCGAGGTGGTCGCAGGCCTGTTCGAGACCGCGCCGGCGGAGGCCTGGCCTCGCATGATGATCGTCGAGGTGGGGCGCTCGGAGGCGGAGGCGGCGCCGATGATCGGCCTGCTGAGGTCGAACGGCTACGAGATCGCTGCGCGCACCCGGCTCAACGTCGTGGCGGCGCTTTCCGGGCAGGTTTGACGGTCTGCGCGAAGATCATCTCTCTCCCGGACGATCGGTCGGCATGGTCTGGCGGAATGTTCATCACGGTCGACGTCGGCGTTCTTGCGGCTCGACCCTGTTCACTTTATCTGACCGTGCGGTCGGGCGCGGTCCAAAGCTGGTGACGGAATGTCAAAACGCGACTTCTACGAGATTCTCGAGGTGGAGCGGACTGCGACCGACGCCGAACTGAAGGTCGCGTTCCGCAAGTCGGCGATGAAATGGCACCCGGACCGCAATCCGGGCGACGCCGCCGCCGAGGCCAAGTTCAAGGAGGTGAACGCGGCCTATGACTGCCTGAAGGATCCGCAGAAGCGCGCGGCCTACGATCGCTTCGGCCACGCCGCCTTCGAGCAGGGCGGCTTCGGCGGCGGGGGCGGCGCCGGCGGAGCCGACATGTCGGACTTCATGTCCGACATCTTCGATTCGTTCTTCGGCGGCGGCGGCGGCGGCCGCGCGCGCTCGTCCGGCGGGCGCGAGCGCGGCGCCGACCTGCGCTACAACATGGAGATCACGCTCGACGACGCGTTCTCCGGCAAGACCGCGCAGATCCGCATTCCGACCAGCATCACCTGCGAGGTCTGCTCCGGCACGGGCGCCAAGGCCGGCTCCAAGCCGCGCCAGTGCCCCACCTGCGGCGGCGCCGGCAAGGTCCGCGCGAGCCAGGGCTTCTTCCTGATGGAGCGGACCTGCCCCGGCTGCGGCGGGCGCGGCGAGATCATCGACGACCCCTGCGGCGCCTGCCAGGGCGCTGGCCGCGTCACCCGCGAACGCACGCTCGAGGTCGCGATCCCGGCCGGCGTCGAGGACGGCACGCGCATCCGTTTGGGCGGCGAGGGCGAGGCCGGAACGCGCGGCGGACCGGCCGGCGATCTCTACATTTTCCTGTCGATCGAGCCGCACCCGCTGTTCCAGCGCGATGGCGCCGATCTCTACTGCCGCGCGCCGATCCCGATGACCACGGCCGCCCTCGGCGGCTCGTTCGATGCGCCGACCATCGACGGCGGCAGGACGCGCGTTAAGATCCCCGAAGGCACGCAGTCCGGCATGCAGTTTCGGCTCAAGGGCAAGGGCATGCCGGTGCTCCGGTCCAAGGAGTTCGGCGACATGTACATTCAGGCGGTCGTGGAGATTCCCCAGAAGCTGACGCGCCGCCAGCGCGAGCTGCTGGAGTCGTTCGCGGCCGAGTCCTCCGAGGCCAATCATCCGGAATCGAGCGGCTTCTTTTCACGGGTGAAGGAGTTTTTCGGAGGAGCGTGACGTCGTGGCTCTTGTCACACCGCCGCGATGTTGATCATCGTAAAGTCCGGATTGTGCGCGTCGTGTCGTAACGGAGCTTCCCTGCATGCTTGAGCCCGCAAGGCGCAACGAACGTCGGCTCGGCGCCCGCACGAAGGGCATCGATTTCGCGGACGAGGCGCGCTTCCTCAAATCGTGGTTCGACAAGCCGCTCGTCACCGGCGCCGTGAGCCCCTCCGGCAAAGCGCTGGCGCGGATGATGGCGCGTTACGTCGACCCGACGGAAGACGGGCTGGTCCTGGAGATCGGTCCAGGCACCGGGCCCGTCACGGAAGCGCTGATCCAGCGCGGCGTGCCGGCCGAGCGGCTGGTGCTGATCGAGTTCAACTCCGAGTTCGTGCCGCTGCTGCAGAAGCGCTTCCCGGGCGCCAAGGTCGTGCAGGGCGACGCCTATTCCGCGGCCGAGACCCTTGCCGGCCGGATCGACACGCCGTTGATCGCGACCGTCTCCAGCCTGCCGCTGCTGACCAAGCCCGTGCGCCAGAGGGTTGCGCTGCTCGAGCAGTGCTTCGACATGTCCCGTCCGGGCGCGCCCTTCATCCAGTTCACCTACGGCGTAGCGCCGCCGATCCCGCGCGAGGCGATCGGCCCGGTCTCGACTGTCGGCTCCCCGCGCGTCTGGCTCAACCTGCCGCCGGCGCGCGTCTGGATCTACCGCCGCCCGGTCTGAGAGGCGCGGATCCGCGCCTTGAGTTGTCAGGAAATGCGCTCCTGACTATCCATTCTGTACGTGGCCGCGCGGCGGCGTCGCGTTCGCCCAACGACGGAACGTCATGGCCAGTCCGAAAATTGTCGTCGTCGCAGGCTCGATCCGTTCGGGTTCGCTCAACGAGAAGCTCGCCGCGCTTGCGGCCCGGTCGTTGCGCGACGCCGGTGCCGACGTGACCCACATCTCGCTCAGGGACTATCCGCTGCCGATCTACGACGGCGATCTGCAGAACCAGTCGGGCGTCCCCGACGCGGCGAAGCGGCTGGTGGATCTTTTCGTCGCGCAGCAGGGGGCCTTCGTCGCGAGCCCCGAATACAATTCGAGCTTCCCGCCGCTTCTGAAGAACACGTTCGACTGGATGTCGCGGGTGAACATCGAGGGGCGGCCGCCGCTGCCGGCCTTCAAGACCAAGGCCTTCGCGCTCGGCGCGGTGTCGGGCGGCGCCATGGGCGGCTATCGCGGCCTGACCCAGCTCCGCGCGATGATGGAGCTCGGCCTCGGCGCCCTGGTGCTTCCGGAAATGGCGGCGGTCGCCGGCGGCGCCGACGCGTTCACGCCCGAGGGCGGCCTCGCCAACGCGCGCACGGCCGATTTTCTGGAGGCGCTGGTGCGCCGCCTCGTGGCGCAGTCGGGGCTGCTGGCGTGACGCAGGACGACGCGCGCGACCGCCTCATCGTCGGGCTTGATCTTGCGACCGTCGAGGAGGCCGAGGCCATGGTCGCCCGGCTCGGCGACGCCGTGACTTTCTATAAGGTGGGCTTCGAGCTTGCGCTGGCCGGCGGCCTCGTGCTCGCCGAGCGCCTGGCGGGCTCCGGCAAGAAGGTGTTCGTCGACCTGAAGCTGCACGACATCGGCGCGACGGTCGAGAAGGCGACGCGGCAGGTCGCGAAGTTGGGTGCGACCTATCTGACGGTGCACGCCTACCCGCAGACGCTGAAGGCGGCGGCGGAAGGGCGCGGCGCGAGCGGCCTCAAGGTGCTGGGCGTGACCGTGCTTACCTCCTGGGACGCGGACGACGTCAGGGAGGCGGGCTTCAGCGAATCGCCTGAGCAGCTTGTGGCGCGCCGCGCGCGCCAGGCGCGCGAGGCCGGCGTCGACGGCGTGATCTGCGCGCCGACGGACCTTCCGGTGATCCGTTCGGTCGCGCCGCGCCCGTTCCACGCGGTGACGCCGGGCGTGCGCCCCGCGGGATCGGCGATCGGCGACCAGAAGCGCGTCGCGACGCCGGCGGACGCGATCCGCAACGGCGCCGACCGGCTGGTGGTGGCGCGTCCGATCCTGTCGGCGCCCGACCCCCGAGCCGCCGCCGAGGCGATCGTCGCCGAGATCGCGGCGGCCTGACGCGACTGGACACCGACCGAGCAGCTCCGCCAATGGTGCCGGCCCGCGGGCGGTCGTCGGCGATCGACGTTAATGCTCGTTAAACGAATGCCTTGCGCCTTCCGTCCAGTTCGCGCAGTTAGGTGGGACGCTTGCGCGTTTTCACGTAGTTAATGCGCTCGGGCGAAGCGTGGGGACGCTTATGACGCCATTGGCAGGCACGGGGCACAGCGTCTTCGTCGTCGACGACGACGAAACCATTCGCGACGTGTTGTCCGCGGTGTTCAGGGCCGACGGTTACGCCGTCGAGGAGTTCGGGGACGGGGCCGCCTTCCTGTCGCGCGCGACGGTCGAAACGCCGTCCTGCCTGCTTCTCGACGTCATGATGCCCGTCGTCTCGGGCCTCGATGTGCTCAAGACGCTGAACCAGCGCGGCTACGGCGCGCCGGTGATCATGATCTCGGGATCGGCCGACATTCCCATGGCGGTCGACGCGATCCGGCACGGGGCGCTGGACTTCATCGAGAAGCCGTTCGATCCCGCCACCATCGTGCGCCGGGTCAACGAGGCGCTCGCGGGCGCGGCGGCGCGGGCCGAGGCGCGACACGACGGCGTCGCCGCGGGCTTCTCGGGGAGCTCCGCGCTGACCCCGCGCGAGAAGGAGGTGCTCTCCCTCATCGCCGGCGGCCAGTCCAACAAGGAGGCCGGTCGGGCGCTCGGCATCAGTCCGCGCACCATCGAGGTGCACAGGGCGCGCATCATGGAGAAGATCGGCGCCAAGAACGCCGCCGACCTCGTCCGCATCGTGATGACCGCCGGTTAATGTCAGCCAATATTGTCGAAACGATCGAGCAACTCGAGGCGATCTACGGCGCGCCCGCCGAGTCGTCGCTCGTCAAGCAGGTCCCGCGGCTCACGGCCGAGTATCGCGCCATCATCGAGGCCTCGCCCTTCGCCGCGCTCGCGACCTCGGGACTGGAAGGGCTGGACTGCTCGCCGCGCGGCGACGGCCGCGGCTTCGTCAGGATCGCCGACGACCGGACGCTGATCCTGCCGGACCGGAAGGGCAACAACCGCATCGACTCGCTGCGCAACGTCCTCCGCGACCCGCGCGTGGCGCTGCTGTTCCTCGTCCCCGGCGCCGGCGTGACGCTGCGCGTCAACGGGCGGGCGGAGATCTCGGTCGACGCCGATCTTCTGGCCTCCTTCGCCGTCGACGGCGCCGCGCCGCGCACGGCGCTCGTCATCTCCGTCGAGGCGGTCTACTTCCAGTGCGCGCGGGCCGTCATCCGGTCGAAGCTGTGGGACCCCGCCGGATTCTTGGCGCC
>NZ_JBHUER010000014.1:27419-87823 GCF_042681025.1 Methylopila henanensis
TTGACGGCGAGGCCTATGACCAAGAATGGCCCGCGAAGGCCGCGAAGACCCTGTGGTGACCGCCCTCAGGGCTTGACCACGAGGAAGCAGAACGTCGCGAACAGCACCAGGTGGATCATGCCGTAGAGGATGTTCGTGCGGCCGGTGCCGAAGGTGAGCAGCGCGACGCCGAAGGTGACGAGCAGGAGCACGGTGTCCTTCGAATCGAGCCCGAGCTCCAGCGGCGCGCCGAAGACGATCGAGAGCGTGGCGATCGCCGGGATGGTCAGGCCGATGGTGGCGCAGGCCGATCCGAGCGCGAGGTTGACGCTCTTCTGCAGCTTGTTGGCGCGGGCGGCGCGGACCGCCGCGCTGAACTCCGGCAGCAGGATCAGGAACGCGACGATGACGCCGGCGACCGCCGCCGGCGCGCCCGCGGCCTGAAGGCCGACGTCGACGGTCGCGGTGAAGGTCTTGGCCAGAAGGATCACCACCGCGAGCGCCGCGATGAGGAAGCCGAACGAGATCAGCGTCGCGCGGTTGCTCGGCTTGTGCGCCTTGTCGGCGGCCTCGTCGCCCTCGATCACGACGGCGAAATACTCGCGGTTGCGGACCGTCTGCGTGTAGAGGAAGGCGAGGTAGATCGCGAGAGTCGCGGCGCCTGCGAAGCCCAGCTGCGCCGGGGAATAGGCGCCGCCCGGCGCGGCCTCGGTGTGGTTCGGCAGCACCAGCGAGAGCGCGCAGAGCGGGATGAGCACCGCGAGATAGGCGTTGGCGCCGGTGACCCGGAAGCTCTGCTCCCGGTGGCGAAGGCCTCCGAGCAGGATGCAGACGCCGACGAGACCGTTGCCGACGATCATCACCACCGCGAGGATCGTGTCGCGCGCCAGCGCTGGGTTGGCGTCCTCGCCGAGCATCGCCGAGGCGAGCAGCGCCACCTCCATCACCGTCACCGCCATCGCGAGCACGAGGGTGCCGAACGGCTCGCCGGTGCGGTGGGCGATGAGCTCGGCGTGGTAGACCGCGGCGAACACCGCGCCGAACAGGACCGGCACCAGCGCGATGGATACGCCGAGGCTGAGCGCCGAGCCGTCATAGCCGCCGTCCAGTCCCGTGAGCTTCAGCACCGCGACGAAGGCGAGGCCCAACAGCGGCAGGCCCCAGGCGCTGACCGGCGTCGCCGGATCGGACGTCGGAAGACCGGTTCCATGCGGGGCGGTCGGCACGGCGTCTTCGGCGGTCGTCATTCAGCGAGGCTCCTTGGGTCGTCCGACATGTGAGAGCCGCCGGCGCGGGGGCTGCGTCGGCGGTCTATGCGGTTTGCGCAGGATCGATTATCCACACGGGGTTTAGAACACAGGCCGGCGGCGTCCAGTCTTTCCCGTCGCGTCGCCGTGAACATGAGCGTGATGACCCTCGCAACGACCGATCCCATCGTCGCCCCGGAGACGCTCTCGGTCGCTCCGCGGCCGGATCATCTGCTGGTGGCGGAAATGGTCGCGCCGGGCTCGCGCGTGCTCGACGTCGGCTGCGGCGACGGGGCGCTGCTGAGGCTGCTGATCGAACGACGCGGCGTCGACGGCCGCGGCATCGAGCTGTCGCAGTCCGGGGTCAACGCCTGCGTGTCCCACGGCCTGTCGGTGATCCAGGGCGACGCCGACGCGGACCTCGGCTACTACCCCGACGACGCCTTCGACTACGTCGTGCTGTCGCAGACGCTGCAGGCGACGCGGCGGCCAAAGGCGGTGGTGGAGGATCTGCTGCGCATCGGCCGGCGGGCGATCGTCTCGTTCCCGAACTTCGGCCACTGGCGCACGCGCTCGCAGTTCTTCCTCCGCGGGCGGATGCCGCAGAACGCCAATCTGCCGGAGACCTGGTTCGACACGCCGAACATCCACCTCTGCACCATCCGCGACTTCGTCGATCTGGTGGAGCTTCTGGGCGCGCGCATCGAGCGCGCGGTGGCGCTCGACGCCACCGGCCGTCCCGTCCGCGTCAACGCGCCGTGGTGGGTGTGGAACCTGTTCGGCGCGCAGGGCGTGTTCCTGCTCAGCCGCGGCTGACGTCTCGCGGTCAGCCGCCCGGCGCCGGCGCGGGCACGCCGGCCGGCGCGGGATTCAGCGCCGGCGACCGCACGACCCGCCGGGTCGAGCGCGCCGGCAGCGGGCGCATCACCTGCTTCGTCGCTTCCACGATGTGGACGCCTGCGAACGGCGACCACAGCCGCGCCCCGATCCGTTCGAAGGCGAAGGCGGAGCGCAGCATCAGCCCGCGCTCGACCGGCCACATGAACAGCGCCTCCTCCCAGCCTTCGGGCGTGAACAGGGCCTCGCGCAGCAGGTCGGTGAGCTGGCTGCGGCTGAAGGGGCGGCCGTGGCCGAACGGCGTCGTGTCGGTCTGCGCCCAGGCGCCGCGCCGGTTCGGCGCGACCACGATGAGCCGGCCGCCGGGCGCGAGGCAGCGCCAGGCCTCGCGCAGCACCTCGCCCGCGGCGTCGCTGGTCTCGAGCGCGTGCACCGCCACGACGCGGTCGACGGTCGCGTCCGGCAGCGGCCACATGTCGGCCTCCACCAGCGCCGAGCCGTTCGGGCCGGCCTCCGGCCAGGCGATCACGCCCTGATGCGCCGGCGAGAACGACAGCAGCCGCTCCGCCTCGCTCCGGAACACGCCGAGATAGGGGCTGGCGTAGCCGACGCCGAGCACGCGCAGGCCGTTCACGGACGGCCAGCGCGCGCGCAGTTTGGCCCGCAGGATGCGCCGGGCGATCTCGCCGAGCGGCCGGGCGTAGAAATCGCGAAGGTCGACGACGTCGAGCGGCATGCTGCTTATGTAGCGGTCTGGTCGCCCGCTGGCGACTCACGAGACCGCCGCCTTGACCTGCCGGGCGCAGACCCCAGTCTAGGCGGCGAACGCTGGAGACCGCATGCCCGCCGACATCGTCCTCATTCCCTGCCTGTCCGACAATTACGCCGTGCTGCTCGCCGACGAGGAGAGCGGAACGGTCGCGCTGGTCGACGCCCCGGAGGCCGAGCCGATCCTGGCCGCGCTCGACGCGCGCGGCTGGACGCTGACCCACGTGCTGATCACCCACAAGCACCCGGACCATATTAACGGGCTGCCCGGGCTGAAGCGGCGCTTCGCGCCGACGGTGTTCGGCCCCGCGGCGGAGGCCGCCGCGATCCCGGGGCTCGACGTCACGCTCAGTGAGGGCGACGTGGCCGAGGTCGGGCCATGGTCGTTCGAGGTGATCGCGACCCCCGGACACACCAAGGGCCACATCGTCTATCACGAGCCGACCGAACGCTGGCTGTTCGCCGGCGACACGCTGTTCGTGATGGGCTGCGGCCGGCTGTTCGAGGACATGCCGCAGGCGATGTGGCGCTCGCTTTCCAAGCTCGCGGCGCTTCCGAACGAGACGCGGGTCTGGTGCGGCCACGAGTACACGCTCTCGAACGCGCGCTTCTGCGCTGGTGTCCTGCCGGACGATCCGGCGATCGGCGAACGGCTCAAGCGGGTCGAGGCCGATCGCGCGGCGGGGCGGGCGACCGTCCCCTCCACGATCGGCGCCGAGAAGGCGACCAACGTCTTTCTCCGCGCCGCCGAGAGCAAGGTGGCGGCGGCGGTCGGGCTCGAGGGCGACGACCCGGCCGCGACCTTCGCGGAGCTCCGTGAGCGGAAGAACCGCGGATGAGCGGCGGGCCCGGATCATCCGCCGCGGAGATCATCCGCGAGCTTGGCCTGCAGCCCCACCCCGAGGGCGGCCATTTCCGCGAGACATTCCGCGATCCGGCGACGGACGCCGCGGGCCGGTCGCGTTCGACCGCGATCTATTTCCTGCTCGCGGCCGGCGAGGCGTCGCACTGGCACCGCGTCGACGCGGTCGAGGTCTGGCACCACTACGCCGGAGCGCCGCTGGAGCTGTCGCTGTCGGCGGACGGCCGGACGGTGGACACCCATCGGCTCGGGCCGGATTTCGCGGCAGGCGACGCGCCGCAGGTCGTCGTGCCGACGGGCTGGTGGCAGGCCGCGCGATCGCTCGGGGACTGGACGCTGGTCGGCTGCACCGTCGCGCCGGGCTTCGATTTCGTGGGCTTCGAGCTCGCGCCGCCGGACTGGGCGCCCTCAGCCCGGCCTTGAGTCCTCCACAGACGGCGTATCGCCGGCGCGCCGCCGTCCGCCGAAGGTCGCGACCAGCGCGCCGCCGACGATGAGCGCGCAGGCGAGGCCGAGCGCAGGCGTCGCCTCGGCGTAGCCGGTCGCGACCAGCAGCAGCGTCGACAGCGCCGGCGCGGCGTAGGCCGCGACGCCGAGCAGCCGCACGTCGCCACGCTTCATGCCGACGTCCCAGAGGTAGAACGCCGCGCCGACCGGTCCGAGACCTAGCGCGACCACGCCGCCCCATTCGGCGGCGCCCGCGGGCCAGACCGCCGGTTCGAGCGCGAGGTGGCAGAGCGCGGCGAGCGCCGCCGTGCCGAGGCAGAAGCCCGCCACCGCTTCGGTCGGCACGGCGTGGAACAGCCGCGAGCTCACCGAATACGCCGCCCAGATGACCGCGCAGGCGACGGCGGAGGCGTATCCCGGCAGATGGGCCGCCTCGAAGCCGAGGCCGCCCGAGCGCGCGGCGATCAGCGTCGCCGCTCCGGCGAGCCCGAGCGCTGCGCCGACCACGTGGCGCACGGTCAGCCCGCCGCCGGGCAGCAGCGCCGAGAACAGCACGATCAGCAGCGGCCAGAGATAGGCGACCAGGCTCGCCTCCGCCGGAGGGCTGAGCTTGAGGGCGGTGAAGTAGAAGAAGTGGAAGCCGAACAGGCCGCCGACGCCGTGCAGCCACACGGACCACGGTTGCCGGAGGGCCGCGAGGCCGCCGGGCCGGAGCGCCGCGACAGCGAGCCCGAGCAGGCCGCCGATCGCGAAGGTGAGGGCGGTCAGCAGGAATGGCGGCGTCGCGCCGGTCGCCGCGGTGAACAGCGCGAGCGTCGCCCAGAGCAGGATCGCCCCGCCGCCGGTCAGGGTTGCGCGGTTCATGGACGGAACGGCGCTGCGGCGCGCATGGGGACGAAGCCTCTCGTCGGTGTCGGCGAGGGCGGTGTAGCGCGGCTTCGCGGGCCGGTTAAGCCTTCAGTCGCATCAGACCGCGCGGCGTCCGGTCACGAGCCGATAGATCAGGATGGCCGCCGCGGCGAGCAGGAGCAGGTGGATCAGCGCGCCGCTGACCTTGAACACGATGAAGCTCAGCGCCCAGACGATCACCAGGATCGCGATCAAAGCCCACGGCATGGCGTTTCGACTCCCCACAAGGCGGCAGGCCGGGCCGATCCGGCGGGCCGCGGCGGAGGCGGATATAGCCCGCCGCGCCACGCCGCCAAGCCCCGGCCGCCGACCTGCGCGCCGGCTTCGCGCGGCCGGCGGGCGCCGTTTCGCGCGCCGGTGTGACGTCTCGAATCTTGACACCGCGGCCCGTCTCCCGGATGCCTTGGGGGATGGTCGGTGTGTCGAAGACGAGTTCGTCGAAGGTCACGCGCTTCTGCGCGCGGCTCGCGATGGCCTTGTGCCTTGTCCTCATCGGCCTCGGCGGCGCCGTCGAGCGCGGCCAGCCGGAGCATGCCGGCCTCGACTCCGAGATCGCGCTCGCCGTCTCCACGGACGCCGGGCAGGGGACGGAGGGCGCCGACGGCAAGGCGCTCGGCTCCATCGACCATGGCTGCCACGGCTGCGCGGCGGTCGCGCGGCCGCTGCCGCTCGGCGCGGCGACCCTGGTCGTCTTCCAGGAGCGGCTCGCCTGGGCCTCGGCTCCCTCGGCTTCGGGCCGCGAGCCGCTCATCGACCTGCCGCCTCCACGCGCCTGACCTGAACGCTTCCGTGCCGACGCGCGCGTGACGCGCGCGTTCCCGCTCGCGTGTTTTCAGGTTGGATCATGCTTTTCAGAACCCGCGCGCTCGCGCTGGGGGCGGCGCTCGCGCTGCTGCCCGCGCCGGCGACGCACGCCGCGTCCTCCACGCGGACCCTTACGCTTTCGCAGGCGCTGTCCCGCGCCGTCGCCTCGCATCCCGGCCTCGCCGCCGCGGATCGGGAGATAGGCGCCGCCTCGGGGCGCGGCGTCCAGTCGGGCGCCTTCCCCAATCCCGAGCTGTCCTTCGAGCTCGACAACGCCTTCGGCTCGAAGGAGAAGCGCAATCTCGACGCCGCCGAGACGACGCTGCAGATCAGCCAGCTGTTCGAACTCGGGGGCAAGCGCGGCGCCCGCATGGCGGCGGCCGCGGCGGAGATCGACGCCGCGCGCTGGGACCGGGGCGCGACGCGGCTGCAGGTGCTGGCGGAGACCGCCGAGGCCTTCGCGCGGACGCTCGGCGCCCAGCGGCGCGTGGTCGAGCTCGAGAATCAGGTCGAGGATCTCGATCGCCTCACGCCGCTGCTGCAGCGGCGCGTCGAGGCCGGCGCCTCGTCGAGCGCCGAGATCGCGCGGGGCCGGCTCGCGACCGAGACGACGCGCGTCGAACTCGCCAAGGGCCGGGCGGCGTTCCAGGCGGCCCGGCGCGAGCTTTCGGTCCTGATCGGGGAGAGGGCGCCGTCCTTCGCCACGGTCGGCGGCGATCTCGCGCGCATCGGCGCGCCGCCGTCCTTCGACGTCCTGATGGCGCGGGCGCGCCAGAACCCGCAGCTCACGCGCTTCACCGCGGTGAAGGCGCAGCGGCGCGCGCTGCTGGCGCAGGCCCAGGCGCAGGCCATCCCGGACGTCACGGCCGGCGTCGGATGGCGGCACTACCGCGAGGACAGGTCGAACGCCGTCATGGCCTCGCTCAGCGTGCCGCTGCCGGCGTTCGACCGGAATCGCGGCGGCGTGATCGAGGCGACCGAAACGCTCGCCAAGACGGACGCCGAACGGGCCGCCGCCGAGCGCGCCCTGACGGTGATGGTCGGGCGCGCCTATGACGCGCTCCGCGGCGCCTATGACGAGGCCCGGCTCACCCGCGCCAGCGTCCTGCCGGTCGCGCGCGAGGCCTATGAGGCCGTCCGCTCCGGCTATGCCGAAGGGCGCTACTCGCTGCTCGAGCTGCTCGAGGCGCGCGCCGCGCTGTCCGAGGCCACCCTCAAGGAGATCGACGCGCTCGTCTCCTTCCACGCGACGCTCGCCAGCCTCGAAGGGCTGACGGGATCCGCCCTCGTCCTGTCCCGGAGAGCCCAATGACCTCCCGTTCCACCGTTCTCGCGTCCGCCGCCTTTGGCCTGATCGCGCTTGCGACGCCGGTCGCCGCGGAGGCCGCCCCGCGTTGCGACGACCGCGCCGGCGCGGTCCGGCACGGCGCCCGCGACGGCCACGATCATGCGATCGGCCCGGAGCACCGCGGCCACCGCCACGGCCAGAAGACCCACAACTTCAAAGGCTATGCGCTGAAGCCGCGCTGCGCCGGCCCGGCGCCGTCGGCGCGGCCGACGCCCGGCCTGACGCCCTCGAGCCGGAGCGACCGCTCATGAGCCGTTCGCTTCTTCGCGACGCCGCCGTCCTCGTGGTCGGGGGCGCCGTCGGCGCCGGCGGGCTCTACGCCGTCCAGCAGGGCCCCTCGGCCATCGCCGCCCGGGCGCTCGCGCTTTACTCCGGCCTGATGGGCGGCGAGGGCCACGCCCATGCCGAAGCCCCGGCCAAGGCGGCGGCCGCGGACGATCACGACAAGGACGACGGTCACAGCCATGGCGCGGACGACGCCCACGCCGGGGACGACGGCCACGATCATGGTTCCGGGAAGGAGGACGGCCACGGCCATGACGCGCCGAAGCCCGGGGCCGACGCGGACGCGCCGGCGCAGGCGGCGGCGGTCGGTTCAGGCGACGACGGACATGGCCACGGCGCCGGGAAGGACGACGACGGTCATGGCCATGGCGCGGAGCTTCCCGAAGGCGTCGTCGAACTCGGCGACGCCAAGGTGAAGGCCGCGGGCGTCGTGCTGGAGACGGTCGGGGCCTCGACGCTGCGGGAGGAGCTGCAGCTCAACGGCATCGTGCAGGCCAATCAGGAGGCGGTGGCGCAGGTGACGCCGCGCTTTCCCGGCGTCATCCGCACCCTCGCCAAGCGCCTCGGCGACGAGGTGAAGAAGGGCGACCTGCTGGCGGTGGTCGAAAGCAACCAGAGCCTGACCACCTACGAACTCCGGGCGCCCATGTCCGGCGTCGTCACCGAGCGCCAGGCCTCGTTCGGCGAATATGTCTCCGAGCAGAAGCCCGCCTTCGTCGTGACGGACCTCTCGACGCTCTGGGTCGATTTCTCCGTCTACCGCCGGGATCTCGCCAAGGTCTCGGTCGGCGCGGCGGTGCGGGTCGATCCCGAGGACGGCGGAGCGCCGATCGAGGCGAAAATCTCCTATCTCTCGCCGATCGGCACCGCCGACACCCAGAGCGCCGTGGCCCGGGTCGTGATCCCGAACGACGGCCGCTTCCGGCCGGGCCTGTTCGCCACCGGAGCGCTCGCCACCGCCGAACGAAGCGTGCCGCTGGCCGTGTCCGTCGACGCGGTCCAGACGCTCGAAGGCCGCGAGGTGGTGTTCGTCCGCGAGGGCGACCGCTTCGCCGCCCGCGACGTGACGCTCGGCCGCCGCGACGGCCGCGTGGTGGAGGTCATGTCCGGCCTCCGCGCCGGCGAGGCCTACGCTGCGCGCAACAGCTTCGTGGTGAAGGCCGAACTCGCCAAGGGGAGCGCGAGCCATGAGCATTGAGGCTTTCGGGCAGGTCCGCGACGCTGGCCGGAGCGCCCGGCCATGATCGAGCGCATTCTCGCCTTCTCGATCGCCCGGCGCTGGCTGGTGATGTTCGCCTGCCTCGGCGTGGCGGCGCTCGGCGCGTGGAGCTTCATGCGCCTGCCGATCGACGCGGTCCCGGACATCACCAACGTTCAGGTGCAGATCAACACCACCGCGCCGGGCTTCTCGCCGCTGGAGGTGGAGCAGCGCATCACCTTCCCGCTGGAGACCAGCATGGGCGGGCTGCCGGGCCTGGACTACACCCGCTCCCTGTCCCGCTACGGCCTCGCGCAGGTCACGGTGGTGTTCAAGGACGGCACCGACATCTACTTCGCGCGCCAGCTCGTTAACGAACGCCTGAGCCAGGTGAAGGACCAGTTTCCGCCGGCGACCGAAACCGCCATGGGGCCGATCTCCACCGGCCTCGGCGAGATCTACAACTATGTGGTCGACGCCCGGCCCGGCGCGACGAAGCCGGACGGCTCGGCCTACAGCCCCGCCGATCTCAGGACGATCCAGGACTGGATCATCACGCCCCAGCTCCGCACCGTGCCGGGCGTCGTCGAGGTCAACACCATCGGCGGCTACGAACGGCAGCTTCACGTTCTGCCAAACCCGGCGCGGCTGATGGCCTACGGCCTGACCTTCCGGGACGTGATGACGGCGCTCAGCGCCAACAACGCCAATGTGGGCGCCGGCTACATCGAGCGGAACGGCGAGCAATATCTGGTGCGCACGCCGGGGCAGGCGCTCTCGGCGGAGGACGTGGGCGCCATCGTCATCAACGCCCATGCGGGCACGCCGGTCCGGGTGTCGGACGTGGCCGAGGTGAAGGACGGCCTGGAGCTGCGCAACGGCGCCGCCACGCTCAACGGCCATGAGGTGGTGCTCGGCACCACCATGCTGCTGATCGGGGAGAACAGCCGCACGGTCGCGGAGCGCGTCGCGAACAAGCTCGGCGAGGTGCGGAAGTCGCTGCCGGAAGGGGTCGAGGCGCGGCCGGTCTACGACCGCTCGACGCTGGTGGAGGCCACCATCGCCACCGTCGAGAAGAATCTCGTCGAGGGTGCGCTGTTCGTGATCGCGGTGCTGTTCCTGCTGCTCGGCAACATCCGGGCGGCGATCGTGACAGCCTGCGTCATCCCGCTCGCCATGCTCTTCACCATCACCGGCATGGTGGAGAACAGGGTATCGGCGAACCTGATGAGCCTCGGCGCGATCGACTTCGGCGTCATTATCGACGGCGCCGTCATCATCGTGGAGAACTGCCTGCGCCTGCTGGCGCACGAGCAGGCGCGCCGGGGCCGGCTGCTGACCATGCCGGAGCGGTTCGAGACCATCTTGGCCGGCGCAAGCGAGGTCGTCCGGCCGAGCCTGTTCGGCACCATGATCATCGCGGTGGTCTATCTGCCGGTGCTCACGCTCACGGGCGTGGAAGGCAAGATGTTCACGCCGATGGCGGTGACGGTGCTGATGGCGCTGCTCGGCGCCTCGATCTTCTCCATGACCTTCGTGCCGGCCGCGATCGCTATCTTCGTCACGGGCCGCGTCCAGGAGAAGGAGAACTGGTTCATGCGGGGCGCCCGCGTGACCTACAAGCCGCTGCTCGGGCTGATGATCCGGCTGCGCTGGGTCGTGGCGCCGGCGGCGGCCGCGCTGGTGATCGTGACCGGGATCGCCGCCTCGCGCATGGGCGGCGAGTTCATCCCGAGCCTCGACGAGGGCGACGCGGCCGTGCAGGCGCTGCGCGTGCCGGGCACAAGCCTCACCCAGTCACTCGAAATGCAGACGGCGCTCGAGAAACGTCTGCTGCAGTTGCCGGAGGTGAAGGAGGTGTTCGCCCGCACCGGCGTCGCCGAGGTGGCGACCGACGCCATGCCGCCGTCGATCTCCGACGGCTACGTGATGCTGAAACCCCGGTCGGAATGGCCTGATCCGAAGAAGACCAAGGCCGAGCTTATGGAGGACGTGGAGAAGGCCGCGGAGGAGATCCCGGGCTCGAACTACGAGCTGTCGCAGCCGATCCAGCTCCGCTTCAACGAGCTGATCTCGGGCGTGCGCTCGGACGTGGGCGTGAAGATCTTCGGCGACGACCTCGACACGCTGCTGAAGGTGGCGGGCGAGGTCCAGGCCGTCCTCCAGAAGGTCCCCGGCGCGGCGGACGTGAAGACCGAGCAGGTCGCCGGCCTGCCGATTCTGACCGTCAAGCTCGACCGGGCGGCGCTGGCCCGCCACGGCGTCAGCATCGCCGACGTGCAGGAGATCGTGGAGATCGCGGTCGGAGGCAAGGAGGCCGGGCAGATCTTCGAGGGCGACCGTCGCTTCGACATCGTGATGCGGCTGCCCGAGCGGCTGCGCACCGACATCGAGGCGCTGAAGGCCCTGCCGGTGCCCCTCCCGGCGCCGGACGGCGGCGAGCCGCAGGCGACGCCCGCGGTCTTCGGCGCTCCCGCCTCCCGGGTCCGCTACGTTCCGCTCGCGACGCTCGCCGCGCTGGAGGTGGCGCCGGGGCCGAACCAGATCAGCCGCGAGAACGGCAAGCGCCGCATCGTGGTGTCGGCCAATGTGCGCGACCGGGACCTCGGCTCGTTCGTGGGCGAGGCGCAGCGGGCCATCGGCGACGGGGTGAAGCTTCCCGCCGGCTACTGGATCGGCTGGGGCGGGCAGTTCGAGCAGCTCGTCTCCGCCACCGAGCGGCTCGCCATCGTGACGCCGATCGCGCTCGGGCTGATCTTCGTGCTGCTGTTCATGAGCCTCGGTTCGTTCAAGGACGCCGCGCTGGTGTTCTCCGGCGTGCCGCTGGCGCTGACCGGGGGCGTCGCGGCGCTGCTCCTCCGCGACATCCCGCTGTCGATCTCGGCGGGCGTCGGTTTCATCGCCCTGTCGGGGGTCGCGGTGCTGAACGGCCTCGTGATCATCGCCTTCATCCAGAAGCTGAGGGCGCAGGGGAAGGAGCTGATCGAGGCCGTGACGGAAGGGGCGCTCACGCGGCTGAGGCCGGTCCTCATGACCGCGATGGTGGCCTCGCTCGGCTTCGTGCCCATGGCGATCGCGACCGGCCCCGGCGCCGAAGTGCAGCGGCCGCTCGCGACCGTGGTGATCGGCGGGATCGTGTCGTCCACGATCCTGACGCTGCTGGTGCTGCCGGCGCTCTACGTGCTGTTCGCCCGCAGACGGCGGAAGCCCGATCCGGCCCCGCAGCCGGACGCGGAGCAGGCGGTCGCGCCAAGAGGCCTTGGAGCGAATGATCCATGACGCTTGCGGGGGGATGAGGCGCAGAGAAGTCGGATTGGACTTTTTTTTGGCTTGGAGCCCGCCGGCCGTCCCGTGATGCTGCTCCTCGGGATTGGCATGCCGGGGGGAAACGATGCTGCTTCTGAGAACGCTCGTCGTGGCGGGCGCGATGTCCGCCGCGGCACCGGGGCATGCGCAGCAGGCGCCGGTCGATCGCGGCATGGCGCTCATGAGCGCCCGGGTCACCGCGGCCGGCGCCTTGATCGACGGCGCCGGCGCCGTTTCGGCGCAGTCGATCGGGACCGGTCGCTACCTCGTGGAGTTCGGCCGGAACATCGAGGGCTGCACGATCATCCCGACGAGCCAGAACAACACCGGTATGACCTTCACGTCTTTGGCGACAGGTTCAAAGGCGGATGTCGTGATCCTATACGTGCCGTCCGGCGAGTATTACTCCGCCGCCTTCCAGATGATCGTCTATTGCTACAAGTGACGCATGCCGCCGACCCAGGTTCGTTCGAACCTGAGGGAAGATACTCAAACGGTGGCTAAACCATTGAAAAGAATGGTGCCCGAAACAGGGATCGAACCTGTGACCCCACCCGTGTGAAGGGTGTGCTCTCCCGCTGAGCTATTCGGGCGCCGATGCGAGGACGGTCGTTTACGCCGGATCGAACCGGATTTCAATGGTCAGATCGCAGGCGGGCGGTCGAAACGGCGTTCAGGCGGCGAGGCCGAGGCGGCGCAGGGCGTCGTCGAGCTCGTCGAAATGGTCGATCACGACGTCGCCGCCGAGCTCGCGCGGGGGCGTCGTGGTGTAGCCGAAGCTCATGACCACGCTCGGGATTCCGGCCGCCTTCGCGGTTTCGACGTCGGTCGCGCTGTCGCCGATCATCACCGCGCGGGCGGGGTCGCCCCCGACGCGTTCGATCGCGCCGGTGAGCGGCTTCGGGTCGGGCTTCGCGACGCCGAAGGTGTCGCCGCCGACGATCGCGCCGAAGCGGTCTGCGGCGCCCAGTTCGTCGAGCAGCTTCACCGCGAAGCGCTCGAGCTTGTTGGTGCAGATCGCGAGCTTCGCGCCTGAGGCGGCGAGCCGGTCGAGCGCCGCCTCGGCGCCGGGGAACAGGTGGCTGCGGTCGGCGATGTGGGCGTCGTAATGGTCGAGAAACACGCGGTAGAGCTCGAGCACACGCTCCTCGGGCAGATCGACGCCCTCGGCGCGCAGGCCGCGCTCGACCAGCGCCCGCGCGCCGGCTCCCATCATGCCGCGCACCTCCTCGGCCGGCAGCCGCGGAAGGCCCTCGGCCGCCATGGCCGCGGCGAGCGCCTCGACGAGGTCGGGCGCGGATTCCACCAGCGTGCCGTCGAGGTCGAACACCACGGTCAGCGGCGCGGGCGAGGAGGCGAGGGGCATGGCGCGGGATTCCTGACGGGCCGGTAAGGGCGATAGGGCGCTGATTACCGCCGCCGCCGCCGCCGCCGCAAGGCTGGCGTCCTGACGACCATGCCGGCGGGGGCGGCGGCTGCTAACCTGCCGGGCGGGATTCGCCGCCTTGTCGGCCGGGTCCCGCCCGATGAAGGAGGCCGTCCCATGTCCATCGTCCGCACCGCGCTGCTCGCGTCGCTGGCCTGTCTTTCGGCAGGGGCGGCAAGCGCGCAGGAGTTCGCCTTCCTGGCTGCGCCGCAGACCGACCTCAACCGGATGTACCGCGTCGACAGGGAGACCGGCGAGGTCGGCTCCTGCCAGTATGCGGTGAAGGAGGGCGCGGTTGGCGTCACGCTGTGCTTCCCCGCGGGCGAGGGCGCCGGGCCGCAGGAGCCGGGCGTCTACGATCTCGCGGCCACCAACCACGCTAAGGAAGCCGGGGTGTTCCGCGTCGACCGTCGCACGGGCCGCATGAGCGTGTGCTACGTGCTGGGCGAACAGGTGGTCTGCACGCCGATGGCGCGCTAGGCGGGGGTCTGGCCGGGCCCGGCGCGCGCGTGCTAAACCGCCCCGCCTCGAAACACAGGAGTTCGTGCGCGACATGGACGGTCTTTCCGACCCAACTCTGCTGATCGAACGCGCCTATGTGGGCGGCGCATGGACCGGCGAGCCCGAGGTCGAGGTCACAGACCCCGCCACCGGCGAGGTCGTCGGCAGGGTTCCCAATCTCGGCGCGGAGGCCGCGACCGCGGCGGTCGAGGCCGCCTCCCGCGCGTTCAAGCCCTGGGCGGCGAAGCTCGCCAAGGAGCGTTCGGCGATCCTGCGCCGCTGGTACGAGCTGATCGTCGCCAACCGCGACGATCTCGCGCTGATCATGACGCGCGAGCAGGGCAAGCCGCTCGCCGAGGCGAAGGGCGAGATCGACTACGCCGCCTCCTTCGTCGAGTTCTTCGCCGAGGAGGCGAAGCGCATCAACGGCGACACGCTGCCGAGCCACCGCGCCGACGCCCGCATTCTGGTGCTGCGTCAGCCGGCGGGCGTGGTCGCGGCGATCACGCCGTGGAACTTCCCTGCGGCCATGATCACCCGCAAATGCGCGCCGGCGCTCGCCGCAGGCTGCACCGTGGTGGTGAAGCCCGCGATGGAGACGCCGCTCACGGCCCTCGCGCTCGCTAAACTCGCGGAGCAGGCCGGGATTCCGGCCGGGGCGCTCAGCGTCGTCACCGGCGACGCCAAGCCGATCGGCGAGGTGTTCACGAGCCATCCGGCGGTGCGCGTCGTGTCCTTCACTGGATCGACCGAAGTCGGCAAGCTGCTGATGCGGCAGTCCGCTTCGACCGTGAAGCGGGTCGCGCTGGAGCTCGGCGGCAACGCGCCCTTCATCGTGTTCGACGACGCCGATCTCGACGCGGCGGTCGAAGGCGCGATGGTCTCGAAGTACCGCAACATGGGCCAGACCTGCGTCTGCGCGAACCGCATCTACGTGCAGGCGGGCGTCTACGACGCCTTCGCCGAGAAGCTGGTGGCGGCGGTCGCGAAGCTGAAGGTCGGGCGCGGCGTCGAGGACGGCGTCACCCAGGGGCCGCTGATCACGCCGAAGGCGGTCGACAAGGTCGAGCGGCTGCTCGCCGACGCGACCGCGAAGGGCGCGAAGGTCCTGACCGGCGGCGGCCGCCACGCGCTCGGCGGCACGTTCTTCGAGCCGACCGTCCTCGGCGGCGTCCGCCAGGACATGGCGATCGCCCGCGAGGAGGCCTTCGGCCCGGTCGCGCCGCTGTTCCGCTTCGAGACCGAGGCCGAGGTCATCGACTACGCCAACGCCACCGAATACGGCCTCGCCGCCTACTTCTATGCGCGCGACGTGGGGCGGATATTCCGGGTCGGCGAAGCCCTTGAATACGGCATGGTCGGCATCAACTCCGGTCTGATATCGACGGAGCTGGCGCCGTTCGGCGGAGTCAAGGAAAGCGGGCAGGGCCGCGAGGGCTCGCAGCGCGGCGTCGACGAGTTCGTGGACATCAAGTATCTGCTCGTGGCCGGCCTCGCCGGCTGAAAGGCCAACGCCTGCTTGCGGCCGCCCCGCCGGCCAGAAGGATTTCGACGTCGTGACCACCGAAGATTTCAAACGCGCCGCGGCGGAGGCCGCGCTCGCGCACGTCCAGCCCGGCATGAAGCTCGGGCTCGGCACCGGGTCCACCGCCGCCCTGTTCGTCGAGCTGCTCGGCGCGCGCGTCGCGGAGGGCCTCGATGTGGTCGGCGTGCCGACCTCCGAGGCCACCCGTGAGCTCGCCGAGCGCTTCGGCGTGCCGCTGACCACGCTGAAGGAGGAGCCGGAGCTCGACCTCACCGTGGACGGCGCCGACGAGGTCGATCCCGAGCTGCGCCTGATCAAGGGCGGCGGCGCGGCCCTGCTGCGCGAGAAGATCGTGGCCTTCGCCTCCAAGCGGATGATCGTGATCGCCGACGCCAAGAAGGTCGTTCAGACGCTCGGCGCCTTCCCGCTGCCGATCGAGGTCGTGCCGTTCGGCAAGGAGGCGACCCGCCGCGCCGTGGAGCGCGCCGCGGCCGAGCTCGGCCTGTCCGGCAAGGTGGAGCTTCGCCGCGCCGAGGACGCCTGCCCGATCGTGACCGACAGTGGGCACTCGATCCTCGACGGCCATTTCGGCCGCATCGACCGTCCGGAGGAACTGGCCGCCGCGCTGTCGGCGATCCCGGGCGTCGTCGAGCACGGACTTTTCATCGGCCTCGCCGACCTCGCGCTGATCGCGGGCGCCGACGGGGTCACCGCCATCGAGGCGAAGCCGGCCGGTACCGAAGCCCGCAGGAGAACCGCATGACGTTCCACGCCACCCTGCGCCGCGTCGGCGTCGCGGCCGCTTTCGCCTTCGCCGCGTCGACCGGCGCCGCCTTCGCGCAGGCCGACCAGGCCGCGAAGCTCAAGCTCGCCCACGACGTCATCGAGGTGTCCGGCGCCGCCAGCAGCTTCGACGGCATCATCCCGATCTTCCTCGACGAGGCGAAGCGCACCTTCGTGCGCACCCGGCCCGAGCTGTCGAAGGACTTCGACGAGGTGATCAAGGTGCTCGAGCCGGAGTTCGAGAAGCGCCGCGAGCAGCTGGTCAACGACGTCGCCGCCGTCTACGCCGAGCGTTTCACCGACGCGGAGCTCGCCGACATCAAGGCCTTCTACGAGACGGCCTCGGGCAAGAAGCTCGTGACCATCCTGCCGAGCGTGCTGCAGGCGTCCTACGAGAAGACCAACGCCTGGAGCCGCCAGATGAGCCAGGACGTGGTGACGCGCATGCGCGAGGAGATGCGCAAGAAGGGTCACGACATCTGAGCCTGGCGCCGTCGCGCGGCGATCGCGCTTAGGGCCGGCGCCTGAGCAGCGCCACGAACACGAGGCCTCCCACGATCCCGGTGACGACGCCGACCGGCATGTCGTCCGGCGCGATCACCGTGCGGGCGGCCATGTCGGCCAGCACCAGCGCGAGCGCGCCGATGAGCGCGCTCGCCGGCAGCACGAGCCGGTTGTCGCCGCCGAGCAGAAGCCGCGCCGCGTGGGGCGTCATCAGCCCGACGAAGCCGATCATGCCGGACACCGACACCATCACTCCGGTGACGAAGGCCCCGACCACCATATGGGCGAGGCGCGCCCGCTCCACCTCGACGCCGAGCGTGGCGGCGGTCTCGTCGCCCATGGCGAGGGCGTTCAGGTCGCGCGCCTTCAGCAGGAACCACGCCCCGCCCAGAACGAGCGCCAGCGCCGGAACCGGCGCGGTGGACCAGTCGCTCGCGCCGAAGCCGCCCAGCGTCCAGAACACGACGTTCGCCGCGGAGCGCTGATCCGCGAACAGGATCAGCATGTTGGCGCAGGCGGTCACCACGAAGGCCACCGCGACGCCGGTGAGGATCAGCCGGTCCGCCGTCCCGGCGCCGGTCGCGCGCGACACCGCGAGCACGGTCAGCGTCGCGCCCAGCGCGCCGAGAAAGGCGAACAGCGGCGTGGTGGCCGGGCCGAAGGCGTCGCCCACATGTAGGATGGCGAGATTGGCGCCGAAGGCCGCGCCGGCGGCGACGCCCAGAAGGTGCGGATCGGCGAGCGGATTGCGGGTGGCGGACTGCATCGCCGCGCCCACCATGCCGAGCCCCGCGCCGACGATCGCCGCCAGAACGGCGCGCGGCGCGCGCAGCTCCCAGACGATCGCCGCGCGCCCCGGCGTCGAGGCGCTCGGGCCGCTAAGCCCGAAGCGCTCCAGCACGATGGCGACGATCTCGGCTCGCGGGATGCGCGCCGCGCCGAGCATGAGCGACGCCGCCATGGCGGCCGTGATCAACAGCAGCCCGCAGGCCGCGATCGCCGCGAAACGGAGGGCCACGCCGATCCCGGCGGTCCGGCGGTCAGCGCGCGCCATGCAGGAACTCCGCGATCTTCTCCACCGCCGTCACGTTGCGGGGGCCGGGCGTCAGCTCGTCGTAGCCGAGGATCAGCACCCGGTTCTCCTTCAGAGGGCGCAGATCGCGCAGGCCGGGGCGCGCGCGGATGTAGGCCATCTTCTGCGCGGCGCTGCCGCCGCCGTGGTCCAGCACGACGATGGCGTCCGGGTCGCGCTCGATCACGCTCTCCCAGCTTATGCGCGTCCAGTTGCCGGCGACGTCGTCGGCGATGTTGACGCCGCCGGCGGCCTCGATCAGCGCGGTCGGCATGGCGTGGCCGCCCGCGGTGCCCGCCGCCCGGCCGGCGCCGTCATACAGAAACACCCGCGGCCGGGACGGGGCGTCCGCCACCCGTGCGGCGACCGCCGCGACGCGGGCGCGATAGCCCGCGATTAGCGCCTCCGCCCGATCCTCCACGCCGAAGATGCGGCCGAGGTTGAGCAGGTCGCGGTAGAGGAAATCGAGTGTCGGCTTCTCGCGCCGCCCGATGCGGACGCAGCTTTCGGTGAGCTCGTAGACGGGGATCCCAAGCCGGCCAAGCGTCGTCGGCGTCACTTCGCCCCCGGCGCGCATGCCGTAGCTCCAGCCGGCGAAGTAGAAGTCGGCTCCGGCCTCCAGCAGCGCCTCGCGGGTGGGATACTGGCGCTGGATCTGGCGTAAGCGGGTCGCCTTGGGGAACAGCTCCGCCGAGGCCCGCACCCGCTCGCGCGAGCCGATATATCCGATCATGCGGTCGGTGAAGTCGAGCGCCAGCATCATCTCGGTGAGGTTGGAATCGTAGGAGACGGCGCGTTGGGGCGGCCGGTCGTAGGTCGCCAGCCGGTCGCAGCTCCGCACCGTGACCGGATGCGCCGCCGCGGGCGCGGCCCAGAGCGCGAGCAGGACGGCGGCGGTCGTCCGGCGCCGGATCACGCCTCGCCCTCCGGCAGGCTGTAGGCGAAGCGCAGCCCGCCGCGCCAGGGCGTGACCTCGGCCTCCACGCCGAAGCTGCGGCGGATCAGGTCTGGTTCGAGCGTCTCGCGCACCGGGCCGAAGGCGGCGGGGCGGCCCTTGTCCAGCACCAGCGCCGCGTCCGCCATGTCGGCCGCGAAGTCGAGATCGTGCAGCGTGGCGACGATCGTGAGGTCGAGCCCCTTCAGAAGCCGGATCGCCTCCAGCCGGTGGCGGATGTCGAGATGGTTGGTGGGCTCGTCCAGCACCAGCAGCCCGGGCTCCTGCGCCAGCGCGCGGGCGATCAGCGTCCGCTGTTTCTCGCCGCCGGAAAGCGTCGCGAAACGGCGGCTGGCGAGATGGGCGATCTCCATGCGCGCCATGGCCTCCGCCACCACCGCGGCCGAGGCGTCGCTGGCGAAGAGGCTGGCCGCATGGGGCGTGCGGCCGGCCTCCACCATCTCCCGCACGGTGAAGGGAAAGTCCGGCGGCGTTTCCTGCAGCACGGCGGCCACCCGCCGCGCCGCCATGCGGGGGGCGAGCGACCAGAGATCGTCGCCGTCGAGCCACACCGTTCCGGACCGCGGCCGGTTGACCCGGTAGAGGCAGCGCAGCAGCGAGGACTTGCCCGCGCCGTTCGCCCCGACCACCGCAAGGCGGCCGCCGGGCGCGAGCGCGAAGCTTACGCCCGAGACCACCGGCGGGCGGCCCGGAGGCCCCCACGCCAGATTCTCCACCTTCAGCCGGACAGGCGCGGCCATGGCGTCAGAACTTCAGATGCAGCGCGAGTTCGGCGGTGCGCGGCGCGCCGAAGTACCATTGATAGTCGCCGCCGGCGTAGGCGTAGGTCTTGTCGGTGAGGTTCTTCACCCGGGCGTCGAGCGTGGCGTAGCCCGTCGGCTTCCACTGCAGCCCGGCGTTCACCAGCGCGTAAGCCGGCCGTTTGTAGTCGTTGCTGGCCGAGGTGTAGGTCCTGCCGACGTATTGCAGGCCGGCTTGCGCCTTCCAGTTCTCCGCGAAGCGCCAGGTGGCCCAGACGTTGGCGAGCTTTTCCGGCACGGCGTTCGGCGTGTTGCCCTTATAGCTCAAGCCGCCCGCTCCAAAGAATTCGTCGTAGCGCGCGTCGAGGATCGTGCCGTTGGCGTCGACCCGCCAACCGTGGCCAAGCTCCACGCCGACGGAGGCTTCCACGCCGCGCGAGGACTGCTTGCCGATCTGCTCGGCGGGCGTGCCCGCGAGCGCGCCCGGTCTCGGCGCGAGCAGGTCTTTCTTCTCGATGTAGAAGGCCGACAGCGTCCACTCGAAGCGGTCGTCCCACAGGCTCTGCTTTACGCCGGCTTCGACCTGCCGACCCTTGGAGAGCTTGAAATCGGACTGCGCCGGCGTCAGCGACAGCAGCGAGTTCACCGGGTCGGCGGCTTCCGAATACTGGGCGTAGAAAGCAAGGTTCTTCACAGGCTCGTAGACCGCGCCGACGCGCCAGGAGATCGAGTCCAGCGTCGGGTTGGCCTTAAGGCCCGTGCGGAGATTGCGATAGTCGATCTCCGGGTGGTCGTAACGCAGGCCCGCCACCAGCGAGAGCTGGTCGGTGAGCTTCAGCCGGTCGTCGAACGAGAGCGAGTACTGGGTCGTGGTGGCGCGATATTCGCGGCCATAGGAGCTCGTGGAACCGTACTCGCCCGGATCGAAGCCCTTCGGCGGCAGCGGCGGATTCACGGCCGGATCGCCATAGCCTCCATTGTTCAGGCGACTGAACCTGAACCGGTTGACGTCGAAGCCGATCGTCGCCTCGTTCGCCATGCCGAACAACTCGCTGCGAACGGTGGCGTCGGCCCGCGCGCCAATCTGCTCCTGCTCTTGCTTGATGGCGATATAGTCGGAACGGTTGATCTGACCATCCGGAAACAGCGGGGAGGCTGACGCCGACCACCTGTAACTTTCCGCGTTGCGCCAGAACCGGTTGCTGACCACGCTGTAGGCGGTCGCCCGCAGCGTCACCGTCTCGTTCGGCGTCCACTCCGCCTTGAGCTGGGTGATGTTGTCGTTGAAGCGGATGACGCCGTCGCGGACGTTGTAGTTCTCGCCGATCCAGTCCTTCTCCACATTGCCGGCGCCCTTCAGCGGCGTGCCGAAATAGCGGCTCGGCTGGTTGTGGCCGCCGTCATGACTGAGCGTGACGGAGAGCTCGTCGGTCGGCCGCCAGTTCAGCGCGCCGGAGAAGGCGAGGTTCTTGTAGTCGCCCCGGTCCATCCAGCCGTCGCCGCGGCTGGCGGCCACGTCGAAGCTGTAGGCGAATTTCTCATTGATCGGTCCCGCGCTGCCGGCGGCGAGGCCGACCTGCCCGTCCGTGCCCACCACCGCGCGGGCCTCGTTGCGGCGCTCGTCGGTGAGCGGCTTCTTCGGGATGATGTTGATGGCGCCGCCGATGGCGCCCTCGCCGTAGAGCACCGAGGCCGGGCCGCGCAGCACCTCGATCCGGTCCACCGTCCAGGTGTCGAACGGGAAGGTGACGGTCCCGTTGCCGGGGTAGAGCCGCACGCCGTCATAGAGCGTCGTGACCGAGTTCACGCCGGTGAAGCCACGCGACGAGTAGGCTCCGAAGCCGTTGCCGGGCGTGCCGATGAAGCTGAAGCCGGCGGCGTTCTGCGTCACGGCT
The DNA here is from genome assembly GCF_042681025.1 of Methylopila henanensis. Classification (NCBI taxonomy): domain Bacteria; kingdom Pseudomonadati; phylum Pseudomonadota; class Alphaproteobacteria; order Hyphomicrobiales; family Methylopilaceae; genus Methylopila; species Methylopila henanensis. Next base: position 48,811 of record NZ_JBHUER010000014.1, read on the forward strand.
TCGGCGATGGAGGACTGGCCGCGGTCGCGGACCACGTCGCCGGAGACCACGTCGACGCTCGCGGGCGTCTCCAAGGGGGTGAGATCGAGGCGGCTGCCGGCGCCGGTCGACACGGTGAGGTTCGGCCCGGGCGCGAGGCGTCGGGCTTCGCCGGAGACGTTGATCTCATCGAGCGCAACGACGCCTTCGGAAGCCTCCGCGAAGGCGGGGAGGGCGGCGCTCAGGACGAGAAGCGAGGCGCCCCCAAGCGCCGAGCTGAGCGTGCGGGAGGGCGAGGCGCGTCGGAACGCGGCCCCGGACGTCAGGGAAGGAAAGGTCGACAATGCGAAGCTCCGGGCGACGGCAGTGGCTCGTCACCGCGAACGAAGCTTCCCGGAGCCGTGCAAAGACGCACGGAGCCGTTCCGCACCCATCAGGACACCCCGCCCGATGTGCTCGCGTGTGACCACGGCTGACGGCAGGTCTCCTGGCTCACGGGTCGTCGTCCTGTCGTCGCCTTCCCGGGTCCGGAAAACCCAGTGGCTGAGATGACGATGGACTCGCCGCTTACAGTTGCGGGGGCAGCCGCGGATTCGAACGTCGAGACGTCCTCACCGCGTTCCCTTTTGATCCCCGAGGGGAACCGTCGCCGCCACGGTTACGACGCATTTCGGCGCGGCGCAATGCGGCCTTTCGGGCGCCTGCGACGGCGCCCGGGCCGTCACTTCTCGGCGAAGGCCTTCTCGATCACGAAATGGCCGGCCTCGCCGTGGTTGCCTTCCTCGTAGCCGCCGTCGACCAAGAGCTGGCGGGTGTCGCGGATCATGTCGGGCGAACCGCACAGCATGAAGCGGTCGTCGTCCCTGTTCATCGCCGGCAGGCCGATGTCCTCGAACAGCTTGCCCGACGCCATCAGGTCGGTGATGCGGCCGCGGTTGCGGAACGGCTCGCGGGTGACGGTCGGGTAGTAGATCAGGCCGGCGGAGATCATCTCGCCGAGCAGCTCGTCCTTGGGCAGGGTTTCGGTGATGGTCTCGCCGTAAGCGAGTTCGTTCACCTGCCGGCAGCCGTGGACGAGCACGACCTTCTCGAAGCGCTCATAGGCCTCCGGATCCTTGATGATCGACAGGAAGGGGGCGAGGCCGGTGCCGGTGCCGAGCAGATAGAGGTTCCGGCCCGGCAGCAGGTTGTCGAGCACGAGGGTGCCGGTTGGCTTGCGGCCGACGAGGATCGGATCGCCCACTTTCAGGTGCTGCAGCCGCGAGGTCAGCGGCCCGTCCGGCACCTTGATCGAGAAGAACTCGAGCTCCTCGTCGTAGTTCGCCGAGACGACGGAATAGGCGCGCACCAGCGGCCGGCCCTCGACCTCGAGGCCGATCATCGTGAACTCGCCATTCCGGAACCGGAACGACGGATCGCGCGTGGTGCGGAACGAGAACAGCGTGTCCGTCCAGTGCCGGACATGGGTCACGCGCTCTTCGAGATATTTGCTCATCGGCGGGAGGTCCTTCGGTCAGACGCTGCGTCGGCCGCTGGTTCCGCCGTCATGCCCGGCGCAGCCGGGTATCCACGACTTAAGACACGCTGCGGCTACGAGAAGAAAGTCGTGGATGCCCGCGAAGGCGGGCATGACGGCCGTGGATCGGCGTCGCAGTCACGCCGCCGCGGGGTCGGCGTGGCCGAAGGTCGACTCAAGCTTGCCGGCGCGGCCATCCCATTCGGGGGCGTCGGCGGGGGGATCGCTCTTCTCGGTCACGTTCGGCCACAGCGCGGCGTATTTCGCGTTGAACGCGACCCAGCCCTCGAGGTTCGGCTCGGTGTCGGCCTTGATCGCCTCGGCCGGGCATTCCGGCTCGCAGACGCCGCAGTCGATGCATTCGTCGGGCGAGATCACCAGCATGGTCTCGCCCATGTAGAAGCAGTCGACCGGGCAGACCTCCACGCAGTCGGTGTACTTGCAGCGGATGCAGTTCTCCGTGACGACATAGGTCATCGTCGGCGTTTCCTTCGGGTGATGCGGGGAGCGGGCGTCGACGGCGCGTCAGAGCGCGCTGGCGATGTCCTGGCCCTCGAAATTGGCGGCGAGGCCCTTCATGGCGTCCTCGTTGATCTCGCCGCCCATGGCCTTGAGGCTTTCCTCGCGGATCAGCGACATCAGCCCCCGGCGCAGCGCCAGGAACTCCGACGACATGATCAGCGCGGGCTCGCGCGGGCGCGGCAGCGGCACCGCGACCTCCGCCTTGATGGCGCCGGGCCGGGCGGTCATGACGTAGACCCGGTCCGACAGGAAGATCGCCTCGTCGATGTCGTGGGTGACGAACAGCACCGAGATTTTCAGCCGCTGCCACATGTTGGTGAGGATCTGCTGCATGATCAGCCGCGTCTGCGCGTCGAGCGCGCCGAAGGGCTCGTCGAGCAGCAGGATGCGCGGGCCGGTGGCGAGCGCCCGCACGATGCCGACGCGCTGCTTCATGCCGCCGGAGAGCGCGTCCGGATACTGGTTCTCGAACTGCGACAGGCCCGCGAGGCCGAGCAGGGTGCGCGCCTGCCGCGCGCGTTCGGCGCGGTCGATCCCCTTCATCTTGAGGCCGAACTCGACGTTCTCGCGCACCGTCTTCCAGGGGAACAGCGAGTACTGCTGGAAGATCATGCCGCGGTCGGCGCCGGGGCCGTCGATCGGCTTGCCGTCGACGGCGACCGTGCCCGAGGTCGGCTTCAGGAAGCCGGCGAGCGCGTTCAGCATCGTGGACTTGCCGCAGCCGGACGGGCCAATGATCGACACGAACTCGCCGGGCTCGACGGTGAGCGACACGCCGGAGACGGCGTCGGTCGCGCCGGCGGCGGTCTCGTAGCGCAGGCCGAAGTCGCGGATCTCGATCCGGCCTCGGGTCGGGGCGGCCTCGCGCGGCGTTTCCATCGTCATGGGGCGCTTCAGGGGGATCGCGGTCATCGGGCGGCGCTCCAGGGCATGACGAGGCGGCCGACCATGCGGATCGCCCAGCTCGAGGCGAGGCCGAGCGCTCCGATCGAGATCATGCCGAGCGCGATGTCCGAATACTGCACCAGGCTGTAGGCCTCCCACGTGAAGTAGCCGATGCCGAACTGGCCCGAGATCATCTCGGCCGCGATCAGCGACACCCACGCGACGCCCATGCCGACGGTGAGGCCGGTGAAGATCTGCGGCAGCGTCGCCGGCAGATAGACCTCGCGGAACAGCGCGATCTCCTTGGCGCCGAGGCAGCGCGCGGCACGCACCAGCACGGGATCGACCGTCGCCATGCCGTGCAGCGTGTTGAGCAGGATGGGGAAGAACGAGCCGAGGAAGGTGATGAACACGATCGACTCCTCGTTCGAGGGCCAGAGCATGATCGCCATCGGCACCCAGGCGATCGCCGGGATCGGCCGCAGCACCTCGGCGACGGGGAAGACCAGCTCCTTCAGCAGCCGGAACCGGCCCATCAGCAGCCCGAGCGGGATCGCGACCGCCGCGGCGATGAGGAAGCCGTAGAGGATGCGCCGGCAGCTCATGTAGACGTGGTCGAAGAAGGCGGAGCTTGCCAGAGCCGTCCGCGCGCTCGCCAGCACGTCGGCGGGCGAGGGCACGTTCATGAAGCGGACGTAGATGTTGACGCGATAGGTCGTCAGCAGGTGCCAGGCCAGCACGAACAGCGCGAGCGAGAGCACGCTCAGCGCCGCCGAGCGCAGCGGCAGGCGGGAGAACCGGCTCCGGCGCGGCGCGGCGGGCGCGCCCCGCCCGGGCGCCGCGCCGGAGCGCGGAGAGGCCGGAGCCGGCGCGGGAGTCCGCTCCAGCGGGGTGGGGAGCGTCGCGCCGGCCATGGCCTCAGCCCCGCGCGGCTGCGGCGAGCGCGTCGTCGAAGGTGACGACCTTGCCGCCCGAGGACGCCGCGAAGGCGTCGGCGTCCTGCTTCAGCATGAAGGGCGCGAGCTCCTTCTTGTCGCCCACGACATAGAACGCCTTGTCCGCGAACAGCTTGATGCCGCGCGCCGTGTCGAAGACGTAGGCGACGTTGATCGCCGTCCCCTTCGCCTTGTAGTCCTGCAGCGCGCCGAGCGTGCACGAGGCGCTGGAGAACGGCAGGATGTCGCCGTCCTTCACCCAGATCTCGCCGGCCTTGCGCGGCTCCGCGATCGCGGTCTTGCAGAAGGCGTCCTCGCCCTTGACCTCGTAGTTCGCCGTGCTCTTGACCTCGGCGTCGTAGTCGAGGCCGCGGGCCTTGTAGGCGGCGCGGATGTAGCCGTCGTTGACCCAGGGGTCGACGTCGAACTCCGACTTGATGCGGTCGAGGCTTTGCAGGACCTTCACGTCCTCCTTCGCGGCGTCGATCAGCGGGGCCTTAAGGGTCGGGTCGAGCGTCATGATCCCGCCGGGTCCGAGGAAGATGTAGACCACCTCCTTGTCGGTCCCGGTCCATTCCGAGATTTTCTCGGCGGCCCGCTTCGGGTCTTCCTTGACCCAGGCGTTGGCGTCGAGCACCGCCTGCAGATAGGCGTTGACGATCTCAGGGTGCTTCTCGGCGAAGTCGGTGCGCACGACCACGCCGTGCCAGGTCGGCAGGTTGGTCTGCACGCCGTCGAACACCTTGCGGGCGAAGCCTCGGAACGGCAGCAACTCGGCGAAGGGCACGAAGTCGGCGTGGGCGTCGATCTTCTTTTCCTTGAGGTTGGTCGTGCCGACTTCGGGGCTCTGGCTGACGAGCTGGAAGAAGTCCTTCGGCAGCTTGGCGTCCTGCATCGCCTTCAGCACCATGCCGTGGGCGGCGGAGCCGAAGGGCACGCTGACGACCTTCCCCTTGAGGTCCTCCAGCGCGAAGTAGGGCGAGTCGTTGTGGACCACGACGCCGTTGCCCGAGCCATAGATGTTGTAGGCGGCGACCGCGATGAGCTGCGACTTCGACTCCGGATTGTTCTGGAAGGTGTAGCCGTTCACCACCAGCGGATAGTCTCCCATCCCGCCGAACTGCAGCTTGTTGGCCATCATGCCGTTGGTGACGGGCGGGCCGGAGGTGAAGTTCTGCCAGTCGAGCTTGATCTCGACGCCTTCATACTTGCCGCCCTTGGGCAGATGCTTCTCGAGCAGGCCGAGCTTGCGGATCACGACGCCGGTCGTGACCGTGTTGGTGGTGGTGTCCTGCGTCCCGATGCCGACGGTGATGGTCTCGGCTCGGGCGGGGCCCGACGCCATGAGGCCAGCCGTGGCGGCGAGCGCCGTGAGGGAGATTGCGCACCGCGCACGCTTGACTGCCGACATCGCCCACCTCGCTTCGAAGAACCAAGCGTCCAATCAGGACCGACGCCTAGGATCATCGAAGCGACAGGCGGCCGCTTCAAACGGAGAGGCCGTGCGCTGGTGGATTAGTTGCCAAAAAAGAAGGCCTGCCGATCTGAGCGGCAGGCCTTTGCTTTGGTGCGCGGCGAATGGGCGGCGGGGCGCCGAGAGCGTGAACGCTTCGGGTGGGTTGAGCCGGCGCGTGACCGGTAAGACTGGACCAAGGGCGTCATGCCTGGCGGAGCCGGGCATCCACGACTTGTTGGGGCGTTGCATCCACGCCTAAGGCGTGGATGCCCGCGAAAGCGCGGGCATGACGCCGTGGTTCATCACGTCCTTAAGCGTCGCCGCTGCTGCGCATCTGGGACAGCACGTCCGGCCGGCGGATCAGGATGTCCGAGCGCCGCGCCTCGACCACGCCGCGCTCGGCGAGCCGCTTCAGGCTGATGGTGACCCACTGCCGGGTGGCGCCGACGAGATGGGCGAGGTCGGCATGGGTGAAGCTCGCCGCGATCAGGACGCCGTCGTCGTCCGGAACGCCGTAGAGATCGGCGAGGTGGAGCAGCAGATGGGCCAGCCGCTCAGTGATCGAACGGGTGCCGAGCATCTGCGCCATGGTCGAATAGCACTTGCCCTTGAACACGAGCCCGTCGATCAGCCCGATCGCGAGCGCGGGAATCTGGGTCGCGAGGTCGCGAAGGGCTGCGCCCGGCAGGTGGACGACGCTCGAATTGCTCGCGGCCATGCCGGACCAGACGTGTGGCGCGCCGCCGAACACCTCCGGTCCGCCGACGAAGTTGCCCGGATACCAGTAGGCGAGCGTGATCTCGCGGCCGGAGGGGGCGGCGTAGAACACGCGGATGCGGCCGCTCTCGATCAGGTAGATGCCGTCATGGGGCGAGCCCTGGCTGAACAGCGTGCCGCCGCGGTAGAGCACGCGCTTGCGGCCGCGCTCCAGCACCTTGCGGCGCTCGCCCTCGGTCAGGCCTTCGAGCAGCGGGCGCTGACGTTGCGCGCCGGGCGTCGTCGTCTGCGCCTCGCCGTCGGACAGCAGCAGCGCGGCGGCGGGCGCGGCGATCGCGGGATGAGCGGACTGGAGAGGGGGCCAGGCTACGGCCGTCGATGGTTGCACGTCACCGTCCTCCGAAACCCGAATTCGCACTGCAGCAAAACACGGAATGATTCCAATTCAAAGCTTCAAAGTCGTGCAGACTGAGCGCAATTGCGGCGCTTCGCCTTCGGCGGAGCGCCTTCAATATATCAAATAAATAGATTGAGTCATTTTAATTCCGGGCAGGCGCGCTCCAACGCAAAACGCGCCGGCGAGGGCCGGCGCGTTCGTCGTTTCGAGAAGGGGAGGAGCGCCCTGCGGCGACCGGTCAGAGCGCCGCGTGGCAGCGTCCCAGCGCCCAGCGGATCATCTTGCGCACGTCCGGATCGGGGTCGTCCATGGCGCGTTCGAGCGCCGGGATCGCCGCAGGCGAGGCGATCTCGCCAAGGGCCGCGGCGGCCTCCTTGCGCAGGTTCGGGATGTCGCTGTCGAGCAGGGGCCCGAGCGCGTCGACCGCGCTCTCGGCCTTCAGCCGGCCGAGGGCGTTGGCGGCCTTGATCCGCACCTGCCAGACGTCGTCGCTAAGCGCGTCGATCAGCGCGACGGTCGCCTCGGGCAGCCGGATCTTGGCGGCGGAGACGGCGGCCTCCTCGCGCACCTGCCAGTGCGGGTCGGACAGGCCCGCGACCAGCGTCGAGGCACCGGGGCCGCCCGGACGGACGAACACGAGCGCGGACATGGTGGCGCGGCGCACCGTCGGGTCCTCGTCGGACGCGGTCGCGATCAGCGCGGGCATCGCCTGCTCGGCTTTCAGCCAGCCGATGACGCCGAGGCCCTCGCGGCGCACCTCCGGGGCCGGGTTGCGCAGAGCCTTGAGCGCCGCCGCGAGCGCGTCCGGCAGCGTCAGCTCGCGCAGGGCCCGGAGCGCCGCCGCCTGCACGAACGGATCGGAATGCTCGGCGCGCTCGATCAACAGCGGGCCGCAGGACGGCTCCTTCTTGTCGGCGAGCGACTCCGCCGCCGACATGCGGACGGCCTCGTCCGGGTCCTCGAGCGAGCCGACCAGGCCCTCGACGACCTCCGGACCGTCATGCTCGTCGAGCGCCTTGGCGGCGGCGGCGCGCACCTCCGGGTCGGGATCGCCCAGCCCCTTCAGCAGCAGCACGATCGCTTCCGGGCCGACCTGCTCCGCAAGCTCCATCATGGCGACGCGCCGGACGCCGGCGTCCGGATCGGCCGCGCGCTCCTTCAGGTCGTCGAGGTCGTCGTCGAAATCGTCGAAAACGGGCATGAATTCGAACTCCGATGGTTCGGCGAAGCTCTCCGCCGTCATGCCCGGCGAAGCCGGGCACCCACGACCTTGGGGTCGAGCGCCGCCCCGGCCAAGTCGTGGATACCCGCCCTGCGGGCGGGCATGACGAGGGGCTTCAGCGCAGCAGGTACGGGATGTTGACCTTGACCGCGCCGGTCGGGCAGTCGGCCTCGCAGGGCATGCAGTACCAGCACTCGTCGTACTTCATGAACGCCTTCTTCCGCCCCTCGTCGATCGCGAGGATGTCGAGCGGGCACACGTCGACGCAGACGGTGCAGCCCTTCTCGGCGATGCATTTGGCGTCGTCGATGACGACCGCGGCGCTCTTGGCGTGGGTGATGATCGGCATGGCTCTGTCTCCTCACTCGGCCGCGGCCGGCGTCTTCACGCGGAGCTGGTGGTAGGCGGCCATCTCGTCGGCCTCGACGGGCACGATGTACGGGTCGACCGCGCGCTTGGCGTGGGCCATTTGGCCGTTCTCGTCCTTGTAGAGGGCGGTGTGGCAGAACCACTCGTCGTCGTTGGTCTCGGGGTGATCGACGCGCAGGTGGTAGAAGCCCCAGCGGCTTTCGGTGCGGTAGAGCGAGGCCGCCGCCGCCATGTCGGCGCAGTCGAGGATGGTCTGCATCTCGAGCGCGCGCAGCAGCTCGTGCGGGTCGCGGGCGCAGAGCGCCGAGAGGTCGTCGCGGATCTCGGCGAAGCGGCGCTGGCCGATCCGCATCTTGGCGGTCACCTTCGGCGGCTCGAGATAGTCGTTCACCAGCCGGCGGGTCTTGAACTCCATCTCGTGCGGCGTCAGCCCGTCCTCGCGCCGGGTCGGCGCCAACACGCGCTCCTTCTCGGCGGCGAGATAGCCCTCGTCATAGGCCGGGAGGTCGACGCCGGCGCAGTATTCGGCCGCGTCGGCGCCGGCGATGCCGCCGTTCACGAAAGCGCCCAGCATGTAGTTGTGCGGGACGCTCGCCATGTCGCCGACGGCGTAAAGGCCGGGCACGGTGGTGCGGGCGAACTCGTCGACCGCGACGCCCGAGGCGGAGTGGCCCGAGCAGAAGCCGATCTCGGAGATGTGCATCTCCACAGGCTGCTTGCGATAGTCGTTGCCGCGCCGCTCGTGGAACCGGCCGCGCGAGGGCCGCTCGTTGGTGTGCAGGATGGTCTCGATCTCGGAGATCGTCTCCTCGGCGAGGTGGTCCATCTTGAGGTAGACCGGGCCGTTGCCCGACTGCAGCTCGCGCCAGAACTCCAGCATCATCTGGCCCGACCAGTAGTCGCACTCGATGAAGCGGTCGCCCTTGTTGTTGGCGGTGTAGCCGCCGAACGGGCCGGTGACGTAGGCGCAGGACGGGCCGTTGTAGTCCTTGATCAGCGGGTTGATCTGGTAGCACTCGAGGTTCGCGAGCTCGGCGCCGGCGTGGTAGGCCATGGCGTAGCCGTCGCCGCAGTTGGCGGCGTTCTCGTAGGTGCCGAACATGTAGCCGGAGGCCGGCAGGCCGAGGCGACCGGCGGCGCCGCAGGCGAGGATCACGGCCTTCGCCTTCACCACCAGGAACTCGGAGGTGCGGGTGTTGACGCCGACCGCGCCGGCGATGCGGCCGTCCGGCGCCTTCAGCAGCCGGGTCGCCATGTAGCGGTTCGTGACCGCCACCTGCAGGCGGCGGAGCTGCCGGTACAGCACCTTCTTGACGTTGTGACCTTCTGGCATCGGCAGCACGTAGGTCCCCATGTGGTGGACCTTGCGCATGTTGTACTCGCCGGAGCCGTCCTTCTCGAACTTCACCCCGAGCTTGTCGAGGTACTGGATCATCGGGAAGGAGCCGGTGGCGTAGGCCATCACCGCCTTCTGGTTGACGATGCCGTCGTTCGCGACGGTGATCTCCTTCACGTACTGCTCGGGCGTGGCGTAGCCCGGCACGACCGCGTTGTTCAGGCCGTCCATGCCCATGGAGATCGCGCCCGAGCGCTTGACGTTGGCCTTCTCCATCAGGACGACGCGCAGCTTCGGATTTGCTTCCTTGGCCTTGATCGCCGCCATCGGGCCGCCGGTGCCGCCGCCGATGACGAGCAGGTCGGTCTCGATGATCTCGGTCTTGGGCTCGCTCATGAGATGTCTCGTCTGGCTCGCGGGGGTCGGTTCAGGCGGCGCGCGCGGGAAGCGTCGGGGGGGTCTCGCCCGCGGCGAGGCGGCGAAGATAGGTCCACGGGTAGATCCCGCGGTCGTGCCCGTCATCGAAGGTCATGTGCGCGGCGTAGCCGCCGAGCGGCTCGATCGCCGTGATCGCCACGCCGGGAAACGCTGCGGGGAAACGTCCGTCGGCGCGGGCGCGGGTGCACCAGGCGCAGCGGCAGCCGAGCCGGAGCGTCTCGGCGGACAGCGTGGCGCCGTCGCCGTCGTGGAAGCTCAGCCGGAGCTCCCGACCGGCGTCGCGGACGGCGGCTTCCGCCGGCGTGTCCGCCGGATCGAAGGGCGGCTGGCCCCCGGCGATCCGTTCGAGCGGATGCTCCATCGCGTTCTCCTCTCGCATCGTGCCTGCAAGAGGAGGGGAAACCGCGGGGCGGAGACAGCAATTAGTTGCCGGCGGCCGGCGTTCCTCAGGCGAAGCGCCTCGCGCCCGCCACGCAGGCGACGACGACCGCGGTCGCGGCGAACATCGGCCAGGCCACGGGCTCTCCAAGCAGCAGCGCCGCCAACGCGAGGCCGAAGAACGGCTGCAGCAACTGGAGCTGGCCGACGCCGGCGGCGCCGCCAAGAGCAAGCCCGCGGTACCAGAACGCGAAGCCGACCAGCATGCTGAACACCGAGACGTAGGCGAGGCCGAGCCACGCCGCGCCGCCGACGCCGTCCCAGGTCGCAGGCGCGGTCGCGAGCGCGAACGGCGCGGCCGCCGGCAGCGCGACGACCAGCGCCCAGGAAATGACCTGCCAGCCGCCGAGCCGGCGCGACAGCGCGGCGCCTTCGGCGTAGCCGAGCCCGCAGACCGCGACCGCCGCCACCATCAGCAGGTCGCCGGCGAGCGAGCCGCCGGCGCTGGTCGCGAGCGCGAAGCCTGCGACCGACAGCCCGCCGACGATCGCGAACAGCCAGAACGCGGGCTTCGGGCGCTCGCCGGCGCGCGCGACTGCGAACAGGGCGGTGGCGAGCGGCAGCAGGCCGATGAAGACGATCGAACGCGCCGAGGTGATGCGCTCGAGCGCGATCGCGGTCAGCAGCGGGAAGCCGACGACGACGCCGAGCGCGACGATCGCGAGCGGAACGAGGTCCGCGCGGGAGGGGCGCCGCTGACGCAGCGCGAGCAGCAGCGCCGCCGCTAGCGCGCCGGCGATCGCCGCGCGCGCCGAGGTCAGGAACAGCGGCGGCAGGCCGCCGACGGCGACCCGCGTCGCCGGCAGCGAGCCGCTGAAGATGATTACGCCGATCAGGCCGCTTCCCCAGCCCTCCATCGCCCGTCCCATGCCGTCCTCCCGCCCTGTCGCGGCGTCGACCGTTAGCGGGGAGGGACTGGCGCCGCCAGAGACGGAGCAGTACAATCCAGTAAAACTGTTATGCAGGCGAAAGCCATACAGTTCAGGGGGGCGGCATGAGCCTTGCCGAGACGACGCGCACGGCCGAGGTGATGGACGCGATCCGCCGGCGGGTGACGGGCCGCGCGCTCGCCCCCGGCGACCGGCTGCCGTCGATCCGCGGTTTCGCCTCGGCGATGCGGGTGTCGCCCTCCACGGTGGTGGAGGCCTACGACCGGTTGGCCGCGGAGGGCCTGATCCGGTCCCGCCGCGGTTCGGGCTTCTATGTCGTCGGCGGCGCCGCGCCGCTGACGCTCGCCGAGGTGGGGCCGAGGCTCGATCGCGCCGTCGATCCGCTGTGGGTGTCGCGCCAGTCGCTCGACGCCGGCCCGGAGACGCTGAAGCCCGGCTGCGGCTGGCTGCCGGCGGACTGGATGCCCATGACGGAGCTTCGGCGGGCGATCCGGGCGCTGGCGCGCGCCGACGACGCCACGCTCGCCGATTACGGCGGCGCGCGCGGCTCGCCCGCGCTGCGCCGTCTGCTCGCGCGCCGCATGGCCGACCAGGGCGTCGAGGCCGCGCCGGACCAGATCATCCTGACGGCCTCCGGCACCCACGCGATCGATCTCGTCTGCCGCTTCCTGCTCCGTCCGGGCGATACGGTGCTGGTCGATGACCCCTGCTACTTCAACTTTCTCGCGCTGCTGCGCGCCCATCAGGTCGAGATCGTCGGCGCGCCCTTCACGCCGAACGGCCCGGACCTCGCGGCGTTCGAGAAGGTTCTCGCGGAGCGACGACCGCGGCTCTACCTCACCAATTCCGGCCTCCACAACCCGACCGGCGCGAGCCTCTCGCCGCAGGTCGCGCACCGCGTGCTGAGCTTGGCGGCGGCCCATGACGTCGTCATCGTCGAGGACGACATCTTCGCGGATTTCGAGCCGGAGCCGACGCCGCGGCTCGCAGCCCTCGACGGGCTCGCCCGTGTCATCCGGATCGGAAGCTTCTCGAAAACGCTGTCGGCCTCGGTGCGCTGCGGGCACATCGCGGCGCGGGCGGACTGGATCGAGGGTCTGATCGACCTGCAGGTCGCGACCGGCTTCGGGGCCGCGAGCCCCGCCGCGACCGAACTGATCGCGGGCGCGCTCGGCGACGGCGGCTACCGCCGGCATGTGGAGGCGCTCCGCCGGCGCCTGTCGCTCGCGATGCGGGACGTGGACGCAAAGCTCGCGCGGCTCGGCTTCGCGCCATGGACCGAACCGCGGGCAGGTCTGTTCCTCTGGCGCCGCCTGCCGGACGGCCTCGACGCCGCGGCCGTCGCAACCTCAGCGCTGGCCGAAGGCGTCGTGCTGGCGCCTGGCGACGTTTTCAGCGTCTCGCGCACGGCCTCCGGCTTCATGCGCTTCAACGTGGCGCAGTGCGGCGACCCGCGGGTCTACGACGTGCTGGCGCGCGCCACGGCGCGGAAATGATCCTGCATAACAATCGGGCGCGGCGCGCCTAACTCTCGCGCAGGTTTTCCGCCCGACGCCCGTCATGGGCGGTCACCACGCGTTTCAGCAACTCAAGGAAGGTGGCGCGCTCGTCGGCGTCCAGCGCCTCGACGGTGGCCTCGTGGGCGGCGCGCGCCGAGGCCTCCATCGCGCTGAGCAGCGAGGCCCCTTCAGGGGTCATCCGGCACACCTGCGCGCGGCGGTCCTGCGCCGAGGTCACGCGCTGCAGAAGTCCTCGGGATTCAAGGCGTTTCAGCGCGCCCGTCGTCGTCGTCCGGTCGAGGGCGACGGCCCGCGCCAGCGTCGTCTGGTCGGCCTCGTCGAGGACCGCCAGCGCCGACAGCAGGCTGTACTGGAGCGGCGTCATCCGAAACGTGGCGCATAGCTCGGCGAACAGGCTCACATGGATCTGATGAAGCCGCCGCGCCAGAAATCCGGGACGTTCGATCAGCGGCCAAATTTCTTTGTAACAATTTGAATCTGAGGCGTTTTCGCTCACGCGTAGGGTCCCGCTGCAAGGCTCTTCCGGGCTTTCGCCCTGCAAGCCGCTCGCCAAATGGCATGCCGCCTGCATGAGGAATTGCGAAGCATACTTCGCTTTTTCGCGCCGCCGGGCAAACCGGGCGGCCTGCGGGATGGAGGAACGAATGGCGGACGCGACACGGTACGATCTGGTGCTCAAGGGCGGACGGGTGATCTGTCCGGCCTCCGGCGTCGACGGGGTGCGCGACGTCGCGGTGAAGGCCGGCAAGATCGCCGCGGTCGAGGAGGCGATCCTGCCGAGCGCGGCGGCCGAGGTCGTCAACGTCTCCGGCAGGCTGGTGCTGCCGGGCCTGATCGACACCCACGGCCACATCTACCAGTACGTCACCGGCCGCTTCGGGCTTGATCCCGACATGGTCGGGGTGCGCTCGGGCGTCACCACGGTGATCGACCAGGGCGGCCCGTCCTGCATGACGCTGCCGGGCTTCCGCAAGTTCATCGCCGAGCCGTCCGAGACCAACGTGCTGGCCTTCCTCTCCGCCTATCTCGTGGGCGGCCTCGAGGGCCATTTCTATCCCAACCTCTACAGCCCCGACTGCGTCGACATCGAAGCGACCGTGCGCTCGGCGACCGCGAACCGCGACCTCGTCCGCGGGATCAAGGGCCACGCCGAGATTGGCGGCTTCGCGCGCTGGGGCATCAAGGTCATGGAGATGGCCGCCGAGATCGCGCGCCGCGCCGAGGTGCCGCTCTACGTCCATTTCGGCCAGCTCTGGGGCCTGCCCGAGAGCGGGAAGAACGGCGAGGACGCCGACACCATCCTCGAGCGCGTCATCCCGCTGCTGAAGGAGGGCGACGTGCTGGCCCATCCCTTCACGCGCCATCCCGGCGGCTTCGTGAACCGTGAGGGCGAACTGCACCACGTCATCCAGGCGGCGCTCGACCGCGGCCTGAAGGTCGACGTCGGCCACGGGTCGCATTTCTCCTACCGCCTCGCCAAGCAGGCTCTCGCGGCCGGCGTGATCCCGCACACGCTCGGCGCCGACATGCACGGCTACAACACGCAGGTGCCCGAGATTCCTGTGCCGCTCGGCACGCCGGAAGAGCACGAGGACGACGAGAACCACCCCTTCAAGGGCCAGGCGCGCTTCAGCCTGACCCAGGCCATGAGCTCGATGATGACGCTCGGCATCCCGCTGGAGGAGGTGGTCAAGATGGTCACCTCGCATCCCGCGAAGATGCTGCAGATGGAGGACACGCTGGGCTCGCTCGCGGTCGGGCGGACGGCGGACGTGTCCGTGCTCGACGACGTCCGCGGCCGCTTCGTGCTGCGCGACAACGAGGACTACCGCGTCATCGCCGAGCGCCTGCTGCAGCCTGCCTTCTGCCTGCGCGCCGGCAAGCGCATCGACGCCGACAGCCCGATCCTGCCGCAGGCGATCGCGGCGTGAGCGCCCCGGCCGCCCACATGGCGGAACCCGCGCCGCAGGACGTCTGGGAGACGCTGTCTCAAGACGAGCGCGACGCCGCCTACAACAACGTCGCGGCGGTGGCGAACAGCGCGGCCTGGGCGGCCGAGCGCGACGAGCTCGCAGCGGACTGGCGTTCGCGCCATGGCGCGAAGCTCGATCTCGCCTATGGGCCGAAACCCCGCAACCGCATCGACCTCTACCCGTCCGCCGACCGCGACGCGCCCTGTCTCGTCTTCATCCATGGCGGCTACTGGCAGAAAAACTCGCGCGAGGTGTTCGCGCATTACGCCGAAGGCGCGGTCGCGGCCGGCTGGTCGGTCGCGATGCCGAGCCACACGCTCGCGCCGGACGCGAGCCTCACCGAGATCGTCGCGGAGCTGGGCGAGGCGCTGGACTGGCTCGCCCGCGAGGGCCGCCAGCACGGGCTGAACGGCCCGATCGTGCTCGCCGGCTGGTCGGCGGGCGGGCACCTCACCGCCATGCTGCTCGGACATTCCTCGGTCAGGGCGGGGCTCGCGATCTCCGGCGTCTACGCGCTTGGGCCGATCCGCGACACCTTCCTGAACGCGGCGCTGAACCTGACCGACCGCGAGATCGAGACGCTCTCGCCGCTCTCGCTGCCGGTCGTGAACAAGCAGATGGCGATCGCCTACGGGACCGCCGAGGTCCCCGCGCTCGTCCGCGACGCCCAGGCGCTGCACGCGAAGCGTACGGCCGAGGGCGCGGCCGGTCCGCTGATCCCGATCGCGGGCGCGGACCATTTCTCGATCCTCGAAGAGCTCCGTTCGCCGGAGGGCGCCTTGACCCAGGCCGCGCTCGCGATCCTCGCCGAGGCGAAAGCCCGGTCGGAGGCCGCATGAGCGCCGCGTCCGGGGCCCGCGGAGAAGGCGTCGGCGCGCGGCTGCCGCGCAAGGAGGACGACCGCTACATGCGCGGCCGCGGCCAGTATGTGGCCGACATCCGGATGGCCGGCATGCAGGACGTCGCCTTCGTGCGCAGCCCGCTCGCCCACGCCGGCATCCGCGGGATCCGGATTCCGGAGGACGTCCGCGCGCAGGTGTTCGTCGCCGACGATCTCGACGGCGTGGCGCCGATCCGCGCCGTCTCGGGCCTGCCCGGCTTCAAGGTCTCCGAGCAGCCCGTGCTCGCTTCGGGCAAGGTCCGGCAGGTCGGCGAACTCGTCGCCATGTGCGTGGCGGCGACCCGCGCCGAGGCCGAGGACATCGCCGCCCGCGTCGAGCTCGATCTCGAGGAGCTTCCGGCGCTCCACGACATGCGTCTCGCGCGCGAGCCCGGCGCGGCGCTGGTCCACGAGCACTGGGGCGACAACGTCTTCCTCGAGACCTTCGTGGACGTCGGCATCGAAAAGGCCTTCGACGCGCCGATCAAGGTCAGCCGCTCGATCTCCACCAGCCGGCAGTGCATGGCGCCTCTGGAGGGCAGGGGCGTCGTGGCCCATCTCGACCGCCGGCTGGACCAGCTGACGGTCCACACCGCCTGCCAGATGCCGCACATCGTGCGCTCCGGCCTCTCCGAATGCCTCGGGATCGAGGAGGGCCGCATTCGCGTGTCCGCGCCGGACGTGGGCGGCGGGTTCGGCTACAAGGGCATCCTGCTGCCCGAGGAGGTCTGCCTCGGCTGGCTGGCGCTGCGCTGCGGCCATCCCGTGCGCTGGATCGAGGACCGCCGCGAGCACCTGACGGCGGGGGCGAACTGCCGCGAGCACCATTACGAGATCACCGTCTACGCCGACCGCGACGGCGCGATCCGCGGCGTCGACTGCGAGGCGATCGTCGATAGCGGCGCCTACTCCGCCTATCCGTTCTCGGCCTGCCTCGAAGCCGCGCAGGTCGCGAGCATCCTGCCGGGCCCCTACGACTTCCCTGCCTATCGCTGCCGGACCTGGTCGGTCGCGACCAACAAGGCGCCGATCCTGCCCTACCGCGGCGTGGCGCGCACCGGCGTCTGCTTCGCGCTGGAGCTCGCGCTCGACGCGGTCGCGGTCGAAGCCGGCCTGACGCCGGAGCAGGTGCGCTTGAGGAATCTCGTGCGGCCCGAGCAGATGCCGTTCGACAACATCACGAAAAAGCATTTCGACAGCGGGGATTACCCACAGGCGTTGACCCGCGCCGTGAAGGCGATCGATGTCGATGCGGTGCGCGCGCGGCAGAAGGCGGGCGAGCCGGACGGGCGGCGCATCGGCTTCGGGCTGTCGATCTATTGCGAGCAGGCCGCGCACGGCACCTCGGTCTATTCCGGCTGGGGCATCCCGATGGTGCCGGGCCACGAGCAGGCCGGCGCGCGCGTGACGCCCGACGGCGGGCTGGAGCTTCGGATCGGCGCGCACAGCCACGGTCAGGGGCTGGAAACCACGCTCGCCCAGGTCGCGAACGAGATCCTCGGTCTGCCGGTCGCGAAGATCCGCGTCGTCCACGGCGACACCGCCATGACGCCGTACTCCACCGGCGCCTGGGGCTCGCGCATGATGGTCATGACGGGCGGCGCGGTCGCGGCGGCCGCGACCGAACTCGTAGGCCGGCTCACCGCGATCGGCGCCCATCTGCTGCAGGCCGATCCTGCGGACGTCCGGTTCGAGGCCGGCGCCGTCGTCGGCCCGAACGGCGAGGCCACGGTCGCCGAGATCGCGCGCGTCTGGTACCGGCGCCCGCAGGACCTGCCGGCCGACGCGCACGGGGGCGGGCTTGAGGTGACGGCCGGCTACAAGCCCGTCCGCGACAGCGGCACCTTCTCCTACGCCGCTCACGCGGTCGTGGTCGCGGTCGACGCGGAGATCGGCGGCGTCGAGATCCTCGACTACGTCATCGTCGAGGATGGCGGCGTGCTGGTGAACCCGCTGGTCGTCGACGGCCAGATTCTTGGCGGGCTGGCGCAGGGCGTCGGCACCGCGCTGCTGGAGGAGATGCCGTTCGACGCGAGCGGCCAGCCGCTGGCGTCCACCTTCGCCGACTACCTGCTGCCGGGCGCGGCCGAGGTTCCAAGCCCGCGCATCGACCACATGGAGACGCCGTCGCCCTACACCCGCTTCGGCGTGAAGGGGATTGGCGAAGGCGGCGCCATCGCGCCTCCGGCGGCTCTCGCCAACGCGATCAACGACGCGCTGCGCCCGCTCGGCGTCGAGATGCTGGTTTCGCCCGTCACCCCGCGCCGCATCGTCGAGGCGGTTCTGTCCGCGCGCAAAAGCGCTTCCGAGGCGCGTGGCGCGCACAGGAGCGCGGCATGAAGGCGTCGCGCTTCGATCTTGTTCGCCCGCGCGACCTATCCGAGGCGTTGGCGGCGCTCGGTGAGACCGCTGGGCTCGTGAAGGTTCTGGCCGGCGGCCAGTCGCTCGGGCCGATGCTGAACCTCCGCCTGGTCGAGCCCGATCTTCTGGTCGACATCGCCGGGATTCCGGAGCTGCGCCGCATCGACCGCGAGGCCGACGCCCTCGTGTTCGGCGCCTGCGTCACCCACGCCGATTTCGAGGACGGCCGCGCGCCGGACGTCGGGCGGGACATGCTGGCGCGCGTGGCTTCGGGCATCGCCTACCGCGCGGTGCGGAACCGGGGAACGATCGGCGGCAGCCTCGCGCATGCCGACCCCGCGGCCGACTGGGTCTCGACGCTCTCGGCGCTCGGCGCGGAGATCGAGATCGCCTCGCGCTCGGGCCGGCGACGTCTGGGCGTCGGGACGTTCGTCACCGGCGCGCTCGCGACCGCGCTTCAGCCCGGCGAGTTGCTGGTCGCCGTCCGCGTGCCCTTGGTCTCGGGCGCGGCGCGGCTCGGCTACGTCAAGCACGCCCGCAAGATCGGCGAGTTCGCCCACGCGATCGGCGCGGCGCTGGTGGACCCCGAGCGCGGGATCGCCCGCGCCGTCGCCGGCGCGATCGACGCGCCGCCGCTGGTGATCGAGGACGCGCTTGCGCTGTTCGATCGCTCCACGGGCCTCGATCGAAAAGAGGCCGACCGGCGGCTCGCCGCCGCAGGCGTCGAGGACGCCGTCGACCGGCACATCCATGTGGAGGCGCTGGGCCGCGCGCTGGCGCAGGCCTTCGACGTGACGCCTCCGACCCTCAGGAGCGCCGCGTGAACGCCCCCGTCCGTCTCCGCCGCGCGGGCGCAACGCCGGTCGCGCTCACCGTCAACGGCCGCGCCGTCGCGGCCGAGGTCGAGCCGCGCACGCACCTTGCGGACTTCATGCGCGAGGACCTCAATCTCACCGGAACGCATCTCGGCTGCGAGCACGGCGTCTGCGGCGCCTGCACGGTGCTGGTCGACGGCGAGCCGGCGCGGTCCTGCCTGACCTTCGCCGCGACCTGCGAGGGCGCGGACGTCGTCACCATCGAGGGCTTCGACGACGACGCGCTGATGGCCGAGCTCCGCGCCGCCTTCAACCGCGAACACGCGCTGCAGTGCGGCTTCTGCACGCCGGGCATGCTGGTGACGGCGCGCGACCTCGCGCTCCGCCTGGCCGAGCCCGACGAGCGCCGCATCCGCGTCGGCCTCGCGGGAAACCTCTGCCGCTGCACCGGCTATCTCGGCATCGTGCGCGCGATCCAGCAGGTCATCGCCGACCGCCGCGCGCGCGGGATCGGGCCGGCTTCGGGCGAGGGGCGGGGGCTTGGGCCTGTGGGCGCGCGTTGCGCGACGGCGGCGCCCCGTGAGCGCGCCGCGCCGATCGAGCCCATCGCCGCTCCGTCGACCTCGGCCGTCGCGGTGTCCGACTTCGCGCCCGCCCACACGTTCGAGCAAAGCTTCGTCGTGGCCTTCCCGCCGGAACGGGTGTTCGCGCTGTTCGGCGACGTGCGCGCGGTGGCGGAGTGTCTGCCCGGCGCCTTCGTCGACGCCATGCCTTCGCCCGACCGCGCCGAAGGCGGCATCCGCGTCGCGCTCGGTCCGATCGCCGTCGCCTTCCGGGGCGCGGCGATGATCGCGCGCGACGAGGCGGAGCGCTCCGGCCGCATCCTCGGCGCCGGCGCGGACGGCCGCTCGGGCGCGCAGGGCGAAATCCGCTACCGCGTGGTCGACGGGCCGGACGGCGGTTCGGAGGTGCGGCTGACGGTCGGCTACGCGCTGAAGGGGCCGATCGCCCAGTTCGGCCGGCCCGGCCTCGTGCGCGACATCGCGGGCCGGCTCGTCGCCGACTTCGCCCGCAATCTGGAGGCGCGGCTCGCCGGCCGCGCCCCAGACGCCGGCCCCGGTTCGCCCGGCCTCAATCCCCTACGCCTCGCGACCAGCCTGCTGTTCGGCCGGATCGCGTCCTGGCTGGCGCGCCTCCGGGCGCGCCGATGAGCATGTTTCGAAAACCCTTGGAGATGGCCATGCCGACGCACCGCATAGCATCGATCGCCGCCCTGGCACTCGGACTGATGGCGACGCCCGCCGTCGCGGAGGAGACTGTCAAGATCGGCGTCAACCAGCCGCTGACCGGACCGTTCGCGGCCTCCGGCGCCTATGTCGTCAACGGCGCGAAGATCGCCGCCGACGAGATCAACGCCAAGGGCGGCGTGCTGGGCAAGAAGATCCAGCTCGTGATCGAAGACAACAAGTCGAATCCGACCGAGGCCGCCGCGGTCGCCGAGAAGCTCATCACCTCCGACAAGACGCCGGTGATGATGGGCGCCTGGGGCTCGAGCCTCACCCTCGCGGTGATGCCGAAGCTCGAGGAGTACGAGATTCCGATGCTGGTCGAGACCTCGTCGTCGGGCAAGATCACGACATCCGGAAACCCCTTCGTGTTCCGCATCTCGCCGCCCTCGGCGCTCGAGGCCGAGATGTTCGCGCCGATGGTGGAGAAGCTCGGGATCAAGAAGGTCGACTTCCTGGTCATCAACAACGACTGGGGCCGCGGCGCGGCGGCCGACTTCGGCAAGATGCTGAAGGCGAAGGGCGTCGAGGTCGGTCTGACCGAGACCATGGACGCCGCGGCGCAGGACATGAGCGCCCAGCTCGCCAAGATCAAAGGCACCGACGCCGACACGATCATGATCACCGCGGCGGTCGACCAGCTGACGCTGGTGTTCAAGCAGATGGCGGCCATGGGCGTGAAGAAGCGCGTCGTCACCACCGGCGGCTCGCAGAACCCGGACCAGATCGTGGCGCAGGCGGGCTCGGCGGCCGAGAAGACCATGCATCTCACCACCTTCCTGCCCTGGGCCCCGGACAAGACCCCGGACCCGAAGGCGACCGAGTACTTCCTCTCGGAATGGAAGAAGCGCGGCTATCCGTTTGCGGGGACGACCGAAAGCTTCCGCGGCTATGACGGCGTCCGCACCATCGCCGCGGCGATCGCGAAGGCCGGCTCGGTCGAGTCCAAGGCGATCCAGAAGGCGTTCTGGGACGTCGAGCTGACCGGCCTCAACGGCCCGATCAAGTTCGCGAAGTCCGGCCCCGAGGGCAAGGAGAGCGGGCAGTCCAAGCCTGGCGTCTACCTGATCGAGATTTCGGACGGCCAGATCGCCGAAGTGAAGCTCTGATCCTTAGGCGGCCTGAAACCACGCGGCCGTCATGCCCGCCTTCGCGGGCTCCACGACTTAAAACGCTCGACGCCCAAGTCGTGGATGCCCGGCTCCGCCGGGCATGACGGCCGCGAACTTCACGAACGGAGCCCTCCGTGGACCAGTTCCTGCAACACCTCGTCAACGCCATGGTGCTGGGCGGCGCTTACGCGCTGCTCGGGATCGGCCTGACGCTGATCTTCGGCATCATGAACGTGGTGAACTTCACCCACGGGGCGCTCTACACTTTCGGCGCCTACGCGATGTACCTCGCCTCGACCGCGCTCGGGATGAACTTCTTCCTGGCGCTGCCGTTCGCCATCGTCGCGGGCCTCGCGCTCGGCGCGCTGATCGAGCTTGCGCTGCTCAGGCCGCTCAGGGGCGCCGACATCGACACCACCATGCTGATGATGATCGGCGCCGGCATCATCCTGCAGTCCGGCACGCTCTGGATCTTCGGCGGCGTCGCCAAGGCGATCCCGTCGCCGTTCCCGGACGCGCCGCTGCAGTTCGCCGGCGTCTCGATCTCGTGGCTGCGCCTGTTCGTGCTGCTCGCCGCCGCCGCGCTGATCGCGCTGGCCTACGCCATGATCAACGGCACCCGGCTCGGCCGCGCCATGCGCGCCACCTTCCAGGACGCCGACACCGCGGCGCTGATGGGCGTCAACGTGCGCCTGATCTACACCGCGACCTTCGCGCTCGGATCGAGCTTCGCGGCCGCCGCCGGCGCGCTGCTCGGGCCGGTCTACGTCGTGTTCCCGCAGATGGGCGACCTCGCCGCGGTGAAGGCCTTCGCCATCGTCATCCTCGGCGGCCTCGGCTCGATCGCGGGCGCCACCATCGGCGGCTTCGTGCTGGCGCTCGCGGAGGAGTTCGGCGCCGGCTACGTCTCGTCCGGCTACCGCGACGCCATGGGCTTCCTGATCATCATCGCCGTGCTGCTGATGAAGCCCACCGGCCTGTTCGCCCGCGCGGAGCGCGTCGGATGACCCGTTATCTCCCGCCCGTCGTCCTCGTCGTCCTCGCCCTGCTGCCGCTCGGCCTGAAGGACCCCTATCTCCTCAACGCGCTGATCACCGGCGGCATCTTCACCATCGGCGCCATCAGCCTGAACCTGCTGCTCGGCTACACCGGCCAGCTCAGCCTCGGCCACATCGCCTTCTTCGGCATCGGCGCCTACGCGAGCGCGCTCACCGCGCTCGGCTTCGACGTCGGCCTGTTCGGCGACGTCCGCGTGATCCACGAGGGCTGGCATCCCTTCATCGGCTTCCTGGTCGCGATCGTCGTGTCCGGCTTCTTTGGCTACGTCGTCGGCCGGCTGTCGTTCCGGGTGCGCGGCGCCTACTTCGTCATCGTCACGATCTGCTTCGCCGAGGTGGTGCGGCTCGTCGCGCTGAACTGGATCGAGCTGACGCAGGGTCCGCTCGCGCTCACCTCGATCCCGCAGATGAAGCTCGGCTTTCCCGGCCTAGGCGAGCTGACGCTCCGCACCAAGGTCCAGAACTACTACCTGATGCTGGGCGTCGCCACGCTCGCTTATCTCGTGGTGGCGCGGCTCGTCCATTCGCGCTTCGGCCGCGCCATGCGGGGCCTGAAGGAGAACGAGCAGCTCGCCATGTCGGTCGGCGTTAACGCCACGAAGACGCTGACCGTCGCCGCCACCTTCTCCGCCGCGATCGCCGGCGCGGCGGGCAGCCTCTACGCGCACTACTTCCGCATCATCGACCCGGACGTGTTCCTGTTCGCCTACACCGTGAC
Source organism: Methylopila henanensis (assembly GCF_042681025.1). Classification (NCBI taxonomy): domain Bacteria; kingdom Pseudomonadati; phylum Pseudomonadota; class Alphaproteobacteria; order Hyphomicrobiales; family Methylopilaceae; genus Methylopila; species Methylopila henanensis. The sequence goes on from NZ_JBHUER010000014.1 coordinate 71,634, forward strand.
CATGGTCATCATGGTGGTCTCGGGCGGCAAGGGCTCGCTCGCGGGCCCGGTGATCGGCGGCCTGATCTTCGGGACGCTGCCGGTGGCGCTGCGGCCCTACATGGCGCCCGAGGCGCAGTGGATCGTCTACGGCGCGGTGCTCATCCTGATCCTGTTCCTGATGCCGCGGGGCATCGCGCCCTACGTCGACGACTGGTTCGCGGCCCGCAGGGCGCGCCGCGCGCATGGCCCGGCGCCGGCCGCGAAACCCCAGCTGGAGGGCCAGCGGTGAGCGACCAACCCATCCTCTCGGTCGAGCATGTCGGCGTGCGCTTCGGCGGGCTCGTCGCGATCTCCGACCTGCATTTCGACGTTCGGCCCGGCGAGATCCTCAGCCTCATCGGCCCGAACGGCGCCGGCAAGACCACCGCGTTCAACGTGGTCACCGGCTTCCTGAAGCCGACTACGGGCGAGGTGCGCTTCAAGGGCGCGAGCCTCGCCGGCCTCGCCCCGAACCGCATCAACCGGCTCGGTCTCGCCCGCACCTTCCAGCGCACCAGCGTGTTTCCCGACGACACGGTGCTGGACAACGTGCTGATCGGCCTGCACCGCGAGGACGGCGGCGCGAGCCTGCTCGACGCCATCTTCAACCTGCCGAAGGAGCGCGCCGGCGAGGCCGCGCGCCGCGCCAGAGCGCGCGAGCTGATTGAGTGGGTGGGTCTGAGCGCTCGCGCCGAGGAGCGCGCCGGCTCGCTCTCCTATGGCGAGCAGCGGCTCGTCGGCGTCGCGCTGGCGCTCGCGACCGACCCGTCGATGCTGCTGCTCGACGAGCCGGTCTCGGGCATGAACGCGTCCGAGACCAAGAATTTCGTGCGCCTGATCCGCTCGGTGCGGGACAAGGGCGTCACCATCCTGCTGGTCGAGCACGACATGCCGATGGTGATGGAGGTCTCGGACCGCATCGTGGTGCTGAACCACGGCAAACTGATCGCCGACGGGACGCCGGCAGAGATCCGCGCCGATCCCGCGGTCATCGAGGCCTATCTCGGCAAGAGCGCCGCGACCCGCGAGGCCGAAAGGGAAGCCGCCCATGCTTGAGATCCGCGACCTCGAATGCGGCTACGGGCCGGTGTCGGCGCTGAAGGGGATCAGCCTCGACGTGGGCGAGGGCGAGCTGGTGGCGCTGATCGGCGCCAACGGCGCCGGCAAGTCCACCACGCTGCGGACGATCTCGGGGCTGGTGAAGCCGCGCGCGGGGACGATCCGCTTCCGCGGCGAAGACATCGCCGGAGCGGACCCCGCCCGCATCCTCAGCCTCGGGATCGCGCACTGTCCCGAGGGCCGGCGCGTGTTTCCCTACATGAGCGTCGCCGACAACCTCGCGATGGGCGCATATCTCCGGAAGGATCCGATCCAGGTCCGGCAGGACTACGACCGGGTCTATTCCGACTTCCCCCGGCTCGCGGAGCGCCGGCATCAGGCGGCGGGAACGCTGTCCGGCGGCGAGCAGCAGATGCTGGCGATCGGCCGGGCGCTGATGAGCCGTCCGAAGCTCGTGATGTTCGACGAGCCCTCGCTCGGCCTCGCGCCGACGATCGTCGAGCAGACGCTCCGCATCATCAAGGCGATCCGCGACGGCGGCGCGACCGTGCTGCTGGTCGAGCAGAACGCCTTCGCCGCGCTTGAGCTCTGCGACCACGCCTATCTCATCGAGACCGGTCGCGTGGTGAAGCGGGGCCTCGGGTCGGAGCTGATCGCCGACCCGCATGTGCGCGAGGCCTATCTCGGCGGCTGACGACGCGGCCGGCGGCGCGACGCGCCCTATAACCCGGCGGGTGGTCGTTGGAGCGCCCCCCATGGACGCCGTGTTTCGGTTCGGGATCGAGGAAGAGTATTTCCTGGCTGACGCGGAGACCGGCGCGACGCCCGACGGGGACGTCGCGGACGCTTTCCACCGCGCCCGCGGCGCCGAGGTGAAGCCGGCCTCGCACGAGTTCCTGAAGGGACAGGTCGAGGTCCAGACCGAGCCGACGACGAGTTTCGAGGAGGCGCGCGACCAGCTTCTGGCCGCCCGTCGCGGGCTCGCCAAGGTCGCGGAGGAGCATGGCCTCCTCCTGCTCGCCGCCGGCAGCCATCCGCTCGCCCGCGCCCGCGATCAGGACGCCACTGAGAAGGAGCGCTACCAGCGGCTGCTGGCGGAGCTCGGCGTCATCGCGCCGCGCGCCATGATCTGCGCCATGCACATCCACGTGGAGACGCCGGAGCCCGACGGCCGCGTGCGTCTCATGAACCGGCTCACGCCGTTCCTGCCGCTGATGCTCGCGCTGTCGTCGTCGTCGCCGTTCTGGCAGGGCCGCGACACCGGGCTGCACTCGTACCGCCTGACCGCCTTCGCGCAATGGCCGCGGACGGGCCTGCCGGAGATGTTCGCCGACGAGGACGAGTACCGGCGCTTCGTGGAGCTCATGGTCGCCGGCGGCGTCATCGACGACGCCAGCTTCCTGTGGTGGCACATCCGGCCTTCGGTCCGCTTCCCGACCGTCGAGCTCCGGGTCTGCGACTGTTGCACCCGGGTCGACGACGCGGTCGCGCTCGCGGCGCTCTACCAGGCGCTGACGCGCTGCCTCGTGCGCCGGCCGGAGATCAACGCCGAGGTGAGCGTCGTCGATCGCGGCGTCTGCGCGTCGAACCTCTGGCAGGTGCAGCAGCATGGCTTGGAGGCCCGCCTGATCGACGCCCGCTCCGGCGAAACGCGCACGGTCGCGGAGCAGCTCGAGGCCGTGCTGGCGCTCGTCGAGAGCGACGCCGCGGCGCTCGGATCGACGGACTGGATCGCGCGCTGCCGCGCCATCGCCGCGGACGGGACCAGCGCCGACCGCCAGCGCGCGCTGTTCCGCGCGGCGAAGGAGCGGACGACGTCCGACACCCACGCCTTGCGCGAGGTCATTCGGACGTTGGCTGCGGCGACCGTCAGGCGAGGGGCGTTCTGAACGTCCGCTCCCGTCAGGCGGCGTCCTCGGCGCGGACCGAGGCCAGTCCGAAGCGCTGGCGGTACTCGCGCGGACCGAGCCCGGTCACCTTGACGAACACCTTCCGGAACGCGCCCGGATCCTCGTAGCCGACGTCCCAGGCGATCTGCTCGACCGGGCGGGCGGTGGTCTCCAGCATGTCCCGCGCTCGGCCGACGCGCAGGTGCTGGCAGTACTCCGTCGGCTTCATGCCGGTGGCCTTGTGGAACCGGCGCAGGAAGGTGCGCGGCTCCAGCCCGGCCTTCTCGGCCATGGCGGCGAGCGACGCGTCCCGCGCGCCGGTCGCCTGCAGCCAGTGCTGCGCCTTCAGCACCGCCTCGTCGCCATGCCGGAGCCGCGGCGAGAACAGGCTGTAATGGCGCTGCTCGCGGCCCGGCGGGTCGACGAGCAGGAACCGCGCGGTCTCCAGCATCACGGTCGGCCCGAGCAGCCGGTCGACGAGCTTCAGGCCGAGATCGGTCCAGGCCATCAGCCCGCCCGCCGTGATCAGGTCGCCGTCGTCGATGACGAGCTTGTCGATGTCCATGCGCGCGTCCGGAAACCGCGCGGCGAAATCCTCGGCGAAATGCCAGTGCGTGGTGGCGGGGCGGCCTTCGAGCAGGCCGGTCTCGCCGAGCAGGAAGGCGCCGGCGCAGACCGAGCAGAGCGTCGCGCCACGGTCGTGGCGCTCGCGCAGCCAGATCGCCAGCGGCTTCGCTTCCTCCGCCGTGATCGGAGCGATCACGGCCGGCGGCATGACGACGACGTCGGGCTCGCCGGCGAACCCGGGGTGGCTGTCGAGCGTCCGTTCGACGCCGCCGTCCTCGCGTCCGATCCAGTGGCTGATCCGAAGCTGGGGCGCCCGGGTACCGTCGCGGTTCCGCGCCATCAGGTTCGCGACCGAGAACAGGTCGCTCAGGCCGTGCGCGGCGCCGAGCTGCGCGCGGGGGTAGATCAGGACGGCGATCTCGGCGATGGGGGGAGGAGGAGCGGCGGCCATGCGTCAATTATGGCGCGAGAACCGCCGATCGCGCCAACGCTGATGGGCCTTCCGCAGGCGTTCGGCCTAGGTCACATCGACGCCGCCCGCTCCGTGATCGCCGCGCGCGCCGCCCTTCAGGCATGCTCGGCCGCGGAGGCGGCGGCCGCCGCCTCCGCAGCCGCGTCTTCGGCGCTTGCGAGGCCGTTGAAGAAGAAGTTCAGCGCGACCGCGACGATCGCCGACAGCAAGATTCCCGATTCGAGCAGCGGGTGGAGGTCGTGCGGCAGGTTCTTGAAGAAGGTCGGCGCGACCAGCGGGATCATGCCGAAGCCGACCGCAACCGCGACCACGAACAGGTTGTTCGGATTGTTCCTGAAATCGACGCCGGCGAGGATGCGCGCGCCGGTGGCCGCCACCATTCCGAACATCACCAGCCCCGCGCCGCCGAGCACGACCTGAGGCACGGCTTCGACCAGCGCGGCCATCTTCGGCAGCAGGCCGAGCGCCAGCATGATGACGCCGCCTGCGACCGTGACCCAGCGCGAGCGCACGCCGGTGACGCCGACCAGTCCGACGTTCTGCGAGAATGAGGTGTAGGGGAAGGTGTTGAAGACGCCGCCGAGCAGCGTGCCGACGCCGTCGGCGCGCAGGCCTCGAGTCAGGTCCTTCCGGTCGATCGTCCGGCCGGTGATCTCGCCGAGCGCGAGGAACATGCCGAGCGACTCGATCATCACCACGACCATGACGATGCACATCGTGACGATCGGTATGAGGTGGAACGTCGGCAGGCCGAAATGGAACGGAAGCACGACGTCGAACCAGGAGGCCTCGCCGACCCTTTCGAAATGCATGAGGCCGAGAGCCGCCGCGACGACGCAGCCGGCGACGATGCCGAGCAGCACTGCGACGTTGCGCACGAAGCCGTCGGCCCACTTCAGCAGCGCGAGAATGACGAGCAGCACGAAGCCCGCGATGGCGAGGCCCTGAAGCTGCGCATAGGCCGGGTTGGGAAAGCTGCCGGGCACCCCGTCCACCACGCGCGTCACGGTCGGCTGGCCGCCGCCGGCCCAGTTTATGCCGACGCGCATCAGCGACACGCCGATGACGAGGATGATCGTGCCGGTCACGACCGGCGGGAACAGCGGCAGCAGCCGCGAGATGAAGGGCGCCACGAGGACGCCGAAGACGCCGGCGGCGATCACCGAGCCGAAGATGCCGAGCAGCCCGACCTCGGGCGCGTTCGCCATCGACAGCATCGGCCCGAGCGAGGCGAAGGTCACGCCCATCATCACGGGCAGACGGACGCCGACGCCTCGGAAGCCGTAGCACTGCACGAGGGTCGCGAGCCCGCAGGCGAACAGGTCCGCGCTGATGAGAAAGGCGACGTCTTCGGGCGGCAGCTTCAGCGCGCGCCCCACGATCAGCGGCACGGCGACGGCGCCGGCGTACATCACCAGCACGTGCTGGACCGCAAGCGGCGCCAATCGGAGAAGCGGGAGCTTTTCGTCGACGGGATGAGGAACTGACGACATGTCGCGCTCCGGTGGGGCTTGCCTGACGGGGATGGGGAGCCTGACGGCGGGGGCGCCGTCAGGCTCCTGAAAGAGGCATCACGGGCATGCGGCGCGGCGGGACAGCGCCGGGACCAGCGCGGGGAGCCGCCGATCGGCGTCCGGCGGAGCCGGTCCGGTTGCGGCTCCCGCGCGTTCCGTCGTCATCGAAGCAAGAAGGGCGCCGGGAGCGGCGTCGGGGGAGGGCCTCGCCGGCGGGCTTCAGGGCTTCCGGTAGGACGTCGCCCGAAGCTCCAGCGTCCCGCTTGCAGGATCGGCCTTCAGGATGACGCCGGCCTCCCGTTCGGACCGCCGGGCGACGTAGTCGAGCGTGGTCTCCGCTTCCTCCAGCGTCCGGTCGCCCTGCGTCAGCGTCGCTCGCACGACCACTTCGGCTGCGGTCGAGGGCCCGCGGTTCTCCGTGCGGAAGCGCACGACGTGGCCCGCCTCCGTCGGGGTGACGTCGACGACCCGCGCGACGAGCGTCGGCGCGCCGTCGCGGTGGACGACGGCCTCGTAGGCGAGGACGCCGAGGACCGCGACGACGATCGCGGCGCCCAGAGCGCCGACCGCCCATTCGATGCGCGCGACTTCCGGCTTCTGCGGCTTGGATCCGGTTTCCGCCATCAGCTCTGGCCTCCGACGATCAGCCGCGCGAAGGCCGCGCCGACGGCGGCCGGGAAGCCCAGCACGACGACGAGGCGCAGCGCCGAGCTGGCGCCGTAGTCGTCGAGCCGGCCGAAGACCCAGAGCATGGCGGCGCAGGAGACCAGGGCGACGGCGTATCCCGGCAGGGTGTAGCGCACGAACAGGCTCCAGAAGCCGTGCCCCTCCGGTCTCAGCCGCGACTGGCCGGCGAAGCGCACGACATAGACGATGGCGTGCATCACGACCACGGACACGATCACCAGCGCGATGGCGTGGAGCGGCGTCATCGAGGCCGCGATCAGGTCGATCTCCTCGGTCGGCGCGATGTTGAACGCGAGGAACACCGCGCCGGCCGCGTTGAACAGCAGGTCGCCGCCATAGCCCGCCTTGCGGTTCGCGCGCTCGTCGGCCTCGTCGGTCTGGCCGAGCTGCCCTTGCGCGATGACGGCACCGAAACTCGCTGGCACGGTCTGGATCAGGATCGCCCCGAGCGTTTCGTCGAACGACCGGTCCGGGTCGACGAGACCGAGCAGCGTCAGGACGACGGCCGACGTGGTGAAGCCGACGGCGATCGCGACGAAGGCGTCGCGCAGGTCGTCCACCCAGGTGTCGGTCTCCTCGAAGCCGACGAAGTGCGACAGGCCGACCAGCAGAGGCAGCGCGCCGAGCAGCATCGCCGCAAGCCGCCATCGCTCGAGGCTGGCGCCCAGCGACCACATCTCCATCGTCATCAGCACGGGCAGCGCGAATACGATCGCGCCGCCTGCGGCCCGGCCGAGATTGGCGAGAAACTCCCGCTCGACGTCGCCGCGTCGGGTTGCGCTGCTGGTGTCCGTGGCCATGGTCCTCACTGGTTTCCCGGTGCAGATCGCGCGGTCGTGATCGATCGTCAAGGCGGTCAAACCCGTCGCCGGTTCTAGAATCGTCACAGGGTTCCGGCGCGAACCATTGGATTCGCAGGGGGAGGAAGACCATCGCAGCTCGCGGCCGTCATTGGCGCATCGCCGCAGCGGCGGCCGGAACGCTCGCCCTCGGCGGCTGCTCGGGAGTCCAGTCGGCGCTCGACCCGGCGGGCTTCGAGGCGCGTGAGGTCGCGACGCTGTTCTGGGTCATGGCCGTCGGGGCCGGCGTGGTCTGGGCGATCGTCATGGCGATCGCGGTCTACGCCACCCGCATCCGCCCCGACCCGCACGATGAGAAGGTCGGACTGAGGTTGATCCTGTGGGGCGGCGTCGCGTTTCCCACGGTCGTGCTGGCCGGTCTGCTCGTCTATGGCCTCGGAATGATGTGGACGCTGCGCGAGCCGGGCGAGGGGCTCCGGATCGACGTGTCGGGCGAGCAGTTCTGGTGGCGCGTGACCTACCGGCCTCAGGACGGCGCGGCCGTCGCCTCGGCGAACGAGGTGCGGCTGCCGGTGGGCGAGCGCGTCGAGTTCGCGCTGACTGCGCCGGACGTGATCCACGCCTTCTGGATTCCCTCGCTCGGCGGCAAGGTCGACATGATCCCCGGCCGTGAGAACCGGCTGGTGCTGAAGGCGGAGAAGCCTGGCGTCTACCGCGGGGTCTGCGCGGAGTTCTGCGGCGCGAGCCACGCGCTGATGGCCTTCGACGTTGTGGCGATGGAGAAGGACGCCTTCGAGGCGTGGCTGAAGGATCAGGCGCGGCCGGCCGCGCAGGCGCCCGAACAGGCGCGGGGCGCGGAGCTGTTCCTCAGAAACGGCTGCGGCGCCTGCCACACGGTCTCGGGGACCGAGGCCAGGGGCGTCGTCGGTCCCGATCTCACCCGCTTCGGCGAGCGCGCGACCGTGGGCGCCGGGCTGATGCCGAACACGCCAGACAATGTCGCGCGCTTCATCCGCGAGACCGGCACGCTGAAGCCGCGGGCGAAGATGCCGGCCTATGGCGCGCTGAAGCCGGACGAGCTGCAGGCGATCGCAGGCTATCTGGGGAGCCTGAAGTGAGCGGGGATCCGTCCGTGCGTAACGCCCCCTCACCCGGAGTGCTGCGCCCTCCGACCTCTCCCCGCCGGGGAGAGGTGACGAACGGCGCCGTTGCGCACCTCTCCCCGGCGGGGAGAGGTCGCCGCGCAGCGGCGGGTGAGGGGGCGCCCGGCCTCCACGTAAAGCCGCAGCGCAGGAACGATCCATGACCGACGTCGCGCTCGCCTCCCGCCAAGACGATCCCGAGCTCCGCAAGGCCCAGGAGGCGCGGCTCGAGAAGGTCTGGGAGACCCCGAAGGGGCTCCGCTACTGGTCGGCGGTCAACAATTCCGAGGTCGGGATCTGGTACACGGCGACGGCGCTCGCCTTCTTTCTGTTCGCGGGCGTGCTGGGGCTGCTGATCCGCGCCCAGCTCGCCGTGCCGGACAACGATTTCCTCTCCGCCACCTTCTACAATCAGGTCTTCACGCTGCACGGCACGGCGATGATGTTCCTGTTCGCGATCCCGATCTTCGAGGCGGTCGCGATCCTGATCCTCCCGGAGATGCTGGGCGCGCGCGACCTGCCGTTCCCCCGGCTGTCCGCCTTCGGCTATTGGAGCTTCCTGCTCGGCGGCGTGTTCGTCTGCGGCTCGATCTTCTTCAACGCCGCGCCGGACAGCGGCTGGTTCATGTATCCGCCGCTCTCGACCGACCACAAGCAGACCGGCATCGGCGCCGACGTCTGGCTGCTGGGGCTCTCCTTCATCGAGATCGCCTCGATCGCGGCCGCCGTGGAGCTCATCGTCGGCACGCTGAAGTGCCGCCCGCCGGGAATGCGCATCAACCTGATGCCGCTCTACGCGTGGTACGTGCTGGTGGTGGCCGGCATGATCCTGTTCGCCTTTCCGCCGCTGATCGCGGGCGACATCCTGTTCGAGATGGAGCGGATGTTCGGCTGGCCGTTCTTCGATCCCTCCAAGGGCGGCGACCCGCTGCTGTGGCAGCACCTGTTCTGGATCTTCGGCCACCCGGAGGTCTACATCATCTTTCTGCCCGCGATCGCTCTGCTCGCGATGATCGTGCCGACCTTCGCCCAGCGGCCGATCCTCGGCTATTCCTGGATCGTGCTGGCCGCGATCGGCACCGGCTTCCTGTCGTTCGGCCTGTGGGTCCACCACATGTTCACGACCGGACTGCCGTCGATTTCGCTCGCCTTCTTCTCGGCGGCGTCGGAGGCGGTCGCGATCCCGACCGGCGTGCAGATCTTCGTGTTCCTCGCGACCCTGCTCGCCGGACGTGCGATCTACTCCGTGCCGATGCTCTACGCCGTCGGCGCGCTCGCGATCTTCGTGTTTGGGGGGCTCACCGGCGTCATGGTGGCGCTCGCGCCGTTCGACTGGCAGGCGCACGACAGCCACTTCGTGGTGGCGCATCTGCACTACACGCTGATCGGCGGCATGTTCTTCCCGCTGATCGCGGGCGTCTATTACTACTACCCCTTCGTGATGGACCGCCGGCTGTCCGACCGGCTCGGCAAGATCGGCTTCTGGCTGCTGTTCGTCGGCTTCAACGTCACCTTCCTGCCGATGCACATCACGGGCCTGCGCGGCATGCCGCGCCGCGTATTCACCTACGCGGAAGGGCTCGGCTTCGAGACGCTGAACATGGTGTCGACCGTCGGCGCCTTCGTGTTCGCCGCCGGCGTGCTGGTGGTGGCCTGGGACATCCTGCGGCCGAAGTCGAAGGAGCCCTACGCTCCCCGCAACGTCTGGAACGCCGGCACGCTGGAGTGGCTGTCGGAAAACCCCGGCAAGGAGTGGGGCGTGCGCACGGTGCCGGTCGTCACCACGCGCTACCCGCTCTGGCAGCAGCCGAACTTCGTGCGTGACTACGACGAGGGGCGGTTCTACCTGCCCGACGCCGAGGAGGGAAAACGCGAGACGCTGATCACCTCGGTGCTCGACGCGCGGCCGATCCAGTGCCTGCGCGTGCCGGGCAACACCTTCGTCACCATGGGGGCGGCCTTCCTCACCGGCGGCGCGTTCATCGCCGCGACGTTCTACGCCTGGACGCTGACGATCGGCTTCTCGATCGCGGCGCTGATAGCGATCCTGATCTGGCTCTGGACCGGCACCGCGATCATCCCGGAAAAGAAGGAGAAGGACGTCGGCCTCGGGCTGAAGCTGCCGCTCTACGTCTCCGGGCCGGACTCGGTCGGCTGGTGGGCGATGTTCATCACCATGATCGGCGACATGTCGGCCTTCGCCAGCCTGATCTTCGGCTATTTCTTCTACTGGACGATTCACGCGAGCGCCTTCCCGCCGGCCGCGGGCGTCGGTCCCGGACAGTTCTGGCCGGCCGTGGCCATGGCGCTCGTCCTCGCCTCCTGGGGCGCGATGCTGCTCGCCCGCCGCGCGAACGCCGCCGACAGCCCGGGGGCCCTGCGCTTCTGGCTGGCGGGCTCCGTCGTCCTCGCGATCGGGGGAGGCGCTGCGCTGCTGTGGGGGCCGCACACGACCGGCCTCGATCCGACCTCCCACGTCTACCCTGCGACCGTCTGGATCATCGCGATCTGGACCGCGGTCCATCTCGGGGTCGGGGTGATCATGACGCTCTACTGCCTCGCGCGTTCGCTCGGCGACAAGCTCACCGCCGAGCACGACATCGACATCCACAACGTCGTGCTTTTCTGGCATTTCGCGCTCGTCACCATGGCCGTCACCGTCGCGGTGCTGGCGCTGTTTCCGCTGGCTGTCGCATGATCGCCTCGACCCGCGCCAACCTGATCACGCTGATCACCGCCCCGACGATCTGGGCGGTCCATTTCCTCGTCTGCTACGTCGCGGCCTCGGTCCACTGCGCCAAGGCCATGACGGACGCGCGCGTGTTCACGGGCGGCGGCTGGCCGGACGTCACGACCGCGCGGATCGTCATCGCGGTCGCGACCGTCGCGGCGCTCGGGGCGATCGCGTGGTCGAGCCGGCAGGCCTGGACGCATTGGGGCGACGGCGACGCCGAGCCGCCCTATGACGACGGGACCTTCGACGACCGCCAGCAGTTCCTCGGCTTCGCGACCATCCTGCTGTGCGGCCTGTCCTTCATCGGCGTGATCTTCGTGGCGCTGCCCGCGGTCTTCATTGGAGACTGCCGATGAGGGGCGCGCTCACGGTCGCGGGCGGCGCGGCGCTGGCCTTTGCGTGGTCGCCGCTGCCGGAGGCCGCCTTCGGGCACGGCTTCGCGGCCCATATGACCAGCCACATGACGGTCGTGGCCGTCGCCGCGCCGCTGCTGGCGCTCGGCTTCGTCGGCTCGCGCTCCGACCTCTCCGTCACACGGCCGGCTCTGTTCGCGGCGGTTCCGGTCTCGCTCGTGGAGCTTGTGGTCGTGTGGGGCTGGCACGCGCCGGCGGCTCACGATCTCGCGCGCTTGAACGGCCTGGTCTATGTCGCCGAGCAGGCGTCGTTCCTGCTGGCCGGCCTGTGGCTCTGGATCGCCTGCCTCGGCCACGGCGGCTCGCGGCCCGCGGCGGCGCAGGGAACGATCGGCATGCTGCTGACCTCGATCCACATGACGCTGCTCGGCGTGCTGCTCTCGACCACCACCGTCCCGCTCTACGCCCTCCATCACGGCGGCGCGGCGGAGGCGCTTCACCAGCAGCATGTCGGCGGGATCGTGATGCTGCTCGTCGGCGGCGGGGTCTATCTCGCCGGCGGGCTCGCGCTCGCGGCTCGGCTGCTGCGCGAGGACCGGGCGGTCGAACCGGGAGCCGGCCGATGAAGTGGCGTATCAACGTCCTTGTCACGCCCCTGCGCGCCGTGCTCGCGGCGTGCGGGGTCGCGGCGGGCGTGCTCGCCTTCGCATGGTCGGGCCTGTTCAACGTCGCGGCCTCCACGCCGCATTGGGCGATCACGGACTGGTTCCTGCATTACGTCATGATCAACTCGGTCAAGACGCGCACCATCGCCGTCGAGACCCCGGACAATCTGGACTCCCCTGCGCTGATCGCCCGCGGCGCCGGGCACTACGCCAGCGGCTGCGCGAGCTGCCACGGCGCTCCAGGCCGGCCCCGCTCGCCGATCATCCACGAGATGTCGCCGGTCGCGCCCGATCTCGAAAAGACGATCCCAACCTGGGAGCCAAAGCACCTGTTCTGGATCGTGAAGAACGGCGTGAAGTTCACAGGCATGCCGGCCTGGGTCTCGGGTCAGGAGCGCGAGGACGAGGTCTGGGCGGTGGTCGCCTTCTTGCGCAAGCTGCCGGGGATGTCCGAGCAGGATTACGCCCGGCTCGCCATGGGCGAGGAGAACGACGGCTCGGTCGGCGGGCTGGTCGCCATCGCCCACGGCCCGCAGGGACGGACGCCGCGCCCGGACGTGCTCGCGGACTGCGCGCGCTGCCACGGCCGCGAAGGCATGGGGCGCGACGGCGACGCCTTCCCCATCATCGCCGGCCAGAGCGAAGACTACATTTACGACGCGCTGTCGGCTTACGCGCTGGGAACGCGCCACAGCGGGATCATGCAGACCGCGGCCGCGCGCATCCCTTACGCCGAGATCGCGGCGCTCGCCGAGCATTATGCGGGGCAGACGCCGAAGCGACCGGAAAGCGCCGGATCGCTCGATCCCGCGCTCGTCGCGCGCGGCGAAAAAATCGCGCGCGAGGGCGTGCGCGACACCGGAACGCCGGCCTGCTCCTCTTGTCACGGGCCGTCAGCTTCGGCGCGCAACCCGGCCTATCCCAGGCTCGCCGGACAGCACGCGAGCTATCTCGAGTCGCAGCTTCTGCTCTGGGAGAAAGAGGAGGACTCCCGCGGCGGCGGACCCTTCCGCGAGATCATGCGGAAGATCGCATTCGGGATGACCGAGGCCGACATCAAGGCGGTCGCCGCCTACTACGCGTCGCTGCCGCCCGAGGCGCCATGAGGAGTTAGGGAGAACGAGGCGGCGCCGGCGGCTTTCCCCGCAGCCGGCCGCAGCGCCGCCCGTTTCAACGGACGAAGCGCGGCTAGGTCTTCAGCGGCGCGACTTCTTTGGATTCGTTGAGCTTTTCGGCGAGAGTCTCGGCTTCTTCGCGTTGCAGCTTCATCGACAGCCCGTCGAGATCGACCAGCGCGCCCCTGGCGTCGACGACGCCCCAGCAACGGTCGCCAAAATCGTGAAGCTTGCGGATGCGATAAGGCTTTTGCGGCTGCCGCATGGGTCGGTGCTCCGGGAAGGGACGGGGGCTTTTCTCCAATGACCATGGTCGGGAGCTCGGGCGAGCCCCCGCATTCGGTCGCGCCGAGCTCTACGCCGCGCGAAGAGATCCGCATGACGTCTGCGCGGCGTGCCGCTTTTGGTACGATGACTTTGCGGTAACGCGAACACCGGCCGGAAGTTCCTCGGGGGCAGAGCGGCCCGTCAACCGGCGGCGGCCGCGCTCCAGCTCGGCGAGCGAGGATATCCGACGTAGTAGACGCGGCCGAGCTTCATCCTTTTGGCGAGATGCCGGGCCTCGACCGTCCAGAAGGCGTGCTTGTCCGGCGCCACGAGATAGCGCAGGCCGAGCGGCTCCCGGACGATCTGCACGCCAGCGCCGCTCGTGCGCCATTCGATGACGAGGTAGCTCTCGCCATCGGGCGGACTTTCGCCGTCCAGCAGGGTAACGGTCGCGATCATGGAGCCCGAAGCGGCAGGAGGAGACCGCTGCTAGCGCGTCGCCGCCTGCTTCGCCAGAGAACTACTTCCCGATAGGCGACATGTTTTTGCGGAGCGCGCGGGCGGTGTCCGCCGGCGTCGCGTCAGCTTTCGCCGCCCGCTCACGATCGGCTTTCGTCATTCGACGTTCCACCCGAAGGCTACGTCGTCTTATCTGGGCGTCGGCGGTCTTTGGCCATCTTTTGGCTTGCATGACGTGAGGCTTCCCCCGATCCTGCGCCCAAACGTACGGGGGGAAACGTATGAACAGACTTTTCGCGGCGCTCGCGATCGTGAGCCTTACGGGCCCTGTCTATGGGCAGACGAAATCGGAGCCCCCGGGCGTCAACCCTCCCTCCGCGTCAGGCGGCGCGCGAGCCGCCCCGACGCCGTCGTCGACCGATCGCGGCATGGCGCTCATGAGCGCCCGCGTGCTGAACACGGGGGCTTTGCTCGGGGGCGCCGGCGTCGAATCATCGGTCAAAGCCGCTGCCGGCATCTACTACGTCACGTTCGGCCGCGATCTGACGGACTGCGCGAGCGTCGCGACCTCCACGAATGCATTCGACATCAATTACGCCATCACCACATATCAGAATACGCTGACGGTTTACTCGTACAGAAGCGGCAATCAGGCGTTGCAGAACTCGGACTTCAGCTTGATTACGTATTGCGATCGCTGAAGCCGCTTTGCGGGTCGGGCGCGAATCACGGCGCGCGGTTCGCGGAAGGCGGTGCCTAGTTCCCCAGATGGCGTCGTCAGTCCCGTATGCGGCGCAGACCGGCCGCCGGTTGCTTCGGCGCTCCAGCCATCGCGCTCTCGAACCCCGCGGCGAGGCCCGCCACCACGCCGTCCCGTCCTGAGAGGCCGACGAAGCTCAGCGACGACGGCAGCCCGTCCGCGCGCGGCGCGCCGGGCGTCGCGACGGCGCAGAGATCCATCGGGTTCACGAAATAGGTGTAGGTCCCCATGACCGTGTTGCGGGCGATCGGCTCGGCCAGCATCTCGTCGATCGTGAAGATCGTCGGCACGGTCGGGACCACCAGCGCGGCGACGTCGGCCAGCGCGATCTCCGCGACCCGCTTGAGCTCCCGCATGCGGTAAAGCGCTTCGAAGGCCTCGCGCGCGGAATAGGAGAGGCCCGGCTCGATCGCCGCGCGGACCGCGGGGTGCACGCCCTCCGGCCGCTCGGCGACGACCGCCCCGTAGTCCACCAGACGCTCCGCCACCATGGCGGACTGGAACACGAGACGCCCGGCCTCCTCGAACGGCGCGAAATCGATCTCGACCAGGTCGTGGCCGAGGCTGCGCAGCGCCGCGAGATTGGAGGCGAAGGCGGCTTCGGACGCCGCGTCGCCGAAGAACCGGAGCTGCTCAGCCTGTGGAACCGCGAGCCGCGCGGGAGCCTGGGGCAGGGCCGTCAGGTCAATCGCG
The DNA here is from genome assembly GCF_042681025.1 of Methylopila henanensis. NCBI lineage: Bacteria > Pseudomonadati > Pseudomonadota > Alphaproteobacteria > Hyphomicrobiales > Methylopilaceae > Methylopila > Methylopila henanensis. The sequence goes on from NZ_JBHUER010000014.1 coordinate 86,831, forward strand.
CCGGCGTCGGTCCAGCTCCAGGGGTCGAGCGGATCGAAGCCGGCGATCAGGCGCAGGATCTCGTTCCCGTCCGCGACGCTGCGCGCGAACACCGGCACGCAATCGAAGAAGCGGCTGTTGAACACGAGGCCGCGCATGCTGACGAGGCCGATGGTCGGCTTCACGCCGACGACGCCGTTGCAGGCGGCGGGCACGCGGCCCGAACCGCCGGTGTCGCTCCCGAGCGAGAACGAGACGATGTCGCGCGCCACCGCGACCGCCGAGCCCGAACTCGATCCGCCGGGGATGTAGGCCGGGTCGACGGCGTTGCGGCAGAGCGGCTCGGGCGAACGGGTGCCGTTCAGCCCGGTGGCGAACTGGTCCATCGTGTTCTTGCCGATCAGCACCGCGCCGGCCTGCTCGAGCGCCGTCACCGCCGGCGCGCTCTCATGCGGATGGATCGCGAAGACCGGGCAGTTCGACGTGGTGACCATGCCGGCCACGTGGATGTTGTCCTTGACCGAGAAGGTCAGGCCGAGCAGCGGCAGGTCGCGTCCGGCGCGCGCTTCCGCCGCCAGCCGGCGGGCGTTCTCGATCGCGGTCTCCGGCGGCGTCAGCGCGGTGAAGATCCCGGCGTCGGCGACGGCCGCGGCGCGGCGGCAGCTTTCGGCCACCAGCGCGACGGGATCGACTCCTTCAGTCAGCCTCGCCCGGATGGACGCGAAGTCGAACGCGACAGAACCGATGTCCAAACTCTTGCTCCCAGGGCGCATGACCAGCGGCGCATGGGCCGCGCGCCGGCGCCCGATCGGGGCTGGCGGTCTCAAGCCATTGTCCCGCAGGGAGCCTGCCGGCGAAGCAACTAATTGCGGAGCTTTCCAGCGTTTGGCGGGCGAGGGGAGGCGGATGGACGCTGCGTCCCCGCTCTTTTCGCCTTGCGTTTTCTTGAATCAAAACGGCCGCCCTACAAAGGCGGCCGTTTTTGTCTGGAAGGTTTGGTTGCGGGGACAGGAT
>NZ_JBHUER010000016.1:0-894 GCF_042681025.1 Methylopila henanensis
GAGTTCCGTTCTGCTCGATCGATCCGGAATAATCGGCTTACTGCCAACCGCCACGCGACAGGCGTCTCGGGCGCTGCTATCCCGGCGCATGGCGACCGAGACAATCCACATCGTGCTGACTTGGAGCGCTGACAAGCGCGGCAAGTTGCGGGCCGAAACCCCAATGAAATTCAACACCGCCGCGGAGGCCAAGAGCCGCGCCGAACGAGCGGAAAGCCGCTTCGCCGGCGTCGTCGCGCTTAGCCAAGGCTATGACGTCGATACGGAGCAGGCGGACGAAAATCCGGTGGTGCTGTTTCGCGCGGGACGGACGCCGGCGGAGTTCGACGAGTGAAGCCGACGCCCGATCTCGTCGACGTGCTTCGCGCAGCGGCCGTCATGACGGACGACCTGACGCCGGACGAGACCGCGCGATTGCTGCAGGACGCCGCCAGAATGATCGAGACGCTGCGAAAGCTCGTCAGCGTCCAGAACGAACTTCTCGCCGACGACCCGCGAGCTGGAAACGCCTGAGCCGGACATCGCATGGCCGATCGATCGCAGGCGTGCGTTCCGCGGCGCAAGCGCAGGAGACCGCATTGGACGAGATCACGATCCGGCACCGGACGGCGTACCGATATCGCAGCCCTGTGCGCCTTAATGCGCACCGGATCGTCATCCGCCCACGCGAGAGCCGCGAGCTCAGGCTGCTGTCGACCGACGTTTCGATCACGCCCGCGGCGTCGCTGTCCTGGAGCTACGACGTGTTCGGCAACGCCGTAGCGATCGCGACCTTCGTGGACGCGACCGATCTCCTGACGATCGAGAGCGTCGCCAAGATCGAACTCGACGCGCCGGCATGGCCGGTCTTCGACGTCGCGGCGTCGGCGATCCAGTATCCGTTTCCCTATTCGG
>NZ_JBHUER010000017.1:0-1781 GCF_042681025.1 Methylopila henanensis
GACGTCAACGCCGGCGTGGCGGCCGAGGTCGCGTATGAGATCCGTGAAGACGAAGGCGTCCAGTCGCCGCTCGAGACGCTCGATCGCCGCCTCGGCTCGTGCCGCGACTTCGCGACCTTGTTCGCCGAGACCGCGCGCAGCTTGGGCTTTGGAGCGCGGGTCGTCTCGGGCTATCTCCATGATCCAGGTGTGGGGCTTATCGGCTCGAACGGGCTTGGCTCGACCCACGCCTGGGCGGAGGTCTATGTGCCGGGCGCAGGCTGGATCACCTTCGATCCGACCAACCGAAGCGTCGGAAGCGCCAATCTCATCCCGGTCGCGGTCGCACGAGACATCAGGCAAATCATGCCGCTTTCCGGCAGCTATCTCGGCCCCGCCGACGCGTTCTCGGACATGGCCGTCGAGGTTTCGACCGTCGCGGCGGGTTCATCCGCAGGGGCCTGAGCCTCGCTGGGCTCGCGGCGGCAGAGGCCTCTGGTGTGCGTCTCGATCATCGCAAGCGCTTCGTCGAGCGAGGCGAACGGACCGCAGCGCATCCCGGTCATGGTCGCGGTCGCCTTTCCGTCGGGCTCGACATGGACCTGTCCGCTGTCGGTCGTTCGGATCACCCCCATTGAACGTCCCAGAAGGTCGATCAGCAGCCACTCTTTCTCGCCGGGGACCGTTTTTACAACCACGTCCAAAAAGAGCTCCTAAAGCGACTGGGTTAACCGCGGTGGCCCAAGGCTGCGAGATTTGTACCAGAAAAATAAAAAAAGCACATGTCATTGCAATCGGCGACATGCACATCATCTCACGGTTGCCGTTCGACGGAATTAATATTTCTTTTCTGACGCTCGACTCCAATCCGCCGGATTTTATTTGCTCGAAAGCGTGTTGAGGCGCGGCTCGGAGGCCTGCTTCGTGGTGGGCAGGACCACTGATTTTCGGGAGCGGTGAATGGTTCAACGCCCAGAAGGGCTTCGGCGTCATCGCGCCGGACAATGGCGGCGCTGACAGGTCACCCACATCAGCCACTCTCGTTCCGATCGCTCGAGACGGAACGGCGAAGCGAGCTGGGAGCGACATCGATCACGGATGGACCGGCGAATCTCGCTTGTAGCGGAGCCGAAGCCTCCAGAGCGGCGCTCGAGAGCGCCTTCGATCCCGCCGCCTTTCGAAGCGGCGGGTCTTCTTTTGTCTCCCGGTCCTGAGGGGCCCAACCGGAGTACGGCGCATGGCGAAGGCACAGAAGCGCGGAAATAAGGAAGCCAAAAAGCCGAAGAAGATCAGGGAAGCACAGCCCGCTCCGACCACGGCTTTAAAGATCGGCGCCGCGCCGCCCAGCGGGCCAAAGTCAAAAAAAACCTGACGGCGACCGCCATGACGCGCCGGACGCAAGAATCGACCGTGACGTTTCACCAGCCCTTCACGTTGAAGGCTCTCGATGGTCCTCAGCCCGCAGGGACCTACAGACTTCTCGTCGACGAAGACGAGATCATGGGCGTCTCCATCCTCGCCTATCACCGTGTCGCCACGCTGCTCGAGACGCCAGCGGTCGGCGTGCGAAGCGCCAAGGTCCAGTCCCATCTCGTTGACCACGCGGATCTGACGGCGGCTCTCGACAAAGACCGCGCGGCCACGACCAAACCCTGACGCGCCTTCCGATCCGCTCCCCCCAAATTGGGGAGCCCGCGCGTCGCATTGGATGACGAATGAGTCCGCTCTCGGTCTCCGCCGCGGTCGAAGCGCTTTTGCGTTTGGCGGGACGGATCAACGCGGCCGGGCATTGAGCGATGAGG
>NZ_JBHUER010000019.1:0-963 GCF_042681025.1 Methylopila henanensis
CGTTGACCACGGGAAGACGTCTCTGACGGCTGCGATCACGAAGATTCTTGCTGAGACGGGCGGCGCGACGTTCACGGCGTACGACCAGATCGACAAGGCTCCGGAAGAGAAGGCGCGCGGGATCACGATCTCGACGGCGCATGTTGAGTACGAGACGGCGAACCGGCACTACGCGCATGTCGACTGCCCGGGCCACGCGGACTACGTGAAGAACATGATCACGGGCGCGGCGCAGATGGACGGCGCGATCCTGGTGGTGTCGGCGGCGGACGGCCCGATGCCGCAGACGCGCGAGCACATCCTCCTGGCGCGCCAGGTCGGCGTTCCGGCGCTGGTTGTGTTCCTGAACAAGTGCGACATGGTGGACGACGCGGAGCTTCTGGAGCTGGTCGAGCTCGAAGTGCGCGAGCTTCTGTCGAAGTACGACTTCCCCGGCGACGACATTCCGATCATCAAGGGCTCGGCGCTCGCGGCGCTGGAGAACTCGTCGAAGGAGCTCGGCCACGACGCGATCCTTCAGCTGATGGCGGCGGTTGACGAGTACATCCCGCAGCCGGAGCGTCCGGTGGACCAGCCGTTCCTGATGCCGGTCGAGGACGTGTTCTCGATCTCGGGCCGCGGCACGGTCGTGACGGGCCGCGTCGAGCGCGGGATCGTGAAGGTCGGCGAGGAAGTCGAGATCGTGGGCATCCGCCCGACGGTGAAGACGACGGTGACGGGCGTGGAGATGTTCCGCAAGCTTCTGGACCAGGGGCAGGCGGGCGACAACATCGGCGCGCTGCTGCGCGGCACGAAGCGCGAGGACGTCGAGCGCGGCCAGGTGCTGTGCAAGCCGGGCTCGGTGAAGCCGCACACGAAGTTCAGGGCCGAGGCGTACATCCTGACGAAGGAGGAGGGCGGCCGCCACACGCCGTTCTTCACGAACTACCGTCCGCAGTTCTACTTCCGCACGACGGACGTGAC
>NZ_JBHUER010000020.1:0-1755 GCF_042681025.1 Methylopila henanensis
GTGCGGCTGGCGAAGTCGGCCGAGGAGGCGAAGGCCTTCGCGGAGCAGATGTTCGGCCGCACGCTGGTGACGGTTCAGACGGGCCCCGCCGGCAAGCAGGTGAACCGCTTGTACGTCGAGGAAGGCTCGGCGATCGCCAAGGAGTTCTACCTGTCGGCGCTGGTCGACCGCGACACGGGCCATGTGGCCTTCGTGGTCTCGACCGAAGGCGGCATGAACATCGAGGACGTGGCGCACGACACGCCGGAGAAGATCCACACCGTCACGGTCGACCCGGCGACCGGCGTGCAGCCGCACCACGGCCGCACGATCGCCAAGGCGCTCGGGCTGTCGGGCGATCTCGCGAAGCAGGCGGGCAAGCTCGTCGAGCAGCTCTACGCGGCCTTCGTCGGCCTCGACATGGCGATGCTGGAGATCAACCCGCTGATCGTCACCAAGGACGACAAGCTGCGGGTGCTGGACGCCAAGGTGTCGTTCGATTCGAACGCGCTCTACCGCCATCCCGAGCTCGCCGAGCTGCGCGACCTCACCGAAGAGGACGCCAAGGAGATCGAGGCGTCGAAGCACGACCTCGCCTACATCGCGCTCGACGGCACGATCGGCTGCATGGTGAACGGGGCGGGCCTCGCGATGGCGACGCTCGACATCATCAAGCTCTACGGCGAGGAGCCCGCGAACTTCCTGGACGTGGGCGGCGGCGCGACCGAGGAGAAGGTGACGGCGGCGTTCAAGATCATCACCGCGGATCCGAACGTGAAGGGGATCCTGGTCAACATCTTCGGCGGGATCATGAAGTGCGACGTGATCGCGCGCGGCGTGATCGCGGCGGTGAAGGCGGTGGGGCTTCAAGTCCCGCTGGTGGTGCGGCTCGAGGGCACCAACGTGGAAGAGGGCAAGCGCATCATCGCCGAGAGCGGGCTGAACGTGCTGCCGGCGGACGATCTGGACGACGCGGCGCAGAAGATCGTCGCGGCCGTGAAGAAGGGGGCCTGAGCGATGTCGGTTCTGATCGACGCGAACACGAAAGTCATCTGCCAGGGCTTCACGGGCAAGAACGGCACGTTCCACTCGGAGCAGGCGATCGCCTACGGCACCAAGATGGTCGGCGGCGTGGCTCCGGGGAAGGGCGGGCAGACGCATCTGAACCTGCCGGTGTTCGACACCGTCGCCGAGGCGCGCGAGGCGACCGGGGCGGACGCCTCGGTGGTCTACGTGCCGCCGCCCGGGGCGGCGGACGCGATCCTCGAGGCGGTGGCGGCGGAGATCCCGCTGGTGGTCTGCATCACGGAGGGCATCCCCGTGCTCGACATGGTGCGGGTGAAGCGGGCGCTCGTGGGCTCCAAGACCCGTCTGATCGGCCCGAACTGCCCGGGCGTGGTGACGGCGGGAGAGTCGAAGATCGGCATCATGCCGGCGAACATCTTCAGCCGAGGCACCGTCGGCGTGGTGTCGCGTTCGGGGACGCTGACCTACGAGGCGGTGTTCCAGACGACGCGCGAGGGCCTTGGCCAGACGACGGCGGTGGGGATCGGCGGCGACCCTGTGAAGGGGACCGAGTTCATCGACGTGCTGGAGCTTCTGCTGGCGGACGACCGGACGGAGCAGATCGTGATGATCGGCGAGATCGGCGGCTCGGCGGAGGAGGACGCGGCGCAGTTCCTGAAGGACGAGGCCAAGCGGGGCCGGAAGAAGCCGACCGTCGGCTTCATCGCGGGCCGCACGGCTCCCCCCGGCCGCCGCATGGGCCACGCCGGC